>NZ_JBVVPV010000033.1:0-75959 GCF_055811735.1 Mesorhizobium sp. WSM4850 | reverse complement strand
TTGCGCCGCGAAATGGCCGGCGGCAAGGGTGGCGAGAAATTCTGGTCGCTTATCCAATCGCTGCGGCTGCATGTCCTGCCCAACACCGCCGGTTGTCACTCCGTCAAGGAAGCCGTCACGACCGCAAATATGGCGCGCGAGGTCTTCGGCACGAACTGGATCAAGCTCGAGGTGATCGGCAATCATGACACGCTGCAGCCTGACGTCTTCGGCTTGGTCGAGGCCGCGCGAATCTTGTGCGACGACGGCTTTGCTGTATTTCCTTACACGACGGACGATCTCGTCGTCGCCGAGCGATTGCTGGAAGCCGGATGCAGAGTGCTCATGCCCTGGTGCGCGCCGATCGGTTCTGCGCTTGGACCGGTAAATATCACCGCGCTCCGCTCGATGCGCGGCCATTTCCCGGATGTCCCGCTGATCGTGGATGCGGGCCTCGGCCGCCCATCTCACGCGGCTCTCGTGATGGAACTCGGCTTCGACGCGGTGCTCCTCAACACGGCGGTGGCCAAGGCCGCCGATCCGATCGGCATGGCGCGCGCGTTCGGCAAGGCGGTCGATGCCGGCCGTGAGGCCTATCGCTCCGGCCTACTCGAGCCGCGCGACCTCGCCGTCCCATCGACGCCGACAATTGGCCGGGCAGTCTTTCAATGAGACTCGATCCTTTTTATCTGATCGTCGATAGCGCCGCCTGGATTGAAAGGCTGGCGCCGCTCGGCGTCAGGCTGGTGCAGCTTCGCGTCAAGAACCTCGCCGAGGCTGCGTTGCGCGCCGAGATCCGCAAGGCGAAGGCCTTGTGCGCCCGATACAAATGCCAGCTCATCATCAATGACTTCTGGCGGCTGGCGATCGAGGAGGACTGCGATTTCATTCATCTCGGACAGGAAGATCTGCAAGCGGCGGACCTTACCCGGATAAGGGCTGCGGGTCTCCGTCTCGGCCTCAGCACGCACGACCATCTCGAACTCGAAACAGCCCTTGCCGCCAGACCGGACTATATCGCGCTCGGCCCTGTCTACTCGACCATCCTGAAACAGATGAAATGGGCGCCGCAGGGGCTCAAACGGCTTGGCGAATGGAAGCGCCGGATCGCGCCGACACCTCTGGTCGCGATTGGCGGCCTCAATCCCGACCGGATCGAGGGCGTCTTCGGTGCCGGTGCGGACAGCGCCGCGGTAGTGACTGACATCACATTGGATGCCGATCCGGAAGCGCGAACGCGCGAGTGGGTCGAAAAGACGGGGCGATGGCGTTGAGGCGCGAACCGCATGTGCTTGTCGTCGGCGGCTCGGACTCCAGCGGCGGCGCCGGCATAGTCCGCGACATTGAGACGATCTCCGCCCTCGACTTGCGCACCTGCCTTGCCATTACCACCGTGACGGTGCAGACGCATGAAGCCGTCACGCAAATCCACAATTTGCAACCCGGTCTGGTGGCCGATCAGATGCGTGCCGCGCTGCAAGCCAATGCGGTCGGGGCGATCAAAATCGGCATGCTCGCGACGGAGCAAACCATCGTCGCCGTCGCGGATGTGCTGCGCCAAAACCCACAGATACCGGCAGTCATCGACCCGGTGCTGGTCTCTTCTTCGGGTTGGCCGCTTCTGGACACAGGCGCTATCGGCGTCCTGAAGCATGAACTCATCCCGCTTTGCCGTCTCGTCACACCCAACCTCATCGAACTGGCTGTCCTTGCCGGCTCAGACCTGGCCATCGACGAGGACGGCGCATTGCAACAAGGTCAGAAATTGCTCACCGCCGGATTGCAGGCCCTGCTGATCAAGGGCGGCCACGCCGCGGGGTGTCGATCGACGGACATCCTGCTGCGCGCCGATCAAGAGCCCATCCGCTTCGATGCGCCGCGTCTTGGCGGATCGATGCGCGGGACGGGTTGCGCGCTGGCCAGCGCCATCGCCGCGCACCTGGCAAACGGAAGCCTGCTTGAAGACGGCGTGCGCAAAAGCAAGCTGTTGGTTTTCGAGAAGCTTCGGAAATCGATCTCTCGGGATTGAGGCGGTTGAGCTTGGCGGGGGCTTTTCTGGGCAGCAAGCTGGCGGCCGGTTCTTCGCCTTCCTTCGGAGAGTCTCTCAGACAGCACGCGAAGTAAATCGCCTTGTCGGGTCTTGTCTCAAGCGATGTCGTCGCGAATGCAGGCCTTCAAATGGCCATCGGACGTTGTTGCCCGTAATGGCGGGACGATGCCGGCGCAAGCGTCGAGGGCAACCGGGCAGCGGGTTCGGAAAACACACCCGGTCGGCGGATTTGCCGGGCTTGGAATGTCGCCCTTCAGCACCTGCCGGCCTTGCCTGGCCAGCGGGTCGAGCGACGGAATGGCCGAGAGCAGCGCGCGCGTATAGGGATGCTGCGGCCGGGCATAGAGCGCGGCAGCAGGCGCGACTTCCATGATGCGGCCGAGGTAGAGAACGATCACCGTGTCGCAGATATATTCGACGACGGCCAGGTCATGCGAAATGAACAGCATGGTCAGGCCGAGCCGGACCTGCAGGTCGCGCAAAAGATTGATGATCTGCGCCTGAATGGAGACATCGAGGGCAGAGACCGGCTCGTCGGCGACGATGAATTCGGGTTCGAGCGTAAGCGCCCGGGCGATACCGATGCGCTGGCGCTGCCCGCCCGAAAATTCGTGGGCGTAGCGATCATCGGCATCGACTGGCAACTCAACAGCAGCAAGCGCCTTCTCAGCCTTCGCCCGCCGCTCGCGCCTGCTGCCGATGCCCTGAATATCGAGGCCTTCGGTCAGGATCTGACCGATGGTCATGCGCGGCGACAGGCTGGCGAACGGATCCTGGAAAATATACTGCATCTTGCGGCGCTGGCGAGCCAGAGGCCCGGCGCTCAGCTTGGTGATATCGACGCCGTCAAACCTTATTTCGCCGGACGTCGGCTCGATGAGACGCAGCACCGAGCGGCCGATCGTGGTCTTGCCAGACCCGGATTCGCCGACGAGGCCGACCACCTGGCCGCGCGCGATGTCGAAGGAAATATCGTCCAGCGCCCTGACGACAGGACCGCGCGAGAACGCCGTCGGCGCAAAATGCTTGGTCAGGTTCCTGACTGAAAGGAAGGGAGCGTCCACTGTCAGAGATCCTCCCAGCGCAAACAGCGGCTTTGCTGGGTCGACGTCGCCGCGAACAATGGCGGTACAGCAGTGCGGCAGGCATCGACAGCCAGGGCGCAACGCGGCGCGAAAGAGCAGCCCTTGGGCAGCAAGGCAAGCGATGGAACATTGCCGGCGATGGTCGGCAGCGGCGTTCCTGCTGCCTTGAGCGTGGTGGCTTGGCCAAGCCGCGGCACCGAACGCATCAGCCCGGCGGTGTAGGGATGACGCGGACGGTTGAACACCTCGCTCACCGGACCCGATTCCACGATGCGCCCGGCATACATCACCGCGACCCGGTCGGCGATCTTGGCAACGACGCCGAGATTGTGCGTGACGAACAGAATGCCCATGCCGCGTTGCGCCTGCAACGCGGCCAGCAGGTCGAGAATCTGGGCCTGGATAGTGACGTCGAGGGCGGTGGTCGGCTCGTCGGCGATCAACAAGGTCGGATCGCACGACAAGGCCATGGCGATGGTGGCGCGCTGGCGCATCCCTCCCGACAGCTCATGCGGGTATTGCCGCGCCCGCCGATCAGGGTCGGGAATTCCGACCTGAGCCAGCAGCCGCATGGCATCAGTGGCCGCATCACGGTGCGATCTGCCGAGATGGATGCGGATCGGCTCGGCGATCTGTTCGCCGATGCTGTAGACCGGGTTGAGGCTGGTCATCGGCTCCTGGAACACCATGCCGATGTCGTTGCCGCGCACCTTGCGCAGCGACTCGGGATCGAGGCCGGTCAGTTCGGTGACCGTGCCGTCCCTGCGCCGCAGCGCGATCGAGCCCTCGGCAATGCGTCCGACCTTCTTCGGCAGCAGGCCGATGATCGACAGGCTGGTGACCGACTTGCCCGATCCCGACTCGCCGACCAGCGCAACCGTCTCGCCCGAACCTATCACCAGGTCGACGTCCTGCACGGCGGCGATGTCGCGTCCGGCGATACGGAACACCGCTCGCAGACCGGAAATCGAGAGGATCGGAGCGTCCACGGTCAGCGCAGCAAGCCGACGTCGCGAAGGATGATGTCGACCTTTGCGCCTTCCTCGTCGTTCAGGCTGCGTTGCGGCCGCGCCATGGTGTTGGAGGCGATGATGCCGAGGCTCCTCATCGCGGTCTTGAAGGCACCGACCCCGGCCGAGCCGGCGCTCGTCCTGCCGAGCGAGATCCAGACGATCTCGAACAGCTTCAACAGCCGCTCCTGCTCCAGGCGGGCCTCGGCGTGCTGACCCGCCTGCATCAGGTTCCACAGCCTGACGTAGCCGTGCGGGTCGACATTGGCGAGGCCCGGCACGACCCCATGCGCGCCCATGGCAAGCACGCTGTCGACCAGGATCTCGGACCCGGTCATGCCGAAAAAATTCGGGTCGTTGGCCATGTCCTTGAGCACATAACGCAGATTGCCGTCGTCACCGCTGGAATCCTTGATGCCGGCGATAACGCCCTCGCTGGCAAGGCCGACGGTGGTCTGGCGCTCCAGCTTGACATGGACGCAGACCGGGATGTCGTAGGCGATGATCGGGATGTCGACTGCGTCCTTGATGTAGCGGAAGTGATCGCCGATCTCGGGCTGGCTGGTGCGGGCATAGAACGGCGCGGTGACCACGACGGCGTCAGCGCCGGCCGATCTGGCGATCAGGGCGTGGTTGATGACGCGATCGGTTGTCGGGTCGATGACCCCGGCGAAGATCGGAACGCGGCCATTGTTGACCTTGACCGCGTGCTCGATGATGGCCCGGCGGCCGGCCTCGTCATGGAAGACCACCTCGCTGGTCGAGCCGAGCACGAACAGGCCGTGAACGCCGCCGTCGAGCAGGTTTTCGATGGTCCGCGTGAACGACGCAAAATCGACACTGAGATCGGAATGGAGTGGGGTGACGACGGGTGGCACGACACCGGTGAACAGGGGCATTTTTTCAAAAACCTTCAGGTCAGTTGAGATCGGAACGAGGGTCGAATGCATCGCGCAGGCCATCGCCGATGAAGTTGATGGCCAGCACGGTGAGCACGAGTACGGCGCCGGGAAACATCCATTGCCAAGGGTATTGCTCGAGCACCACGGTGGAGCGGGCGAGATTGAGCATGTTGCCCCAACTGGCTTCGGGCGGTGCGATGCCGAGGCCGAGGAAGGAAAGGCCGGCTTCGAGCAGAATGGCATTGGCGATCTGCAGCGTGGCGTAGACGACCAGAATGTCGATGCAGTTCGGCAGGCCGTGGCGGAACAGGAGATGCGGCAGCCCTGCCCCCATGCCACGGGCGGCGACGACGAAGTCGCGCTCGCGCAGCTCGAGCAGCCGGGCGCGCACCATGCGCGACAGCACCGGCCAGGAGAGCAGTGAGATCACCAGGATGGTCGGCGCGATGCCGGTGCCGGCGATCGAAGCGAGCACGAGCAGGAAGATCACCGGCGGCAGCGTCATTGCGAGGTCGACGAAGCGCATCACCGTGCCGTCGACAAGGCGCCCGCCGAAGCTGGCGACAGCGCCGACCAGGAAGCCGATGACGATCGAGATGGCGACCGAGCAGACGGCGACCAGCAGCGAGATCCGTCCGCCCTGCAGCAGCCGGGCCATGACGTCGCGGCCGACGCCGTCGCTGCCGAGCCAATGAATGGCGGACGGCCCCTTGTTGATCGCCCTGAGATCGATGGCGTTGGGGCTGAACGGCCACCACAGGGAATAGGTCGAGACCGCCAGCAGAATGGGGACGACGATAAGCAGACCGGCGCGCGCCGCACGATTTTCAAAGAACCGGCCGAGCGCGCGGCGAAGCGGTCCCTTGGTTTGCGGCCCGGCTGTCGGGTCGATTGTCGGAGCTGGTGCGGTGATCGTCATCACGACACCTGGATGCGCGGGTCGACGACGGCATAGACGATATCGGTCAGGAGATTGACCAGAATGACGCAGATGCCGATTACCAGAGTGGCGCCCATGATCACCGGGTAGTCCCTTGTGCCGACGGCGTTGACCAGCAGCAGGCCCATGCCCGGCCAGTTGAACACGCTTTCGAGGAAGATGGCGCCGCCGATCGCTATGCCGACCGTCGACCCGATCAGGGTGATGACCGGTAAAAGCGCATTGCGGGTTGCATGCTTGATGATCACCCAGAATTCGCGCACGCCCTTGGCACGTGCGGTCCGCACATAGTCCTGGTTGAGTACTTCCAGCAGCGACGCGCGCATGTAGCGCATGATCAGCGCGGCGTGTCCGATGGACAGCAGGCAGGCGGGCAGGACCAGGTGCGCGAGCACGTCCGCTACGGAAAAAGGGGCGCCGGCGGTCTGCATGCCGCCTGATGGCGCCCAGCGCAGCAGCACCGAGAAAAAGTACAATCCCAGAAGTGCCGTCAGAAACGCCGGGCTGGAGATGCCGACGAAGGAAACCACCGACAGCGCGATGTCGGGCAGCGTGTTACGGCGGACGGCGCTGAAGATGCCGGCGGAAATGCCGAGCACGATGGCGATGGCCAGGCCGGTGCCCATCAACAGCGCGGTCGGGCCGATGCGCTCCATGACCAGCGGCAGCACGCCAACGCCGCTGCGCTGGATCGAATAGCCGAAGTCGCCGCCGAGCGCAGCGCGAAGCCAGGCGAGGTATTGCACGGGAAGCGGCTGGTCGAGCCCAAGCCGGTCGCGCAGGACTTCGAGGTCGGAAGCCGACATCGGGCTGGACGGATTGATATAGGCATCGATCGGATCGCCGGGCGCCAGCCGCAGCAGGATGAAGATGAGGACGCTCAGGGCGACCAGCATCAACAGTCCTGTAGCGCTGCGGCGGGCAATGAAACTCAGCATTGGCTGTCCGTGGCGATGGTGAGCGGAGCCGGCATCGTGCCGGCCCGTATCATTGGTGGGTCGGAATGGCCCGCCAGCCGTTCTACTGGATGTCCCAGCGTTCCGGGTGAGCCGCATAAGGACCGCCGCCCGGCGCCGGCGTCCAGACAAAGTCACGCAGCTTGTTGGAGGCTACGCCATAGCGGTTGGCCACCCATAATGTCGCCCAGGGCAGATCCTTGTTCATCACCTTGCAGACTTGCTGCCAGGATTGGTCGATCTTGGCCGGATCGGTCTGGGCGAGCGCAGCGTCCAATGCGGCGCTGAGATCATCGAACTCGATGCGCATGGTGTTGAAGCCTGCCGGCGGAATCTGGGACTTGTTGAGACCCGGGCTGATGCCGGCCGGATTGGGACCGTTCTGCAGGCCGGCATAGACCATCGCAAACGCGTTCCAGTCCGGCGTGCCTTCCTCGTAGACGATGCCGTTATAAGTCGGCGTATCGACGACGCGCGGCACCACATTGATCCCGACCTCGGCCAGCATCGACTGGATGGCAGCCATCACGTTGGCGGCTTGCGGCGAGCCGTAATAGGTCAGCAAGGTGATCGGCTTGTCGCCGTTGATCTTGTCCCACCCCGCCTCGGCAAGCAGAGCCTTGGCCTTGGCCGGATCATAGGCATAGGCTTCGAGACCTTCAGGAAGCAGGTGCGGCGCGACGTAGCCGCAATTGGCCGGTTTGGCCGCGCCGCCATAGAGGCTCTCGATGATGGCATTGCGATCGATCGCGTACATGATCGCCTGGCGCACGCGAACATCCTTAAACAACTCGACCTTCTGGCTGAGGCCGATGTAGTTGACCACATAGGAGGCGCCCTCGATCACCTTGAAATTGCTGTCGCTCTTGAAGGTTACCGCGTCGTCGGGCTCGACATAGGTGAACTGGATTTCGCCGGCGCGCAGCGCCGCAACGGCCGCCGCCGGGCTCTCGAAATACCTGTTGATGAGCACGTCGACCTTCGGCTTGCCGCCGCGATAGTCGTCATCCGCGGCCAGTTCGACATATTGATCGCTGACATAGCGCTTGAACTTGAAGGGGCCGGTGCCGACCGGCGTCGTGGACCACCATGTGCTCGTGGCCAGCGTTTCCGGCGGCATCGCGGCCAGGGCATGCTCCGGCAGGATCATCACCTGCGAGAGAATCGACAGGAAGGAGCCGTTGGGCTTCGACAATTTGACGACCACGGTGCGATCGTCCGGCGCGTCGACCGACGCGATGTCGCCGAGGCGCGCGGCAAACAGGCTGCCGGACGCCTTGTTCCTGGCGAGCTCAAGCGTGAACTTGACGTCCTTGGACGTGAACGGCTTGCCGTCGTGCCAGCTCTCCTGGGCAAGGTTGAACGTGTAGGTCAGCTTGTCGTCGCTGACCTTGTGGTCTTTGGCCAGATCGCCTTCGAGTTCGGTCAGTTCGGCGTTGTAGATGACCAGCGGTTCAAAATAGGTGCTGAGCCAGGTAAAGCCGCCGGTCGCAGCCAGCGGATTGAAGTTCTTGGGGAAGCCGCCGGGGCCGACATCGAAGCCTCCGGTGATGGTCTTGGCGCCCTGTGCCTGGACGCTGGTGGCAAGGCTAATGCCGCCGAGCAGCAGCCCGGTAATGGCCAGATGACGAGCTATAGTTCTGATGCGCATGGTTTCCTCCCTTGGCATTGTCAGGTAGTTCGGCGTTGGGTCAGGTAATCCGGTTTTTGGCGATCACTTGCTGAATACCCCTGTAGTGGTCGTCGAGGCGCTCGCGCGCCCGGTCGACGTCCTTGGCGGCGACCGCCTCGACGATCTCGTGATGGTCGCGCCAGGTCGCCAGCGGCGTCGGATTGTCGAGGCTGGTGAAATTCGAGGCCTTGTTGAACGCCACCCAGAAGATGTCGATCAGCGCGCTCAACATGTGATTGTTCTGGCAGCGGAACAGCAACTGGTGGAATTGCTGGTCCTCTTCGGCAAAGCTCTCCTGGCGCTCGGCGCGCCGCCGCATGCTTTCGGTCAGCTGGCGCAGCGCGGCGATGTCTTCGGCGCTGATCATCTCGATGGTTTTTGCGATCAGGCCGGTTTCAAGGACACGGCGGATCTCGCGCAGTTCCTCGACGTCGCGTAGCGAATCCTGCAGGCCGTATGCCAGATTATCCAGCAACGGCTTGAACGAGAATTCCTTGACGAACACGCCAATGCCGCGACGCGTCTCCAGAATGCCGATCGACTCCAGTGCCTTGATCGCTTCGCGCACCGAGTTGCGGCCAACGCCGAGTCGCTGCGCCAGGAAGGTCTCCGGAGGCAAGGGGTCGCCCGCCTTGAGCTGGTTGCTCTGGATATATTTCCTCAGGCTCTCCTGCACGCTGACGTGAAGCAGCGGCGGTCGGGCCAGCGGTTCGATCGATTTTTGGTCCGGGTTCAACTTGGGTTCCGAGCTCAACTTGGGTTCCGGCATTTTTTCTCCCAGCGCCGCTGCAATTGCGGCCGATGGCGCGTCGCGTAGCGGTCGATGCTTGTAGCATAGCGACTTGTAGGATATCCTGCAAGCAAGAGGATTACACGCTGAATGAAGATCGTCCTGGCCGGCTCAAGCCATTGGCACGCCGAAATGCATCTCGACGCTGCATGTTTTTGCGGCGCCGAGATTGCCGGCATTTGGGCGGAGGACGCGCAGCATGCGCGCGCCTTCGCGACGCGCCATCATTTGCCGTTCATCGCCGATTTTGCGAAAATCCTCTCCGGCCCGCCGGACGCGATCCTGCTGATGGGACACCCTTCGACGGTGCCGGCGCGGGCCCGTGCCGTGATCGAAGCCGGCATACCGCTGATCCTGGAAAAGCCGGCGGCCAGCAGCACCGCAGCGTTGGCCGCGCTCAGCGAGTTGGCGAGGCAGCACCAGGCCTTTGTCAGCGTTCCCCTGCCCAACCGCTTTGGGCCGGCCGCCACTGCCTTTGAACGGCTGCGCAGCCAAGGCCGCGCCGGTGCGATTGCGCGTTGCCAGTTCCGGCTGGTCAATGGCCCGCCGCAGCGCTATGCGGCCGACGGCGTCGCCTGGGTGGCGGATCCGGCGATCGGCGGCGGCGGCGCGCTGAGGAACCTCGGCATACACGGCGTCAATGCCGCGCTCGGCCTGGCAACCGGCGCGCTCAGGCTAAAAACCGTTTCGATCGAGAACCGCATTCACCGCGCCCCGGTCGAGGACCATGCGCTGCTTGTGCTGCAAGACGCTGCCGGAGCGTTGTTCGTCGTCGAGGCCGGATACACTTTTGCTTCGATGCGCCCCGGCGGCGATTTCGAATGGCGTATCGTCAGTGAGAATGCGACCCTCATCGACTATGGCGAGCGCGCCTTCTGTGCGACGCTCGACGATGGCGCTATCATCGAATTGCCGATCGAATTGCCGGCGACGCGCTACCACCTGTGCACGAGCGACACGCTCGACCGGCTGGCTCGAAAAGCGCCGCCGGCGACTCCGATCGATGACTATGTTGCGGCGATGTCGCTGATCGACGCCGCGTATGAAAAGGCAGGACGATGATTGGAATAGGTATTATCGGAGCGGGCGATTTCGGCGCCGCCCATGCAAGGGCAATCAAGCAGTTACAGGGCCTGCATCTCGTCGCATCGTGCCGCGGGAACAACGATGCCCTGGCCGCCTTCACCAGCGAACATGGTGGTCGCGGCTACACCGACTGGCGCAAGCTGCTGGACGACAAGGAAGTCGAGGCAGTCCTCATCGCCAGTCCTCACCATCTCCATGCCGAAATGGCGATCGGCGCGGCGAACGCCGGCAAGCATATCATGCTCGAAAAACCGATGGCGCCGACGGCGGCGGCCTGCGATGCGATCAACGCCGCCGTGGCCGCCGCTGGCGTCAAGCTGATGGTCGCCCATCTCATGCATTTCGCGCTGCCTTGCATGGCGGCCAGGCAAATGCTTGAGCAAGGAACGCTCGGCCGGCCGCTCGTCGGCTCGAGCTGGATCATCAAGCTGTGGATGGAGCACAATCGCCGCGACTGGCATCTGCGCAAGGCCACCGGCGGCGGCATGCTGTTGACGGCCGGCATCCATGCGCTCGACCGCCTCGTCTGGCTCATGGATGACGACGTCGTGTCGGTGAGCGCTATGCTTGGCGCCATGTCCCATGATCAGGAAGCCGACGACACCGCCCTGCTCGGACTGCGCTTCGCCGGCGGCGGGCTCGGCCAGGTGCAGAGCGTCGGCTATCGCAATGGCGCGGCCGGCTACGTCATGGACCTGGTCTGCGAGCAGGCAACGCTGCGCATCGACATGGACCGCGGCACGATGCTTGGCCGCGACACGGCCTGGACCGACCTGCCCGGCTCGTTCGAGCCGAACTGGATGCATGCCGCGCTGGTGCGCGAATGGAGCGCGATGCGCGATGCCATTGCCGACGACAAGCCGGTGCCGGTCGACGGCGCCTATGGCCGCAAGATCATCGCCATTATCGAGGCCGCCTTTGCGTCGAACGAAACGCGCCGCGAGCACGAGATCGCCGATGCGCCCTGAGCTCGACGATCACCCGAGCCACTTGCCCGCAGACGCGCCGCGCGGCGTCTGGGGCGCGGTGATGCTGGCCATCGACGATCGCGGGGCAATCGACTGGGAAGCGACGGAGGAAACGATCGCCCGGCTCTGCGCATCAGGCGTCGACGGCATCTATTCCAACGGCACGGCCTGCGAATTCCACTGCCAGACCGAGCCCGAGTTCGACCGGCTTTGCGCCCTGGTGGCCGCGATTGCCGGCCGCGCGCGCCTGCCCTTCCAGATCGGCATCAGCCAGTCCAATCCGCGCGTCGCACGCGAGCGGCTGATGCGGGTGTCGGCGCTTCGTCCGGCCGCGGTGCAATTCACCTTGCCCGACTGGTGGCCGCCCAGCGACGGCGAGGTCATGCGCTTCGTCGGCGGCCTGTGCGAGACCGCGCCCGACATGCCGCTGGTGCTCTACAATCCACCGCATGCCAAGCGCCGCCTGACGCTCGAAGGCATCGCCAGGCTGCGTGCAGCGGTGCCGTCGCTGGTCGGCGCCAAATTGCCGGGCGGCGACGCCGGTTGGTACGCCGACATGCGCCGCGAACTGCCGGGATTTTCGGTCTTCGTGCCCGGCCACACGCTGGCGACGGGATTTGCCCAGGGAGCGCATGGCAGCTACTCCAACGTCGCCTGTCTTAGCCCCAAGGGCGCGGTAATGTGGTGGCAGACGATCCGCACCGACGTGGCGGCCGCTGCCGAGGTCGAGACGCGCATCCAGGCCTTTCTCGCCACCCACGTACTGCCCTTTCGCGCTCGCTATGACGTCAGCGATGCGGCGCTCGACAAAGCGATGGCGGCGGCCGGCGGCTGGGCGCCGCTTGGCCCGCGACTGCTCTGGCCTTACAGCTCGGTCCCCGACGAGGCGATCGCGACGCTGGCCGAGGCCGCACGCATGACCTTTCCCGAATGGTGGCAGTGACCTCGGCTATCGCATGTGCCTGCCCCCTGATCCAAGGGGAACAACCATGGCCTGTTCCGGATTTGACGCCTGACAGACTCGTGGTCATGCTGGACCGATGACAAGAGGTGTATTGCTGGACCTCGCAGGCGTCATCTATGATGGCGACACCGCCATACCAGGCGGGATCGACGCCGTCACGCGTTTGCGCCAGGCCGGCTTGGCCATACGCTTCATAAGCAATACCACGCGCTCGTCGAAACAGAGCGTTCTCGAACGTCTGCAGGCGATGGGACTCACCGTTACCGGGGCAGATGTTTTCACCCCGGCGCACGCTGCACGCGATTGGCTGCTTCGCAATGGCCGAGCGCCATATTTGCTGATTCACCCCGGCCTTGCGCCGGACTTTTGCGAACTGCCGGATCGCGACAAGCGCGCCGTCATCGTCGGCGATGCCGGAGACGCCTTCACCTATGCGGCGTTGAATGACGCGTTCCGCGAGCTGAGCGCCGGGGCCGAATTGCTGGCCCTTGCCACCAACCGGACGTTTCGGGATGCCGACGGCGAGCTCAGCCTCGATGCCGGGCCATTCGTCGCGGCATTGGAATTTGCCTCGCTGAAACGCGCAACCGTTCTCGGCAAGCCGTCGTCGGAATTCTTTCTGTCGGCGCTGGCAAGCATGGACTGTCCGCCGGACCAGGCGATCATGGTCGGCGACGACGCCGAGGCCGACATAGCTGGCGCGCTAAGCGCCGGACTGTCGGGCGCATTGCTGGTGAGGACCGGCAAATACCGGCACGGCGACGAGAAACGGTTTGATCCGCGCCCGACCGCAACCGTCGCCGATCTCGCGGCGGCGACCGACTGGATCCTTGCGCGCCGGGACTGAACTGGCCGCACAGCGTGCGCTTCGCTCGAGATATCCGGGCTAGGTCGTCTGGCGCTCCATTTCCACCTCGGCCCCCAGACTTTCGATGTCGCGGAAGATCGAAGCGACAGCCAGCGTGCGCCCTTCGCGCTTGAAGCGGAGCAGGCAATCCCTGGCAACGATGTCGCCATCGATCGCGATCTCGTCCCATTGCACGGCATGGCCGACATAGTTGATGGGAACATCGTAGTGCTGGCTCCAGAAGAACGGCACGGCGAGGAACTTCTGGCGATGGCCGAGCATGTTGAGGGCCGCGGTTTGCCCCTGCCGCTCGGCAACCACCCAATGCTCGACCCGAATGTTCGCGCCACTGTGAGGATCCGGCCACCGCGCAATGTCGCCGGCCGCGAAGATGCCTGGTGCGCTCGTCTCCAAAAAGGCGTTTACGACGACACCGCGGTCAAGGGTGAGCCCCGCCGTTTCGGCAAGCCCTGTCCGCGGTCGCACGCCGATGCCGGCGACGACGAGATCCGCCGCCAAAATATCGCCACCGTTGAGTTTCACCTCGCTGGCGTCGATGCTGCTCGCAGTGTCCTCGAGATGGAATACGACACCATTCTCCTCATGCAGGGCGCGGATGAAGTCGGCCATTTGCGGACCCATGATCCGTTCCATGGGCCGTTTTTCCGGCGCCACGACATGAACTTCGATCGAGCGCGACCGCAGCGCCGCGGCAACCTCCAGGCCAATGAAACTGGCGCCAAGCACGACGGCGCGGCGCGCAGTCGTGGCTCGCTCGATGATCGCCTTGCAGTCTGCGAACGAGCGCAGCGTGTGAACATGTGGCTGGTCGGCGCCTTGTATGGTCAGGCGAACCGGTTCGGCTCCGGTCGCCAGGAGTAGCCTGTCGTAGGCAGTCCGGGCCCCGTCCGCGAGCACAACCTCGCCAGAACGCGTATCGATGCTGGCGACATCCGCATTGAGGCGCAGGTCGATGCCGTTCTTCGAATAGAAGCTTTCTCGGCGCAGCGGAATCCAATCCTCCGGTGCTTTGCCGGCGAGGTAGTCCTTGGAAAGATTGGGCCGATCAACCGGCGGCGCTTCGTCGTTGCTGAGCATGACAATGCTGCCTTGATAATGTTCGCGCCGCAGTGTTTCTGCCGCCGCGAAACCGGCGGCGCCGCCACCGACAATGACGATTTTTTCGGGAGCCTGGCTGGAGCCGCCAGGGCGCGGCTTGGACACCGTCCGCTTGCGTTTCTCGCCCACGACTATCCGATCATCGCGTTGTTCCACCGACCAGCACGCGAGTGGACTGAAAGCAGGGGCGCGCAAGGCCTCGCCTGTACGCAAATCAAAACACGCGTGATGCCAGGGACACCGGACGGTGTCTTCCGCCACAAGACCGTCGACGAGCGGCCCGCCATAATGTGTGCATGTCGCGCCGATGGCGAAGATCTCGGCCCCGCGGCGCACAAGCAGCACCGGCTCATCGCCGCAATGGCCGAGGAGCTTTCCGCCGTCGGCAAGGTCGGATAACGCGATACCCTCGACCAGATCCGGCCCGGTTGGTTTGGCATGATCTTCAGCCATTTTCCTCTTCCCTTGGCGCGATCCAGAAGATCGCCTGTACGGCCGAGAAGCGGGAAATCGTCAGGTCACCAGCCTCGGAATACCTTCTGCTTGGCCAGCGCGCCTTCAGGTTTTCGGACACCGCTTGTGCCCAAACGTCCGGCCGCGTCATTCGTTGCCAGTTGCGCAGTACACGCCGTCGATTTCCTGGCGTTTGGATTCGTTGCCGAAGGAATGACGCCGTCGCGTAAACTTTTTCGCCGGACATGCGTTGTTCGTTCTCCAAGCCAAGGAGACAGCAGATGAAATCGGAAATCGCCGGCGAGGCCGCCAAGCAACGCCACATCCAGCGCGGCATCGACGCCAAGGACAAAACGAAGGGCAACGGCAAGCAACAAGGCGCCATGCAGGCCGGAGCACGCAAATATCCCGAGCCGCCCTTTCCCGAGCAGCACCAGCCGAAGCCAGGGCATGAATGGGCGATAGAGCCGGCGCCGCTTTACGACGCGCCATTCTATATCGGATCAAAAAAGCTGGACGGCAAAGTGGCCGTGATCACCGGCGGCGATTCCGGCATCGGCCGAGCCGTGGCCGTGCTCTATGCGCGCGAAGGCGCCGATGTGGCAATCGTCTATCTGTGCGAGGACAAGGATGCTGAAGAAACGAAGAGGGCCGTCGAAGCCGAGGGCCGGCGCTGCACGCTGGTCAAGGCCGACGTCAGCGAACGCGACCACTGCCACAAGGCTGTGACTAAGGTGGTGAAGGAATTTGGCCGGATCGACGTGCTGGTCAACAACGCCGCTTTCCAGGTCCATTCCAGCGACTTCAGTGAGCTGACCGAGGAGCATTTCGACACGACGCTGAAGACCAACCTCTACGGCTATTTCCACATGGCGCAGGAGGCCGTTCCGCATATGAAGCCTGGTTCGGCGATCATCAACAGCGGCTCCATAACCGGCATCGAGGGCTCGAAGCAGCTGGTCGACTATTCGATGACCAAGGGCGGCATTCATGCCTTCACGCGCGCGCTGTCCGGCAACCTCATCGAAAAGGGAATTCGGGTCAACTGCGTGGCGCCAGGCCCGGTGTGGACCCCGCTCAACCCGTCGGACAAGCAAGCCGGCGACGTCTCGAAATTTGGCGCAGACACGCCGATGAAACGGCCGGCGCAACCGGAGGAAATCGCGCCGGCCTATGTGTTCCTCGCCTCGCCGCATTGTTCAAGCTACATCACCGGCGAGATATTGCCGATCATCGGCGGCTACTGAGAACGTGTCGCCCGCACTGCCTCGATCATCGTGGACCTCTCGCCTGTGGCGGAGGTAGCGGCGATCTCAGATATGAAATGGTCGACAGATGTATTTCATTGCCTTGGCGACGGACTATGACGGCACGCTGGCGCACGATGGGATCGTAGTCGAAAAGACGCTTGCAGCCCTCGAACGGTTCAAGAAAAGTGGCCGCAAGCTCATCCTCGTCACTGGCCGCGAACTGACCGACCTCAAGCGGGTTTTTCCCGAACTCGGCGTGTTCGACAAGGTCGTCGCCGAAAATGGGGCGTTGATCTACACGCCTGCCAGCGAGGAAGAACGTGCGATCTCACCGGCGCCGGCGCCGAAATTTGTCGCCAGTTTGAAGAAACGCGGCGTCAAGCCGCTTTCAGTCGGACGGTCGATCGTCGCGACCTGGGAACCACACCAGGCAACAGTTCTTGAGGTCATCAAGGAACTCGGGCTGGAGCTGGAAATCATCTTCAACAAGGGCGCGGTGATGGTGCTGCCCACCGGCATCAACAAGGCAGCCGGGCTGGCAGCCGCACTTGAGGACCTCAAGCTGTCGCCACACAATGTGGTCGGTATTGGCGATGCTGAAAACGATCATGCGTTCCTGCGGGCCTGCGGCTGCAGCGTCGCTGTCGAGAACGCCCTTGCGGCGGTCAAGGATACAGCGGATCTTGTAACGCGCGGCGCACGTGGAAAGGGCGTCGAGGAACTGATCGAAAAGCTGGTAAAGCGTGATCGGGAATTTGTCCGAAAAGGCCGTGACGGCATCCTTCTCGGTTCGGTCGGCGGCGACGAAGTCTATCTGACGCCGACCGACACGGTTCTGATCGCCGGAAGCTCCGGCATCGGCAAATCCACCTTGGCCACCGCGCTGACGGAACGCTTCGTCGAGAACGGATTTCAATTCTGCGTTTTCGATCCGGAAGGCGACTATGATGGCCTCGAAGGCGCCGTCCGGGTAGGCGATGCCTCAAGCGAACCGACAAAGGCACAAGTGCTCGACCTGATCGAAAAGCCCGACACCAATGTGGTCGTCAACGGGCTGGCGTTGCGGGTCAACGAGCGACCAGGCTTCTTTGCCGACCTGCTCCCCGGTCTTGGCAATTTCCGCTACCGTACGGCGAGGCCGCATTGGCTGGTCATCGACGAGGCGCATCATCTTCTGCCCAAGAGGCGCGACGACACGCGCGCCATCCTGTCGTTGGAATTGCCGGGCACTGTCCTGATCACCGTTCATCCGGAAGCGATCTCGACCGACGCCCTGCGTCTGGTCACTGCCGTCATTGCGCTCGGTCCCAAGGCCAAGAATGTCATCAAGGCCTTTTGTCAGGAGACGGACACCAAGCCGCCAAAGGATATTCCCTCGCCAAAAGGCGAGCGTGTGCTGTTCTGGCGGCCGCAAGCCCGCAAGAAAATTGCCATGGTCAAAGCGATCGAGCCGCGCCAGTCGCTCAAGCGTCACAGCCGCAAATATGCAGAAGGTCAACTCGACGAGGCCGGCAGCTTCTATTTCAGAGGTCCCGACAACGCGATGAACCTCCGGGCCCACAACCTGATGATCTTCGCTCAGATTGCCGAGGGCATCGACGACAGAACCTGGGAGCATCACCTGCGCGCCGGCGACTATTCCGAATGGTTTCGCCGACAGATCAGGGACAAGGATCTGGCGCGCGAGACCGCCGAGGCGGAAAAGGACGAAATGCTCTCGGCGCAGGAAAGCCGCAAGCACGTTCTGGATGCGGTGCGTCGCCGTTATACGGCTCCTGCCACCGCCCCGGAGGAATAGAGAGGAATAGGGTGCGAAAGGATCGCCCACGCACATCATTCTCGGAGGCACCGGCCGTGTTGGTTCTCTGCAGCCATGTCGCTTTTACAGCAGGGCGAAGCAGTGGCCGGTTGACCGCGTCATCCACGCCGAGTTCCCTTTCATCCATGGCGTTTTGACTGGTCAGGGTTCACTATATCCAATGGCAAAGAGGCGCAGGTCATAGGCCTCGGGATCGCGACGAAAGATCAACGCGCCCTTCCGTTGGGAATTCTGTGGGACATAGTCGAGCGTAGCGCTGCTATCCTCGACGACCTCATCGCCGTTGCGGAGCTCACCTTTGATCTCGACAGCAGCAACTGATTTCCCCGCCCTGTTTGCAGCGGCGAACTCGACCACGTAGCCCCCCTCGGTGACCGCGACCGCGAGTGGCACCACAACGATCCGGGCGGTCCCATCGCGCGTGCTCACGCCATCGACGACAAGATAACCGAGCACGGCAAGCAGGACTACGGAGCTTATGCCCGCCACGACCCACTCCGTGACCGAAGTCCCGGGTTTGCGTGTCTTTGCTTTGTTGTCGGACTGCTGCTTCTGTTGCTTGTCGCCTTTTGCGGGGTTCCTTGTCACAGAATGAGCCTCGCAACCGCCGCCCCGAGCGCGCCAGGAAACGACAGAACCACGACTGCACTGAGTGTCTCCGAAAAGCCGGCGCCATCGGTCCTGCCGAAGGTCCACAAGATGTAGAGGTTCACAAGCATCACCAGGACATAGCCGACGATCGCATAGCGAAAGAAGATGCTGACGAATCCAGCGCCTGGCTCGGGACTGTGCGAGCCGCGGAATTCGAACTCATAGACGAAGGCGTGCATGAGAGCGAGGGTGACCACCACCAGGGCGATTTCCTGCCAGGGCTCCATCTTGTAGGCGATGAGGACGACCTCTTCCGTCGGTGCGATGTTCACCGATAGAAACAGCGCTCCGACCACCATCAGGAACAGCTCTCCGGTGTAGCCGGGCTCGGGAATGTCCTCCTCCTCCAACAAACTCGGGCCGAGCTGAGCGCGTGCCAAGGATGCCCCGAGACTGCCTGGGACAATTTGCACCGCAATTTTGCCAATCACCTCCCGCAGCGGCATTTCGGCGGTCACGATGCCGAAAATAAACAACACCGCCGTAGCCGCCACAGCGGCCACAAGTATCGCCACAAAAGCATCGGCGATGCGGTCGCGCAGCGCCACCGTGTGGCGAAAGCCTCCGTACTTGTGCAGCAGCACCAGCATTGGCAAAGTGACAGCGAGGAACAGGGCGAGCCGCAGTGGGTGAAGGTGAAAGCCCAGCGCCCAGGCCTCCATGGTCATCAGCACCGGGGCGGCGAAGATCAACGCTCCGGCAAAGGCACGGCCAAGACCAATCCAGAACTCACGCGGCGTTAGCGCATGCCTGACGATGATCTCGGTTGGCGCCACGTCCGCTCCTCAGAGATAGCCTGCGGGGAACAATGTTTCCTGGACAATCTTGTTCCGCACCTCTGCATCTTCGCCACAGCCGAACGGCGCTGCGATGTTCAAAGCCAAGCCAAACCTGTTGGGAACTCGCGAGCCAGCTTTCCGTTCAACCTCTCGATCGAATGACAACCCAAAGCCGACACAGCGTCTGGAGTGAAATCATGAAATCGCAGCTCGTCGCCGAAAGCGCCGGACAAAGGACGTTCGTGGTGGTGCTTGATCCCGGAGAGGAAGCGTTCGCGGCGCTCACATCTTTCGCTGTCGATCACGATATTGGCGGTGCCTCGCTGACCGCGCTCGGCGCCTTCGAAAAGGCGACTGTCGGCTGGTTCGACATCGAGGAAAAAACTTATCGGAAAATCCCGGTGCTAGAACAGTGCGAGGTGCTCAGCGCGATCGGCGACGTTGCGATCGGCGACGACGGCAAGCCCAGCCTTCACGTCCATGCGGTGCTCGGATTGCGCGACGGCAGCACGAAGGGCGGACATCTGCTCGATGGCATTGTTCGGCCTACACTCGAAGTCACTTTGGTGGAAACGCCTGGTCATCTGCGCCGCAGAAAACGTCCGGAACTCGGCATCGCCTTGATCGATCTCGATGCCTGAAGCCAAGCGCGGATCAGGCTAGTGGTGAAAACCTGACGCTTGGTCCCCGAGGTTAGACAACCGCTTTGGGTGGGAAGCCGTAGTTCGTTTAGCCTCCTGAACGAGCAGAGAGCGCCATAATCGGAGTTGCGCGGCCATCGCTATGGAGGTCGCGTCTCGGACACGTTCCGGACGTATGGTGCCACATAGAATCAGCACCCGTGTCGCGATAGCTCTGGCGTTATTCTCGACCATCACAGATGGATGAACTTCCGCTTGGAGATGCGGCGGAAGCACAGAAAGCCCGTCTCGACATAGGCCTCCAGTCTCGCCAGCAACCCATGACCTAAATTCGATATGGATGGGACGGGTGGTGGTAGCCAAGTCCGCCGAGCCTAACCCGATCATGCTGATGATGACACGGACGCTGGTTAATCTGCTCTTCGATTCGCGAATGCTATGGTAGTGATAGCCTCTCAACGCCGGTGCCGTAAGCTACTCGCTTACGCGTCGCTTTGAGGAAATCAGACATCAGTGTCGAACGAGATAGGTTTCCATCGTGCCGACGCCTCTCAGTTCCACAGTGCAGCGCGGTTCTAGCTCCCAAGAGTCGTGCAAAGCGCGTCTGGTTGCCTCCGAGATTTGCATGCGGTCGGCTACGCCCTGGGATTCGAGCCGGCTTGCGATGTTCACGGTTTCGCCCCAGACATCATAGACGAACCGATGTCGGCCGATCAGACCGGCGATCACCGGTCCGGTGTGTACGCCGATTCGGACGCGAAAACTATCGCTGCCCGACGCCAAGAGCCTCAACGAGTCCAGCATGGACTTTCCCAGCGCCACGGTCCTGTCGGCGTGATCGGCCGCCGGCTCCGGAAGACCACAAGCGGCCATATACGCGTCTCCGATTGTCTTGATCTTCTCCACGGAATGCTTCTCCGCCAGCGCGTCGAACATGCTGAACATCCGGTCGAGGCGCTTGATAAGGTCGGATGCCGGCAATTTCGCTGCGATAGGCGAGAATCCGACAATATCGGCAAAAAGGATGGTCACTTCCTCGAACCGGTCCGCAATGATCTCCTCGCCCCCTTGTAGCCGCGCAACGATTTGACCGGGCAGGACGGCATGTAGAAGCGAGTCGGCCCGCCGCTTTTCCGCCTCTATCCGCTGAAGATACTGGTGCTCGCGGTCGCGCCAACGCTTTTTCTCCAGACTGGAGTTGATCCGGGCGCGCAACAGGACCGGATTGAATGGTTTAAGCAAGTAGTCGTCGGCTCCCGCCTCGATGCAGCGGACCACGGCGTCGACTTCGTTCAGCCCCGAGATCATAATGACCGGGATGTGCCGCCACCGGCGCTCAGCTTTCAATCGCGAGAGCACCTCGATGCCGTTCATGTCCGGCATCAGTATGTCCAACAGAACAAGGTCGAATTCATATTCCGCAAGGCGGGTCAGCGCGGACAGGCCTGACTCGGCAGTGACTACCTGATGACCGTCGTGCAGCAAGCGGCGCGAGAGAAGATCGCGGTTACTGCCGATGTCGTCGACGACAAGTATTCTACCGCTGCGTCCTGAGAATGCATCGTGCTCCGTCTTGCCGAGCGCCCTTTCAAGCCCTGCTGCATCGATCTCTGCCTGATCCGTCGTCCACAGCGCTTCGTTGTCGCTGGCGCGCGATAGGCCGGCAATTGCATCGACATGCGCCAACAGCTCGGCCGCAGCCGCGAGCATCACCCTGACATCTTCGTCCAATGCGTGTTCGTGCAATTCTTCGGCTTCTTCAAGGATCATTTCGGAGTAGCCGATAATCGCGTTGAGTGGTGTTCGCAAATCGTGGCGCAGTTTCGCCTCGATCTCGCGCCCTGCATGGTCCGGACAGTCGGCTTTGCCATGGATCAAGCTGTCGATGAGGCTGTTCAATTGCCGGGCAGCGGCGCCGACCCTCTCAAGATCTGGAGTGATGTGCACCAGACTATGGTTCTGCACCTGTTCTAGCAGCAGTTCCTGAAATCCCGAGATTGCCCGTGCCGGTCCAGCAAGCCGCTGCGCCAGATGGGCGGCTATTGCGTGGCGTTGGAACTCGTTGGCAGTCATGTCTCCAATCCGCCGACTCGGCGGCTCACGGATTTGCGGCAAGCAATTGTTCGATTTTCTGGACAAGCCTCGGCAGGTCCACCGGCTTGCTGTCGTAGTCATCGCAGCCGGCCTCAAGCGCCAATTCCCGATCGCTGGTCATAGCATGCGCAGAAAGCGCGATTATAGGGATCCCCGAGGTGGCCGGATCAGCCTTGATCCGCCGTGTCGCCTCCCATCCGTCCATCACGGGCAGGCTCATATCCATAAGGATCAGATCCGGTCTTTCCGAAATGGTTAGTTCCACGCCGGATTGTCCGTTTTCCGCAATAAGCACTTCGAACCCACGCCGCGACAACCGCCGCGAGAGCATGTCGCGATTCATTTCGTTGTCTTCCACCAGAAGGATTCTCGTCATCTTCGGCCTCTTCTAACGATGGGTCAACGAACTGAGATGCCGGGCCAACCTACTCGGCCGCGGAAATCTGGCGTTCGAGCGCCTTGACCAATTGAGACCTGCTGTTCGCGCCCTTGGTCACAACGGCAACCGCCCTATCGCGGAGCCATTCGAGCTCGTTCATCGACAGATCTTTCGAGGTAACTACGACCACCGGAATGTTCTGCAGTTCGGGCGTCTGCTGCATCTCACTCAATGTCTGAAACCCGTCCATTTCAGGCATCAGCAGATCAAGCACCACCAGGCGCGGCAACAACCGTTTCATCAGGCCAAGTCCGCGCGCGCCGTCGCTTGCCTCGTGAACCCGCCAATCCTTCTTGATCAGGATACGCCGAAGGAAATCGCGGGAAGCTTGGTCGTCATCAATTACAAGCACATCGCGGTTGCCACCGCCGCAAGCCTCAATTGTTTGAATCAGCTTCTCGGTGTCGATCGGCTTCGTCAGGTATTCAACCGCCCCGAGTGAGAGGCCGAGTTCGCGATCTGCAAGTATCGTCGCAAGGATCACAGGAATCTCGCAAAGCTCCCTATCGTTCTTCAGAGATCGCAGCACTGACCAGCCGTCCTGATGCGGCATGATGATGTCGAGAATGATCGCCGCGGGGCGATGCGCTCGAGCAGCGGCTATTCCTTCCTCGCCGCTTGCTGCTTCGAACGATGCCAGTCCCGCCTCCGCCAAGGCCCTGGCGATGACGGTTCGGGCGGCTGGTTCATCATCTATGATCAGAACCGCCTTGTCTCGTGACGGCAACGGCACAGCTTCGGAGGGGTGTTGCTCGCCAGATTCTTTTTTGAACTCGGCTGGAATCTCCATTGTGAAGGTCGAGCCTTTTCCGAGTTCGCTCTCGACCTTTACAACGCCTCCGATCATTCGGCTAAAACTCCGGGTTATGCTGAGGCCAAGCCCCGTTCCGCCATAGTTGCGAGTGGTGGATGCGTCCGCCTGCGTGAAAGCGTCGAAGAGCCGTTCCTGCTGCTCCGGCGTCATCCCGATCCCGGTGTCGGACACTTTGAATATCAGCCAATCGCCCTTTGGTCGTCTGTCGCGACGCACCGTGAGTGTTACACGACCCCCTTCGGTAAACTTGGCGGCGTTGCTGAGCAGGTTAAACAGGTTCTGACGCAACTTCGTCTGATCCGAATGCATTTTCCCGAGGTCGTCGTCGAGGTCCAGTACGAAACCGTTTCGGTTTTTCGCCATCAGAGGCGCGACTGTGGCCTGGACGTCGCGCATCAAATCGGCGACGACGAACGTTTCCAAGAAAATTTCCATCTTGTTCGCCTCGATCTTTGACAAGTCGAGGATGTCGTTGATGAGCGCCAGGAGATGGCGACCAGCCGCGGCGATCTTCTCCAGTTCCGGAACGAATTCCACCATGTGCTGGTCGCTCGCATCTTCGATCAGCATCTCGCTGTAGCCAATAATCGCGTTCAGCGGCGTACGCAGTTCGTGGCTGACGGATGCGACGAAGCGGCTCTTGGCTTCATTCGTCGATTCAGCACGGCTCTTGGCGCGCTCGAGTTCGTCTTGTCTCTGTTTCAATTCCGTGATGTCGGTGTAAACGGCGACCGCGCCGCCGTCAGGCGTTTTTCGCCTGCTTACGCGAACCCATCTGTCGCCGAAGCGATCCTCACAGACGAAGCCCGCCGGGTCCTTGTGGATGTGTAACCGCTGGGCAATCCACTCCTCCGGCGACGCGCCCGCAAGGTCGACTTGCCCGCCCGCCAGGCGTTGCTCCAAGATTTCTTGAAAGCTTTGCCCAGGAAGAGAAGCTCGCGCATGGTCAGGGAAGAATTCGCAAAATTTGCTGTTGGCCAGGATGACCCTGTCCTGCGGATCGAATAGGACAAATCCGTCAGAAATTGCCTCAAGCGCCGCTGCTATCGTCCGTCTTTGCTGCTCCGCCTCGTCTTCCAGTCGTTTCTTTTCAATCGCGCCCGCGCGAAAAAGTCGAAGCGTCCGCGACATTGCGCCGAGTTCGTCGCCTCCCTCAATCGGTATTTCAATATCGTAGCGTCCTTGCGTCAGTTCGCCGATGACCCGGTTCAGCCGCCGTAACGGGCCAATGATCGAGCGAAGAACAAGGATTGTAAGAAGCGACCCAATCAACAGCACGATGACCACCAGAATGGCAGCGGTAGTCGCGGTTTTCTGGGCTAGCCTTACAGCCTCGTTGCGAGCAGCTTCTGCCTCGGCGCTCACTTCCTCGACAAGTTCGTTAAGGGCGGCATCGACATTCGTGCTGTGGGTTCGCGCCTCCGCCAGGAGAGCGTTTCCAATGATGCGGTTATCCTGAGTATAGCTGTCCGCCGCCTCTAGTGCCCTTTTGACATAGTCATCGATCTCGACACGGATTTCCCTCACTGCATCGGGGGATGATTTCGAAAGGCCGTCCAGTTGGTCCAGCAGTCGCTCACGCGCCTGCTCGGCATTCCGCTGGGAGTTCATTAGCAAGCTGACCGACAAATCGGTGAGCCAGTATCGCAATTCGCCGAAGGTCACGTGCGCCGCAGCCGCATTCGCCGCGAGATCGAACAATGCCTTAGTGTCTGCGGTGCGGTCGGCACTGCGATAAAGCGCCTGCGTGAGAAGGATGGAAGATACGATGAGACTAATGAGGCCGGCCGCTGTCAGTGCAGCTACGCGGGCCGCGATCGGCAGACTGGCAAGGCGACGTCCCAGGGATTTCGACGGCGCCGGTATGGCTTCCACCTCGTGGGGTGTCTGTTCCAGGACGCTCATTTGAACAAGACGATGCTGATTGCGCCCCCCAAATCGCCGGCTTTTCCGCCCTCCTTGGGATATCCAGTTATGTCGATCTCGCCCTTCGGCTCGCCGTGGCAGGAAAGGCACGACTCCGTATAGTATTCGGGCAGGAGCATTCGAAATGCCGGGCGTCCCTCCACCTCGGTCACATCCGTGTAGGCTTCGCCCTTTGCTCTCTTCGGATCTGAAAAGACGCTTACGATGATGCTGGCTTCCCAAGCGTCCGGAAGAGATTTGCGGTTGCGCACGAGTTGCTCGGGCGCTGTCACGCGCACCAGAGCTTCGTTGCCAACCTTGGCGGCGAATTTCTCATTCAACAGACGCGCGAAAACGGCCGGCACGAAGCCCTTGAACCCGATCCCAGCGCGGTTGATGTCATCTTGCTGCTCGTCCACCACCTCCCGCATAGCCCCAATCTGGGCCTCAAGCAGACGCCGGTCGCGATTGGTCAATTCGCCGGAAAACGGGTCCTGGCCGGTGTTTTTTGAGTAAACGGCGATGGCCTCGCTCGCAAACCGCTCGCTGTCGAGGTGCTTGTCGCCAAGTGCTGGATCGTTGATTAGTGTCTGATAGTTGGAGACAACGCTTCGCCCCGCGCGAAGCAATTCCGCAAGTCGGATTCCCATCGCGACATCTTCAGTATCTCCCGCTCCCATGGCAGCCGACGCGAGGAAAGCGCAACCGACAAGAGCAGCGCCAATGCTTCTCCGCGTCAAGGTTGAAAGGGCGAACATCTCTCCATCCCGTCGAAGGAAGCCAAACAAAAAGTATAGCACGACGCAGGCCGATAGCGTAGCGACAAACGCCCATGCGCAAGCGGTGAGAGAAGGAACGAAGCATCCGCCGCCGCTCCGAAGCGGCCCTGGCCCGCAAACCCGTTCTTGCCGAACGTCTCTTGACCACCCTGGGTGGAGCACCGAGAGGTTAGCGGTGGATTTGTCAAGCTTGCCTTTAAAATATAGCTTGCTAAAGCTAGAAAATTAGCTTTGAAATATATATTAGTTGTGTTCGAGCGCAACCTCACGCACCGTAAACTTAGCATAGCAATTGTTTGTAGAAGAAGATGATGGTTCTGGCCTTATGTTGTCGGCCGGCACAACCTATGCATGTCATCTTGATCGCTTGATGAACCATCATCGCTGAAAGGAAACAGAACTATGTTACGAAAAACAATCAGCATTTCAACCCTCGCCGGCGCGGTTGCAGTCGCTGCCGCCGCGGTGCGCCCAGCCGGACGAGACCGATAAGTTCGGAATTGAGACGAGTCAGACGCTACGTAACCGGTCCTTCTCGCGGTGAATACCGCCAGTGCCGTTCCGTGCCGTGTGTTCGAGCCGATGATTAAGATGACTTCGATGTGGACGAGTTTTCATAATGGCACCACTGGCTACATTCGCGGATGGTTCCGCCTTCGCGCCGAGCGAAAAGCTATGTGGATGATAACGGACGGGTTGAGCCGGTCACCGGATGACATTCTTAACGACATTGGTATCTCGCGCGACGAAATCACGTGCGCTTTGTCAAAGCGTCCCAATCCGAGTTCCGGGTCGGGTCGGAATGCGGCCGGCCCATGATTTGTCCAGCCCACAGTATCTGCCATGTCGCATGCCAAGGTCTCATTGTCCCCGCGGCGGCGAGTCGAACCGACCCCGAGTGATCACGGCGCTGGCCGATCGGTTACCTGCTCGCAGATCGTGATTCAGTGGCTCGTCGCTCCACGACTGCGCAACAATGACAGCATTCACCCCCTGTGCGGACGTTGAAGCGCGATGTCAGGAAGGTCGTTAACGGGTCAAGGCTTCCCTTCAATTTCTCCGACAGAAGGGCAGAGAAGGGTCGAAATCGGTATTTCGTTTTGGGTATCAAGCGTCAGATTTTCACCACTTGGTCCGCTGAATTGCGATCCGGGCCGACTATCCCTTTTGTTTGTTTTGCTTGGCATCCGCGGGCGCCTCGGGTGCGGCGTTCCAGCCGAACACGCTGCGGCCGCCGAGCAGATGCGACTGATCGAACTCTCCGGCAACGATTTCCTTCAGGCTAGGGCCAGTGACATAGCGTTCGACCTGCCGCGACTGGTCGTCGAGCCGCTTCAAGGCACCGATTTCTTCGTCGCGACCGAGCCTGGCCTTGTGGACGGCCGACTTCAGCACGCCGATCGTCTCGTCATAGACCTTCAGCGGCACGGGGAATGGATGCCTGTCCTTGCCGCCATGTGCCAGCGAGAAGCGCCCGGGATCGGAAAACCGGCATGGCGCGCCATGCAGCACCTCGGCCACCAGCGCCAGCGCCCGCACCGTGCGTGCACCGACGCCGGGGACCAGGAGAAGTTCGGAGAAATCGGCGGGGCCACGCTCGGCAGCCGCCGCCATGTTGCCATGAAGACGACGCATGACGACATCGGTTTCGCGAACGTCGTGGTGCGCCGGCATGACCAGGTGCGGCAGCATTGGCTGGTCGGGCTCCGGTGCGGCAGCCACGTCACGTTCGAGCGCGGCGAACTCCCTCAGAATGCGATCCGGTCCGAGGTCCTGCAGGAGATCCAACTGTCCCTTGCGCGAGGCATCGGCCCGGCGGTCCGTCAGGTTGACGATCTCGCCCTGGTTGGCGCCTTCGATGGCGGCATGCGGCTGGTCGACAAAACTCTTCAGGCCTTCGGACAGCCAGTGGTAGCGACGCGCCACCTTGCTGTCGCCGTTCATGCCCTGCTGTACCACGACCCAGTCGCCGTCATCGGTGACGATAAAGCCATGCAGATAAAGGTCGAAGCCGTCCTGGACGGCGGCGCTGTCAACCTTGGCGACAAGCCGGCTGGCCGTCGCCAGGCCTGTTCCGTCGAAGCCGACGCGCTCGCCGATGACGGCAAGCTCATGCGGGGTCTTGCGCGAATGCGCGCCGCGGCCGCCGCACACGTGAATACCGAGTTCGCCGGAAAGCGGAGCCAAACCACGTTTCAGGGCGCCGATGACGCTGGTGGTGATGCCGGAGGAATGCCAGTCCATTCCCATGACGGCGCCAAACGACTGGAACCAGAAGGGATGCGCCAGCCGGCGCAGCAGCTCCTCGCGACCGTAATGGTGAATGATCGCCTCGCACATGACCGCGCCAAGGCGCGTCATACGGTCGCCGAGCCATTTCGGCACGCGTCCGCCATGAAGTGGAAGGTCTGCGCTTCCCGATCGTTGTGCCAAATTTTTGCCTGTTTCGACCTATGCCTTGCGCTCAACGGATAGTACCGAAAGCGGCGTGAAGAAGCGATGATGCCGGTTCGTTTGGATTACAAACTGATCGCAATTCAATTCAGCTGGGCCACTCGGGTCCCATCGGCGGCGTTGCCGGTTACCGGTCGGCCGGATTTCCGACCGCCGGATCGCGCCGCCTTGAATATCTTCCCACACGCGGCAGATCGTCGCCAAATTCCACCCACGGCAGCTTCATGTCCCAATAGGCATGAGCCTGCGGCGCAAAGCGCTCGGGGTGGTCGAAGAAGCCGATCGTCAGATAAAGTTCCTCGGGAAGCCCCTGGTCGAAGTAGGCTATGGATGTCCCGCAATCGGCGCAGAAGGTGCGGAGCACGCCTCGAGTCCTTGAGAATTTTTTTGGCGCGCCGGTGAGCAATCTGAATTGGGCCGGCCGATAGCCGACCCAGACGGTCAGTGGGCTGCCTATCGCCTTGCGACAATCGTCATCGTGATCAGAGCAGATCCAGAACGGGTCGCCGTGCATCTCAGCACTTATCGAACCGCAAAAACAGGAGCCAGTCTCAATCCTGGTCATCGAACTATCCTTCTGATCGAGACGGCCGTTGCGGGTGCACGGTCCGCAGGGTGATCGAATAGCGGTGCGCGGAAACCGGCGGGATGCTGTGTTGCCATTCGGTGCGCGCCAGGCCCGTCATCAGGTAAGCCGACCTTGGCTCGAGGGTGACGGTCACGCGAGCCCATCTCGTGCCGTTCTTCCGGCGGAGCCGAAAGCTGCATGGCGCAAGAAGAGAAACGCCGGCCACGGCATCGAACTGCGGCTTGTCGCGATGCCAGCCGATACCCGCGCCGGGCCGATACTCGTTGATCAAGACGTGCGCGAAAGCATCGGCGGGCAGCCGCGCAAATGCCGCCACCTTGTCCCTGAGCGGCATCAGAAAAGCAGGGATCGGCGGCGCCTCGACCACCTTGCGTTGGTCAAAATCGTAGCGCAGGCCAAAACCGGCGACGCGGCGGTTTGCGAGATGGCCATGAAAGTCGAAAGGCTGGAAGGCGAGACTTTCGAGCTGCCGCACCAGTTCAGCCTCGTCCTCCGCCGTGATCAGTTCCGGCCGGTAGAGAAATCCTTCCGGCAGATCGTCACGTGCGTGAAAGTCAGGCGCGCGAAACAGGTCGCCTTGGCCAGCGGTTTGCGGCTGCCTTGTTTTGAGCGATGGCATCAACCCTAATTGGTGGGCCGGCCGCTGGCGGCAAGGCCTTGGAGGCAACGGGCCGGCCGGATCATCGCCTCCACGTGCGCGAGACGGAACCCGGATTGCCGGGGCGGGTTATTGCCCAGGCGAGTCGAGTGGTGGGAAATGCCTTCAACTGTTATCCAAAGCATCAATTACGACCCGGCGACGAGGACCCTCTCCGTATGGTTTGTCCCAAGCGGAAATCGCTACGATTTCAACGACGTGCTGCCGCAAACTTATGCGGCATTCCGCAAGGCCTGGTCAAAAGGCCGGTTCTTCAACGCTTTCATTCGAGACCGGTATAGCTACCATCTGGTCGAGCAGAGCCAGTCGGGATGAAACCCGGTGCCTTGTCGTCAGAAATTCATCCGGAAAAGGAACGCATGCCCTCACAGAATCCAGTCGGCCTGCCCGATTCTCATTGCGCCGGCGGCGTGCCGGGTTGATCGCCGCCCGTGGTCGTCTTCGGCGTCGGATCGTTGTCGACCTCGGGATTTTGGTCGACGGTGTTGGTGTTGCTCTGGGTCGGTTCAGTGCTGCTGGTGCTGCCCTGTGTCGGCTCGGCCTCGTTGCTGCAACCCGCCAAAGCCAGAGCCGCCAAAAATAATAGGCTCGTCAGCGACAGTCTCGTCATGGCCAACCGCTCCCTTCCTGCTCGACAACGGCGTGGTGGTGAATTTGGTTGCAGCGGAATGGCTTGTCTGTTGGCCCAGGACCCCTCTGATCACCGCCACGCCGGCGTCAAAGGAACAAATCTCGGCGCCGCCACGTTGCATTTCCTGTGCAATGCTTGTGACAGTGAGGCTATCGTCTTGGCGCCGAGAGCAAATTGGAAGGGTTTTCTGAAAATCGGAGAACTCAGCTGCCCGGTGGCGCTCTATACGGCTGCCTCAACCTCAGAGCGGATCGCCTTCCACACGATAAACCGCGCCACCGGCCATAGGGTGCATCGCGCCTTCGTCGACAGCGATAGCCGCAAGCCGGTGGAGAAGGACGACCAGGTCAAAGGCTTTGAGATCGGCTCGGGTGAGTACGTCGTGCTCGAACCCTATGAGGTCGCAGCCGCGGTTCCCGAGAGTGACAAGACGCTGTCGGTCTCGGCCTTCATCGGCTGTGCCGATGTCGACGATGTGTATTTCGACAAGCCTTATTACCTGGCCCCGTCGGACAAACACGCGGAAGAAGCGTTTGGGCTGATCCGCGAGGGCATGCGCAGGAAGAAGGTCGCCGCGATCGCCCAGACCGTGCTGTTCCGGCGCGTCCGGACCCTGCTCGTCCGCGCCTATGACGAAGGCCTGGTCGCAACGACGCTGAATTTCGATTACGAGGTGCGCTCGGCGGAGGAGGCTTTCGACAACATCCCCGACTTGAAGATCGAGGGCGAGATGCTCGAACTGGCCGAACACATCATCAAGACCAAGAAAGGCAAATTCGATCCAATCAAATTCGACGACCGTTACGAGGCGGCGCTGGCCGAGCTTGTGAAGGCAAAGCTCGAAGGCAAGAAGATCGCTGTTCCGAAGCCGGCCAAGCGGGAGAAGGTCGTCGATCTCATGGATGCGCTGCGCCAGAGCGCCGGCGTTGGCGGCAAGCCGGCCTCGACGAGAAAGCCCGCGGCAAAGTCAAAGCCAGCGCGCCATGCCAAGGCGAAGCAGACAGCGCCGCGTCGGAAGGCCGGCTGACCGATGGCGCTCGAGACCTACCGCAAGAAGCGCAATTTTTCCGTTACCCCGGAGCCGCAGGGCCGCCGGGCGCCCAAGACCGGCAACAGCTTCGTGATACAGAAGCACGATGCCACCCGGCTCCATTATGATTTTCGCCTCGAAATGGACGGCGTCCTGAAGAGCTGGGCCGTCACAAAAGGGCCGAGCCTGATCCCCGGCGAGAAGCGCCTTGCCGTCCACGTCGAGGACCATCCTCTGGAATATGGCGGCTTCGAAGGCACAATCCCGAAGGGCGAGTACGGCGGCGGCACCGTCCTCCTTTGGGACAGAGGCACCTGGACGCCGATCGGCGACGCGCATCGCGGCTATGCGAAAGGCCATCTCGATTTCGAACTTCACGGCGAGAAGCTTGGCGGCCGCTGGCATCTTGTGCGGATGGCCGGAAAGCCCCGGGAGAAGCGCGAGAACTGGCTGCTGATCAAAGGCGACGACGACGCCGCGCGCACCGAACGTGATCCCGACATTCTGGACGAGCGGCCGGAATCCGTCGCGACCGGCCGCAAGATCGACGACGTCGCCGGCGAAGAGCCCGGCTGGTCGTCCAAGACAGGCCGCATTCGCAGGCGCCGCGGCGGCAGCACCAGGCCAGCTCCAGCGGAAGAGGCCCCCGCCACTGTCAGCGTTCCCGAACCGTCAAAGATAAAGGGCGCCAAGAAGGCGGCGCTTCCCGATTTCGTCGAGCCGACGCTGGCGACCCTGGTCTCGTCAGCGCCGTCGGGCGAGCGCTGGCTGCACGAGATCAAATTCGACGGCTACCGGCTACAGGCCAGGATCGAAGCCGGCCGCGTCAAACTGTTGACGCGGAGCGGTCTCGACTGGACGAAGAAATTCGGCAAGGCGGTCGTTTCGGCGCTGGCCGATATCCCTGTCGGGACGGCACTGATCGACGGTGAACTCGTGGTCGAGACGTCAGCCGGCGCATCGGATTTTTCCGCGCTGCAAGCCGATCTCAGCGAGGGCCGCAGTGATCGCTTTCACTTCTACGTCTTCGACCTGCTTCATCTCGACGGCTACGATCTGCGCGACGTTGCCTTAATCAAGCGCAAGGAATTGCTGGAAAAAATCATCGGGAGTAACAGCGGCATCATCAGCTACAGCGGCCATTTTGAGGAGGACGGCGCCCTGGTGCTGCGACATGCCTGTCGGCTGAGCCTGGAAGGCATCGTCTCCAAGCTTCGCGATGCGCCCTACCGCGCCGGCCGCAGCAAGAACTGGGTGAAGTCGAAATGTTCGGCGCGGCAGGAATTTGTCGTGGCCGGCTTTATCCCCTCGACAACCTCGCGCAAGGCGATCGGTTCGCTTGTCCTGGGTGTCTATGACCACGGCAAGCTTCATCATGTCGGGCGCGTCGGCACCGGCTACACAGCGGCGGTCGCCGAGAGCCTGTTCAAGAAGCTCGAGCGGATGCGCGTTCCGTCGAGCCCGTTCGACGAGCGTCTGAGCGCCGAGGAGGCTCGGCAAGTCCGCTATGTCAGGCCGGATCTCGTCGCCGAAGTCGAGTTCCGGGCGTGGACCGCCGACGGCAATCTGCGCCACGCCTCGTTCCGCGGATTGCGCGAAGACAAGCCGGCGAAGGAGATCGTGCGCGAGACGCCGAAGACGAGCAAGGCAGTGCCCCAACCTCAGCGCCGGACCGTCAAGCTTACTCATCCCGACCGCCTTTACTGGCCGGACGAGGGCGTGACCAAGGAAGGTCTCGCCGACTATTATGCCGAGGTCTGGCGCTATGCGTCGCCCTACATCGTCGGCCGAGCGCTGGCGCTGGTGCGATGTCCCAACGGGATTTCGGGCGAGCAATTCTTCCAGAAGCATGTCTGGAAGGGGCTCAACCCGAACATCGTGCTGGTCCACGACCCCAAGCATCCGCCCGACGAGCGGCTGATCAGCATCAATGATCTCGACGGGCTCATCGGTCTGGTCCAGTCGGCGGCGCTGGAGATCCACCCCTGGGGCTCGACGGTGAGCGATTGGGAGCGTCCGGATATGATCATCATGGATCTCGACCCCGGCGAGGGCGTGAGCTGGGAGGCAGTGATCGAAGGCGCCGTCGAGACCCGCGACCGGCTGAAGGATGCAGGGCTTGTCCCCTTCATCAAGACCTCCGGCGGCAAGGGTCTGCACGTCGTGGCGCCGTTGAAGCCGAAAGCCGAATGGCCAGAAGTAAAAGCCTTTACCAAGGCGATTGCCGACTCGATGGCCGCCGACAGTCCCAACCGCTACGTCTCGACCATCACCAAATCGAAACGACGCGGGAAAATCCTTGTCGATTATCTGCGCAACCAGCGTGGTGCGACCGCGGTCGCAGCCTATTCGACAAGAGCACGACCGGGTGCAGCGGTGTCGATGCCGCTTGCCTGGGACGAACTCGGCCCCAGCATCGGACCGGCCTATTTTACCGTCGAGAACACTCCAACGCGGCTTGCCTCGCTGTCGTCGGATCCCTGGCAGGATTTCCACGCGGCCGCAGCGCCAATCGAAGACCGCGCAAAGCGGCGCAAGAAAGCGGCTTGAGACGGCACTGCGAAGCGCATGCATCGGAATAGTCAGGCGATTTGCTCGAACGTGCATTGCTCCGGAGCCTTGTCCGGCCGCCAGCGCAGGAACTTGGTGCCGTGCCGGAAACGGTCGCCGGTGACATGATCGAAGCGTACCTCGACCACCAGTTCGGGCCGGACCGGCTCCCATTCGCCGCTGCGCTCGGTGCTCCAGCGGCTCGGCCCGCCCGGCGCCTTTCCGGTGAAGCCGGGTGGCTCGCGCATGGCTTCGAGCCTGCGGGTAAGCTCGGCCCTGTCATCCTTGGCAATGGTCGAGGTGAACCCGACGTGATCGAGCTTGCCGGCCTGGTTGTACAGACCCAGCAACAGAGAGCCGACCTGCGGGCTGTTGCTGAGATAGCGAAAGCCGCCGACCACGCAATCGGCCGACCGCAACCGCTTTACCTTGACCATCGCGCGTACCCCCGGTTGGTACGGACCGTCCAGCCGCTTGGCGACCACGCCGTCTGTCGCCCCATGTCCGGCATCCCCTAACCAGGAGCGGGCTTCCTTCACATCGCGCGTGCAGTGCGAAAGCACGATGTTCCTGCGGTTTGCCGAAGCGACGAAAGCCTCAAGGATCGCTCGCCGTTTTTTCAGGGTCCGCGCCAACCAGACGGTTCCGTGCTCATCGCAGAGCATGTCGAACAGGACGATGCGAGCCGGGGTTTCGGCGGACAGCTTGCGGATCCTGCTCTCGGCGGGATGAAGCCGCATCTGGAGTGCGTCGAACGAAAACTTGCCGTCGACCGAGATGACTATTTCACCGTCGACGACAAAACGGCGCGACGGCAGTTCCTTCAATGTCGCGACGAGTTCGGGAAAATACCGTCCGAGCGGCTTGCCTGACTTTGCGCGCAACTCCACCGCATCATCCTGCCGGAATGCCAGGCAGCGAAAACCATCCCATTTGCGTTCGTATTGCCATCCGTCTCCTTCGGGAATCGCATCGGCCGCCTTTGCCTCCATCGGAGGCGTATCGAGCGGCAGGAGGAAATCGCTGGATCGGCGGGTGCTGTCGAAAGCAGGATCGCGGGGTATGACCTTCATTGTGCTGCCTTTGTCCCCCAGCCCAGCCTGCTCCCAGGCGCTTATTTCCGCTTTCCGGCCTCCGAGCCGATGCTCTTGCGCAGCGCATCCATGATGTTGATCACGTTGCTGGCCGGTTGCTCGGCCTTGGCCTTCGCCTTGGCCGGACCCTTCTTGCCCTTCTTCTTCGAGGCAATGATCTCCAGCAGCCGCGCCTGGACGGGATCTCCAGTCATGGCGGGATCCCACTGCCTGGTTCGCTCATCGATAAGGGTCGAAACCATATCCATCAGTTTCAGGTCGGGTTTGACGTCGTCGATCTTGCCGAAATAAACCTCGGGGTCGCGAACCTCGTCGCCATAGCGCAGTGTCCACAGCACGATGCCCTTGCCTCGTGGTTCAAGCATGACGGCGCGTTCGCGGCGGTACATGACCAATCGCGATATTCCGACCGTCCCCGTCGATTGCATCGCGTCGCGAATGACCGAGAATGCCTCCTCCCCAACCGGGTCGTCAGGGGTGAGATAGTGCGGCTTGTCGTACCAGATCCAGCCGATGCTGTCGGCATCGACAAACATGTCGATATCGATGGTGCGCGTGCTCTCGAGCGCAACCGCTTCGATCTCGTCGTCCTCGAGCAGGACGTATTCGTCCTCGCCGCGCTGGTAGCCCTTCACCTCGTCGTCTTCAGCAACGGGCTTGCCGCTGACGGCATCGACATATTGGCTGACCACCCGATGCCCGCTCTTGCGATTGAGCGTATGGAACCGGACCTTCTCGCTCTCGGTGGTAGCGGGCGTCATCGCCACCGGACAGGTCACCAGCGAAAGCTTCAGATAGCCTTTCCAGAAAGGACGTGGCGCCATCGAGCACCCCCGGCAGGAGTAAAACAATCGAACGCAGCAGGGCGATCGATTGTTCCAGCAGCTTCTTTTGCGAACCGGGGGCCAATCGCATGGTTCGGCAATTTTTGCCAAGGGTTGATGAAACAATTTGCCCGCAATCGCCGTTTCCCCAGCAAGCTGAATTTGGGCGAGGAGGAGGCCTGAGCAGCACCACGCCAGGGTTTCGGCCTTGGAGTTGAAGACCATGCGCTTTGACGCCTTGAGGTTCAAAGATCGAACGGATGCGGGGCGCCAGCTTGCCGCCGATTTGGCCAGGTTCGCGGCAACCGATCTACTGGTGCTGGCGCTGCCGCGCGGCGGCGTGCCGGTTGGCTTCGAAGTGGCGAAGGCACTCGGTGCCCGGCTCGACGTGCTGCTTGTGCGCAAGATCGGCGCGCCGGGCCATTCCGAATATGGCATCGGCGCGGTCGTCGACGGGGAAAATCCCCAGCTCGTCCTCAACGAGGAGGCGATGGCTTTGGTCCGGCCGTCAGACGAATACGTCGAAGCAGAGAAGCGGCGGCAACTGCTGGAAATCGAACGTCGCAGAAACCTCTATCTCGGAAGCCGGCCTGCGGCTTCGGTCCTGGGCCGGACCGTCATCGTCGTCGATGACGGCATTGCGACCGGAGGCACGGTCAGAGTGGTGCTCAAGGCGCTAAGAAAGGATCGCGCCGCGCATGTCGTCCTGGCCGTCCCGGTCGCACCCCGGGACACGCTGGACCTCATCAAAGCCGATGTGGACGAAGTGGTCTGTCTCGCCACGCCTGAGCCGTTTGTTGCGGTGAGCCGGTACTATGAGGATTTCGAGCAGACCACCGACGCGGAGGTGATCCGGCTGCTGCGTGAGGCGGAGCAGTTTGAGAGCAAATCGTCGACGCGATCTGCCGAAGGAGCACGCCACGGCTAGCAAGGACCGACAACCGATGGAGATCGTCGAGCGCGGCGATATTTCTGCGCGAACTCAAAATGACCAAATCGCGCCATCCGATAGAACCGCTCTTCAGTGGCGAATGAGCCTGAGCCATACGGCCCCTCCCCTTGCGCTCGCAGCCAACCTGAAGCGCGGCCCCGGTCAGGGCCGCGCCACCGCGCGCCAGCGGCGGTTGAGCCGTCAATCGCGCAAACGATTGGCAGCGTGATCCTGGCGCTGCTCAGTCGCGATCTGCCTGGAATCCAGACCGCGTTGCTTCGTGTGCTGGGCCTTGTCGCGGTTGGACAGGACTTTGTTTTCCTCGAGCTTGTCCTTTGGGGTGGTGGTCATGGCGCCTGCACCGGAACCCTTTCCCCGCGCACCCGCTCCGATGTGCTTCTTGCTACCTTTTGCCATGGGCTTGCTCCAATTCTTAGTGGTCGGGACGGTTCTTGTGATGAACGCTCTCCTGATTTTCTCCGCGAAGGATGTTGCGATCGTCAGGGTCAACGAGGTCGGGTGTCTTGGACCTGATTTCCGACCCCTTGCGCAGCGCTTCACGTTCCGCTGCTGATCGCTTCAGGTCGGCCTCTGCGTCGAAATCCTTGCCGGCGCCCTTCGTGTTTTCCCGCTTTTCAATGATGCGCAATTGCTGCTCATGGGTTCTGCGTCCAGCCATTGGTTTCCTCCAAGGTGCCTTGCGGTCGATTTTTGAGGCCCAGATCTCTGGCGGAACCGTCGACCGCCGGTGATTGCAGTTGGCCACGGTCCTTGCCGCCAATCGTGCGCCACCACGATCTGAGCCTGTCCTTATGGCGATAATGGCAGGGCGGCGGGATCGTTCCGAGATGGCGGCCGAATAAACCGTCTATTCGCTCATCTGCTCCGGGCTGCTCATCCGCATCTGCCATGATCCGTCGGTCTTTCTCCCCGCGGTGTTCCGATGGAACATCAGAGCATCTCCGTCGTTCGGCGACTGATCGCCTAGGTCCACGTCTGACGCCCCGCCGCAGCGAGCGCGTAAAGCTGCAAGAGGATGGACCGCACGATCAAGGACGCCACGGTCAAACGCTTCTACTACAAGAGCCACGATCAGTTCAGGTAACACCTCGCCGACTTCGTTGCCGCCTACAACTTCGCTCGTAGGCTCAAGACCCTCAAGCGCGATCCAACGGACTCGCGAGCAGGTTACGCCGCCCTGCGCCGAACTGGAACTCGGTCGGGCTTGAGCAGCTCGTATCGATCAAGGGATCAAAAACCGCACATCTGGCGAAGTCCTGGATGATTTCGGCACATTCTTTCGAGCGCACGATGCGATGAAGGGCTGATCGGAACTTTGCTTCCGCATTCTTGGCCGAGGTTGGTTGGAACATGTCGCCCCGAGTCGAACGCATTCACAGCGATGAGCGTCTCCCGGCCGAGGTCGACGTCGTCATCGTCGGCGGCGGCATCCTCGGCTCTACGGCCGCCTATTTCCTGGCGAAGCGTGGCCTCTCTGTGGCTCTGCTCGAGAAGGGCCACGTCGCCTGTGAACAATCGAGCCGAAACTGGGGTTGGTGCCGCCAGCAGAACCGCGATCGGCGCGAACTGCCGCTCTCGGTGATCTCCATGCGACTGTGGGACGAGCTGACGCGCGATATCAATCGGGACCTTGGATTTCGACGCTGCGGTCTCGTCTATGCCACTCACGACGAGGCTGTGCTCGCCGGCTGGGAAAGGTGGCGCGAGGTCGCCAGGGAGTACGAGGTCGACACCCGCATGCTGAGCCGGGCGGAGGTGGCCGAGCGCGTCCCCGAAGCGCGCGACAAATGGGTCGGCGGGACCTATTCGGACCGGGATGGTAAGGCCGAACCTGCACTCGCCGCGCCGGCCATCGCCGATGGGGCCAGAGCTCTGGGCGCCACCATCCACCAGGAATGCGCCGCGCGGGCGCTCGACTTGGCCAATAGCAAGATTGCGGGCGTGCACACGGAGAAGGGCTACATCAGAACCAGCGCGGTGCTGTGCGCCGCTGGCGCCTGGTCCTCGCGCTTCCTTAGGCCGCTCGGGATCAGTTTCCCCCAAGCGAGCATCCGGCAGACCGCGCTGCGTTCCACCCCGACAATCAACATAGGCGAGGCGATCTCCACACCCTACTGCACGGTCACGCGCCGACTGGACGGCAGCTATACGCTTGCGATCAGCGGCAAGGCGAACCTCGAAATCACGCCCCAGGCTATCCGGTATAGCCGAGAATTCATGCCGCAATTCTTGCGTCGCCTGAAGAACGTCAGGCTCGGCATCGGCCAATCGTTCCTTTCGGGGCCGGATTCAATGCCGGCGCTGCTGACCAGCGACGATCGGATCTTCGAACAGAATCGGGTGCTGGATCCTCCACCCTTAAAATGGCTGGTAAGCCAAGTGGTGGAGAGTGTCCGGAAGACCTTCCCCCAACTCGGCGATATAGAGATCGATAGTGCCTGGGGCGGCTTCGTCGATTGCACGCCGGACGCAGTGCCTGTGGTGTCGCAGGTGGACGGGGTGAAAGGCCTCGTCCTCGCGGCGGGCTGCTCGGGCCACGGCTTCGGTTTGGGCCCGGGGCTTGGCTATCTGGCCGCAGAGCTTGTCGTAAACGACACGCCTTGCGTCGATCCTACACCGTTCCGCCTGTCGCGTCTGGTCGACGGCTCGAAGCTGGACATCGCCGCTATCTGAAGATCAGCCGGAAGTCAGGCCTGACGCGCACCAAGCGAAGTCAAAGTGTCAGCAGACGGGTAAGCGGAATCCCCACGTTGCCTCGCAGTCAAGTCTCCGGGTGCATGAGTGCAACGTGGTAGGAGTTGCACCAGAATCCGCTCGGGAGAGCGCCGCGCTCATCGCGCTCGTCTTTGGCGCAGTTGGAACCGTCGCAGGATTTCATTCTAGCGTTTTCTGCTTCTGCCGGTAAGGCGAATTGCTCGGCCCATACGCCGCGCCAGCGGCCGGGATGTTTGCCGCAACCTACACACGTGGCAGCGCAAACTTCAACGCCGTAGCCCTGCACTACGGCATTATGCGGGAGACCGGTTTCTACGGCGCTGGGGTATCGTCGACAACGTCTTAACCAACCTGTGGGTGCTCGCCCCCTGCGCGGGGCACGCACGGCTTTATCTCACCCAGCTCTTCCACAGGCGGAGCGGCCCCGCACCTCGTCCACGCCGGAGGCGTCAATCTCGGCGCCGCTTCTTACAAGCGCCCTCGCCCTGCTTCTCCCGGTTGTCCTTGGCCTGGGGCGGTCATTGGCCCGGGACAACACACTGGAGGCAACCATGCCCAACACCGCCGAGATCCTTGTCGACACATTTCGACGGCCGTGCCTTACAGGGTTCCGCTCCAGCTTCTGGTGATCAAGAACAACATGCTCAACCAGATCGCCTGGGAGCAAATGATGTTCCTTGGCAACCCGCAATTTGCCCGCGAACTCCAGCCGATCGATTTCGCTTTGGCCGCTGAAGCCATGGGGGGCATTGGCTACAGCGTCACCCGGCCTGAGGACGTCGATGGGGTTCTTGATGCCGCGTTTGCCGCGGAAGGCCCGGTGATCATAGAGGCGGTCGTCGACGCGTATGAACCCATGCTGCCGCCGCGCATGCCGGACGAATATCGCAAGAACATGCGCACAGCCCTGCGGGAAGGCCGGGCCGCAAGGAGATCGAGGCAAACCTCGCTCGCGAGCCGCTGAAGACGATGATGGGCTGAGTTCCCTGGCCGGTCAGTCCTTGGCGTAGGCGCCGGGCTGGCGGCCGCTCTTCGGAGCCTTGGCATCCTTGGAACGCTCCGCGATCGACGGACCGGCGCCGGATGTCTTTTCGGTTGCTGCACTGGGCGTGGACCGCCTGGACGGGTCCTGCCCTTCGGATTGACGGGTTTTGTCCTCCACCTCGTCCCTTGACCGGGTCAGGCCCATGCCGCCGGCAGGCTTCTTGTTGCCGGCCGCTTCCTGGGAGAATTGATCCGACGCGTCGGCATCTTTCTTTGCCGGGTACTTGGTCGCGCCATGTTCGTAACGGGTCTCGTTTTTGTTCATAGCATTTCTCCGGTTTCACGGATTGTGGCTAACACTCCTGTTACGGTACCGCCGCCAGCGCTCCCGGCGGCGGTATATGCGATGCGTGCAGCGCCCGGCCGGCGCGGCTGCCGATGTACGGCGACGCTCAGGCGTCCTGCGCCGGTCAGGCGTCCTACCATGGCGCGTGCAGGATGTCGGCGCCCGGCTGCTCGTCGAACAGAACCGCGCAGCCGCGCGCCCACGCCACCGGCGACAGTGCGTTGGCCACGATTTCGTCCGGCGAGATGAAATCACCGGTCAGCACCCGCAACTCTTCGACGGCTTTGGCCATCGACACCAATCGCCCTGCGGCGCGGTCGGTGGTGCAGGCGTCGATGACGGAAACGAGATCGATCATTTGGAACTGGCCCATCATAGGCCTCCGCAAACAGCATCCCTTCGCAGCTATGAACGTCGCAACGATCTACAATGTTCCCGGCCGGCCGAAGGCATCGGCACTAAGCCTGGTCTATCGCGTCCTTGAGCTTGCTCAGGAATGCCACCAGAGCATCCTCCGGCCGATCGGCCTCGTCGGTCAGCATGTCGATACCCCAGCGTCCGAGGACCGCTTCCTGGACGACGCTCGGTTGCGGCATGAAGACGAACGATTTCGGACGATTCCTTTCATAACCGGACCGACGCCAGGTTTCCCAAAGCCGATACAGCAACAGACGGATGTTCATGTCTGACATGCTGTAGCCGATGAACAGGACGGTGCGCCCGAGTGCGTCGGCGCGGAACTTCACATCCAACGGCGACTCGAACGACAGCCGCTCGAAATAGTCGGACTCCGCCAGGACCAGCGATGCGTCGTCGTCGAAATCGCCGTGATATTTGATGATCTGGGTAACCTCGCCGTTCACCTTGGCGATATCCTTGGCATTGGCCACTTTTACGAACGCGCGGTCGTGGACTTTGAACGCAACCTCAAGGTTTCGATCATAGTTGGTTGTGTAGATGATCGGGAAATCGAGTGACACGATCAGCTTGTGGATCGCCGATCCCTTGACTTTTTCCCGCGAGACCCTCCATTCGCGATCCATCCAACTGCGCAAGGGGCCGAGACTGCCATGCTTTAGCCGGTAATATTCGGCAAGAGCCTGGTAACTGGACTCTGGCCTGTCGACCACGTCTCGATCGAGGCCAAGTTCATCCACCATATGCTCGATGAGCGTCTCCCAGGATGGCAGGCCGACGCTCATCGACACACCCGCCCCAACGAACAAGATCGCTCGTCGCTCTTTCACGGATTGAGCCAGTTGCTCAAGTGCAGACGGCATGGCCAACTCACCAGGCAAGATCCAACACAACTGCGAACGGCGCCCTCTGTTCCGGAGAAGCCCGGATCACGCCAAATCTGTTCAGAAAATCGGTCTGTTCAGAAAATCGAGTGTGTTCAGAAATGCGGCGCAGACGGGAACCGCTGAGGCAGATCTAAGTTTGGTTGCCAGGGAGGCACCACGATGGCCGCGCGACGAGATCAGACGCCCGCCAAAGCGAGAGGCGATATTCAGGCCGGGACAACCAGGGATAAGACTCCGGGGTTCGACCCTGCCGCCGCACCCGGTGAGACCGACGCCGAAGCGGCAGATGTGCCGACTTCTGTTGCCGAGGCTCGTCCACGGCGACAGCCCGAGTTCACGAATGAGGCAAGCTTCGGCGATGCGATGCGGCCGACAGGAAGCGAGCCTGGTCTTCAGCCTGGCAAGAACTGGCCGGTGCTGGTGATTGCCGCAGTCGTTGTCGTAGCGGCCGCCGGCTTCGTGCTAGCAGCCATGCTGCGCTAGCGAGATAGGTTTCGAGAGCTTATCGGCCCCCGGACATGAAACGGGCACAGATACGTGACCCATCCCCCGTAACTTCCGTAAGGATCTGGCCGGATCGCCGCGCCGCCATGTCACGCCCAAAAGCATAGTTCAGTTCGGTGAACGCCGTGATGAACCTAGCCGATCTTGCGGAAGATCGAGCCGATGATGCCGCATGACGACAGGTGGATGCCGAACAGCGCCGAGGCCATCACGTCGATGGCACCCAAGTAAATCGACTCACCAATTCACAAGCCACTCATGATCATTTTCCCGACTGCCAAAAGGCTCGGGTAATAGCCGCTGTACTTGGGCAGGCTGCCGGGCATGTCCAGCACACGACGGTGATAGAATATATCCATCCGAACCGGCGGCAGCCGGGCCCCGGGCTCGAAATTGCTGGCCGGGATGAACATCGTCTTGAACGGCCCAAAGCCCGCAACCTCCACAACCGGCTTGCCGCAGGTCCGGCAGGCCCCGCGATTGAAGTTCGGCGGCGGACGGTATTTCTTGAATGAAAAATTGCCGGCGTTTTTCAGCACGACACCCTTGGCGCGAACGGCAGCCACGTCCGCAAACGGTTTGCCGTTGAACGCGTGGCAAATCAGGCAGTGGCACCGGAATCTACCCTTCGGGGCAGTACGCACCTCGAACGAGCAAGCGCCGCATTCGCAGGAGCCGTGCAGTGGCAACAATGGGTCGGTCGTCATGTGCTGATGCTCCTGAACTCGATTTGATGACGGCATGCTGGTCACCGGAGCATCATGTTGAAGATGGTATCGATTGGCTGTCTGAAGGGCGCGCGCAGAAGGTTGGAGAGGTTCCAACGGCCCCGCTCATAAATCCCTTTGATTTTTGCGATTGCGTTCATGGTCCACTCCGATGTAGACAGAAGAAACTTACGCCCTGATGTAGCCCCTTAAGTAGCCAGTGTCAACAATGTATTCACAAGAAACTTTGAGGTACCATGCAGGACGCACCCAGCCGCCCCTATCACCACGGTGATCTCCGCCGTGCGGTTATCGAGACGGCGTTGGATATGCTTCGGGAGGAGAAGGGCTGGCAGTTCACCCTGCGGGAAGTCGCCCGCCGGGCTGGCGTAAGCCACGCGGCACCCTACAAGCACTTTTCCGATAAGGCCGCGCTGCTTGCGGAGATCGCTATGATTGGGTTCGACCGGCTGCGCGAGTCCCTATCGGCAGCGAAGTCTGAAGCGCCGAAAACTCTGCGCGACGAAATTACTCCGATAGCTCGAGCCTACGTCGCGTTCGGAACGGACAATCCGGCTCTCTACCGCCTGATGTTTAGCGCGGAGGAGGGAAAAGCGGTGGGAATGCATCTCAATGAGCGGGCGCTGGCGGTATTCGACGTTCTCGTCGAAATCCTCCGGCGGGGCCAGGCCGCGGGGAGCATTCGCAAGCGGCCTATAGAAGGTCAGGCGGCAGCCGGCTGGGGGCTCATCCACGGCATGACCATGCTTGCGATCGATGGACTCCTGGTGCCCGAGAAGGTGGGATCGGCCCCCTTGGATGCGGCCTTGAGCACACTGTTGGAGGGGCTGGGAAACCCAGCACCACAACAATAGCTGGTGCCATCCCGCTCGCCCCGCCTACCGTATATCTGTGCCCTTTAATGTTCAGGGCCTTATTCGTAGCCGAGGGCCAGGTCATTGTGAACATCTGTCGCAGCGATCGCAGCCTGGCCGAAGGCGACTGCGATCTGGTTCAGAGCCTTGACCAGGTCGCCGATGGCATACACCCCCTCGACCGAAGTCCGCTGATGCTTGTCGACGATGACATAGCCCTCGTCGCAGCATTTGACGCCCATTGCCAGCGCAAGGTCGGAACGCACCTGGCATCCCATCGCCGGATAGATGACGTCGAAATGGCGCACCTCGCCGTCCTTGAGGATGGCCTGGTAGCCGCTGTCGGTGGGAACAAACTTTTTGAATGCGTCGCAAATAGCAATGTTCTCTTCCGTGGCCACGCGTCGTGTGCTGGCGGAAAAATCTGGAAGATAGCGTGCGATCATTGTGACGTGCTGCGTATACTGCTTGAGGAACAAGGCCTCTCGCAGCACCTGCGCCTCGTGACCGATGACCGCGACCTGACGATCTATGACTTCGTAGCCGTCACAAACCGGGCAAAGGCGTACGCTGCCTTTGGCGATGGCCTCGCGCAGACGCGGAATTGCAGGCACGACATCGACGATACCTGTCGCCAGGAATACCTTTCGGGCGACGATCCGCCCGCCGTTGGTTTCGGCGCCGAACCCGCCTACGGTCGGCTCGACCGATGACGCGTGATCCTGGATCAGTGTCGCTCCGAACTTGGCGGCCTGGGAACGAAGCCGCTGCAGAAGATCGGGGCCGCTGATCCCTTCCGGAAATCCCGGACAGTTGCGGCTTTCCGCAATCAGCCTCGCGCGCGGTTCACCCGCGTCGACCACGACGACCCGATGACGGAACCTGGCGAGATAGATAGCCGCCGCCAGCCCCGCAGGTCCACCGCCAACGATGAGAACATCCGCTTCAGTCGCGGACGAGGCTGAATGTCGGCGTTTGCGCGCGGGTTGATCCATCCGCGCCGAACGCATTCATGGGAAAGATGTTCCAGCGCCGAAATCGAAGCCACGACATCTGTCGCGGCAAGGCGTTACCACTCGATCGTCGGCCGCGCGATCATCAGCCAGAAAATCCCGAGGACGGCAGCAAAGGCGGGAAAGCCGAAGGCGAACCACAGCCGGAAAAGCCTGGTATACCGGGCCGGCAGCGGGGCCCCCGTTTTGGCGGCTTCGGACGCCAGATTGCGCATTTCCCTCTGCATCCATACCACCGGCAGCCAGAACACACCGGTGACGATATAGAGCGCGATGGACAGCACGATCCAGCCTTCGGAGAGCGAGTAGCCCGCCAGCCAGGCGAGCGCGACGCCGGTTATCGGCTGCGCCACGACGGCAGTTGCCGTGAAGAGAAAGTCGGCGACCACTACGATGCGCGCCACTGCCGCAATTGTTGCCGCATTGCCGGTCCTGTGGGCGAGAAGCATGAAGAACGCGATGCCGGCGCCGGTGCCAAGCAGCACGCTGGCACCGATGACATGCAGGAACTTCAGCACGAAATAAAGCATCAGCGCTCCTCCAGGATCGCCAAGGCAACAAAGTGAAGGACGATGATCGGCAAGACCTTCAGGAATGGCCCAAGTGGTTCGTTCCACAGGTCCGGGCGCAGGAAAGTGCCCACGACCAGATAGAACAGCGACAGCGCGATGCCGGCGTAGAGGCCTTTTCGCGCCGTTGGCCGCCAGGCTATGAGTGCGCCGACGACGATGTCGGCAAGAGCGCCGGCGATCACGGCAGGCGCCGACAACATGCCAGCCCCCGTGCTTTGCATGAGGCCGATGCCGTTGCCGTAGCCCGTGGTCAGCGAAACAATCCCTGTCATGATCCAGAAGAACGGCAGCACGACGAAAATTGCAGGCTTTGTGAAATAAAGCCAGGCAAACCATTTCTCCTGCACCGTCGCAGGATTGAGCGCGAGGAACTGCGCCAGGCTTTGTGGCCGCATGCCGGTCAGGGAAATCCAGTCCGACGGATCTCCGAGCGCCCCCCGTGCGATCTCCCTGGCGGCATTGGTGCGCATTGGGGGCCGCCAGCCGAGCATCGCGGCAAAATCGCCGAGGCGATAGAGAAGCCGCGCACCCCAGCCCGGTAAGACCAGCCTGGCTGCAGGAGCCCAGCCGAGCCAGCGGCGGAAAGTACCGATGATCTCATCCATGGTCAGCTGTTCGGGACCGGCAAGTTCCAGCGCCAGACGAGACGGACTGCCGGGATTGAGAAAGAAGAGCACAGTCGAGACCACATCATCGAGCTGCACGACCTGCAGCCGGCCGGTATCTGGCATTGACGGCAGGATCGGCAGCGAGGCCAGGCCGCGAAACAATGCACTGGCTCCAAACACAGGCCGGCCGAGCACCACGGAAGGGCGAAGGATTATCCAGTCCAGGTCAAGCGCCGTCAGCGCCTGATCGCCGGCATATTTCGTCGCCGAGAACGACGAAGGCTGTGCCCGATCCACACCCATTGCCGAGAAGTGGATCACCTTGGCAACGCCGGCCCGCGCGCAGGCGAGAAAAAGAGCAGCCGCCGCATCGCGATGGACTTGCCCGGTCTTTTCGCGCGGGCTGTCCTGCAGAACGCCGGCACAGTTCACCACGGCATCGACGCCAGTCAGGTGCGGCAGCCAATCCTCAGGGCGAAGTGCTGCGGCCATATCCAGCACCAATGTCTGGTAATCGCGGGCTGCATTTGCCCGAGGGCTACGGGTGATGCCAACCACCTCATGTCCTTCGGAACCGAGGCGGGCGCAGATCGAAGCGCCGATCAAGCCGCTGGCTCCAACAACGAGAATTCTCATCGGCCCCCGATCTCCGGTAGCCACGAGATCGTCGCCGTTCTATTCGACGCGTATTTCCTCCACATCGTCGATGTTTTCCGGCGCTGCGAAAGCACATGTCGCTCGGCCAGCTGCTCCAGGTTTGACGATGACCATAGGCGTTCAATCCTCATTCCTGTACTCATGAATGAGACCAAGGATCTGCGAACGGACCAACTCGCGAGCCTCCGGCTGAACGAACGGCATCAAGAGTTCGACCCGTTCCTCGACGCTCTCGGGAAGATCCGTAGCAGGATCGACGAGGTCGTTGCCGTGCGCGTAGAGATTTTCCGTCAGTTTTTTATCAAGGTCGGAAAAAATGCCCATTGATCTGCTCCAAACCAGCTCCTCTGCTTAATTGAAGGCTGACGAAAATGTTCCCCGGATGATCGATCACAACAGCTGCTTCTCCGGCCGAAGCGCTGGGACTGGTCCAGCTCCACTTGTCCGGGCGGCAAGGAATTCGGGCAGTATCTTAATGTGGGAGAATTAGAGAGACATTTGCGCGAGGTGCGAAAAAGCAACGCCAATACAGCTGATTAGTGACGACGTAGGTACTCTCGCAGATGTGGTATTGGCCGTCCGGCGATTCCTGCACACGGTCCCGTGGGATGTTGAAATTATGCGGCAAGTAAGTGTAACCACCGTCTATCCTGGACCGTACCGACGACCGAGGTATGGCGCGGCAATCAGAGCCACCGCAACACTTGAATTTCGTCAGTGGGTCAATCCTGTCCTCGTACCAATCATGGGCGCTGGCGGCAGTTGCGGTGGCGATACACATCGTGAAGACGAGGCTTCGCATGGCGTTCCCCAGGTATTTGGCAGGCGCTGCTCGTTCGAGCGTCCATTGTATATTAGCGTTCCATTAGAAACACCATTGGCCTCCGACCGACCACGCAGCTCCAGCAAGCGATGCTCGCGCTGAAAGACTGCATTGGGTCAACCCTGCCAACAACCGGGAGTCGTCTCATTCGTTTCCGTGTCGGCCAAGCGCGGTGAGATTTGCGTTGGATTGAGGGCTAATGCGCGCTCCCAATTATTGCGGTAGGCGATTGCTGCAGGTCCGTTTGCAGCCCAACATTGAAATCCCGTCACACTTGTAACTCTCACCTCTCCGGCTGCCCGAGATAGCGTCTTTTTATCGAAAACGTGGAAACGGCGAATTCGACCGCAGGACCGGAAATGACGATGTTTGCAGCAAAAGAGAAAGCCACATCGTTGCTCGGGCAGGCGGTCGGTTTTGCCCGCTGGCTCGGGCTCGCCGCCGCACCGACCTTTGCCCTGATGGCCTGGATTTCTACTGTCGGCTCGCCGGGCATGACCATGTGCTCTGCCGCCTCGCCTTTCATGCCGGTCAACGACATGGCCCTGATGTACCTGCTGATGAGCCTCTTTCACGTATCGCCGTGGCTGAAGCTCTTTTCCGCCCGTTCGCAGCACTGCAACACTTCCGTCGCCCAAACCCAAGGAGACTGACAATGCAACACGCTGTCGTTTCACGCGATAACTGGCTGAGCGCCCGCCGGGACCTCCTGCGAGCGGAGAAGGAACTCACGCATCTTCGCGACAAGGTCGCACGCGAGCGGCTCGCGCTGCCATGGGTGCGTATCGACAAGGAATATTTGTTTGACACGCCGGACGGTCCGCGTGCGCTCGCCGACCTCTTCGACGGCCGCTCGCAACTTCTCGTGCAACATTTCATGTTCGCGCCGGGATGGAGGAAGGCTGCCCAAGTTGCTCGTTCATGGCTGATCACACCGACGGCATGAAGAGGCATCTGGCGCATCACGATGTAACCATGATCGCCGTCTCGCGCGCGCCGCTGGCCGATATTGAGCGCTACCGCAGACGTATGGGCTGGCAGTTCCGATGGGTGTCCTCGAACGGCAGTCAGTTCAACTACGATTTCCGGGTCAGTTTCACGCCCGAAGAGGTCGCTACCGGGCACATCGACTACAACTACGGCGAATGGCGGGAAACCGGCGAGGAATGGCCTGGCCTGAGCGCCTTCTACAAGGATGAGGCTGGCACCGTCTTTCACACCTACTCCACCTACGGCCGCGGTGTGGAGGTGATGATGGGCACCTACGCCATGCTCGACCTGATGCCAAAGGGCCGCAACGAAGCTGAGGGAATGGACTGGGTGCGCCGCCACGACCGCTACGCGTAGACCCGCGGGGACGTTGGAATGCGTTCACTCGTGAGAACTGCTACCTTCAGGCCCGAATCCCGCAAAGCTAGGCTGCGCGCAGTCAGACGATCCCTGCCCGACGATCTCGAGTAGACCCGAGATGATCTGTAAGGTCTTGACTGAAACTTCCTGCTCGCGGTCAAGCCAGAATGGGATCGGCATTGTAGCCATCAGCCTCGCTTCTTACGAATTTCCGATATCGCCGCCCTTGGGCGGGTGGGCCGACCAAACACTTCGGTTCTTGCGGCTTCGAGCTCGCTCAGAGATCTGGAGAGGGTAGCGCCCCAGACGACATGGACGGCCAGCATCAGAAGATTTCGGTAGGCGGGGTGCCTCCAGGCTGGCGCGAGGATATTGGCGGCCGGAATCCACCCGAGATAGCTGAGCGCCCACACGCCCAGGCCATAAAGGATGCCGTTGCCACGGCGCATAGGCAGAAGCGCAAAAATCGAGCCGGTCAGGGCTCCGAAGCCGAAATGAGCAAGCAGCGTGCTGGTTCGCGCGCCCTGCTCGTCGCCGGCGGGTGCGACGCGCTCGACGATCTCGCGCGGTGGCAAAGGGTAACGGTCCCGCTTGTCGAGCAACGGATGAAGGCGCCGCATGGCGATGGTCATCGCCAGCGTGGCCGCAAGTCCCGCAAGAGCTCCTGATACGATCCGCTGCAATATTTTCTCCCGCGATATTTGCCAAACGGCAGTTTGGCGCGATCGTTCCCGAGCGACGTCGCAGCTATCTCGCGCTCAAACGAAAATCATCGCTCACTGCGTCCGCGCCTGAAGCTGCGCTGCCGCGAGAAAAACGCGAAGAGGACTGGTCGAGGAACAATGCAGGAAACGGCTTGATGTTGCCGCCGGCTGGCTACTGCTTGGTCGGCGCCGTGGTGGCGTCGGCGATCGCCTGGCTAGCCAGTTCCGCCTTGATGTCGCGCGCCAGTTGCAGATGCTCGAGCACCGTTGGCAAAGTCTCGGAGGCGAAATGCTGAAGGCCGGCGTCCTGTCCAGATCCTATCTCCCATTCAAGCAGCTGCACCGTCTTCTGGTGATCGGTGATCTGCCCGCTGATATAGGCAATATCAAACCTCGCCCCGTCGAGCTTTTCAAGCTCGGCCCGCTGCCGCTCGTGCTCCTCGTCGAGCCCTTCCGGCAGCGGGATCCTATTGGTCTCAGCGAGAGATTTCAGTCTCGCGTTCGCCGCCGAGTGGTCGTCGACCATGCGGCCGGCAAATGCGGTGACGGCGGAGTTGCCGGACTTTTTCGCGAGCTTGCCGAATTCGACCTCGGCTGCGCCGCCGGCGGCGGCGAGCTGCGCGAACAGCCGGTCCTGGTAGTTGGTCTGATGAGGCGCCGGCTGTCCCGGCGCCTCCATCCTGGTATCCGGGGCCATGCCGGCCGGGTTTCCGATCTGGGCCAAAAGCGGCGATACCGAGAGAGGCGATGCGGAAAGCACTGCCAATCCCAACACAGTTGCAAAGACACGCATGAGAACCTCCATCGAAGATGCGTCGGGATCGGTCGGCCAGCCGCGATCCTGCGGACGTCGGAAAACGGCGATGCTGCGAAGCCGTGGTCGCCATCCCTCGCTCCTTTGGCACCCCCAACTTTGGGCCAGACCATGTGTTCCCTACCCTACCTCGCCTTTGGTATGCGTGGCTCCAGGTCGCAACCACGGCGTAACAATTGTTAGCGCGGGCTCACCGCCTAAACGACTCCAGCGTTTGCGCGCGCCTTCCTCGCGACAGGCTGCATCGCCGGCACCAGACTCCAAGCCTTGGGAGATCACTAAAATCAACATCGGCGCGGATTGTCGACTGCATGGGTGGGGCCGGCTGGACGCGCGGCGAGATCATGCGCTCGCTACCCCGGCTGATCGGTGCCGACAATAAGACCCAAAAGGAAAATGCCAGGCTTGAAGACGAGCCGCCTGACGCGCGGCGGCCGCCAGCCTTGACACGCTACTGTTGCCAAACGCGTACACTTCACAGGTCGCGCGCACTTACACGGCAAGCTGGCGCTTGATAGCCAACTCAGGTGCTGCCGCCCCATCTAAGCGGGAGACTGAAATGGCACAAACCAATCAGAATTTGGAGTATCGGCTCCAAGTGCGACGTCCTGAATATCCCCAGTGCCGATTGCGGTCACACGCCAGACTACTCGTAAGTGAGCTGACCGAGCATGTCGATTTGGATGCGCTGGACTGGCTTGTGCGCAAGTAGGTCGGGCGAGGCTACGTCCGAATCGCGCCGAAGATCGACCCGACTAGTCCTCCTTCTTCAAATCTTCAGCTTCGTCCTTCAGCCGCTGCCAGTCAGCGCCGTGCTTGCGAAGCAATGCCCGCGCTTGTTTGGGCGTCACGCCTGTCACCTCCGCGAGGTGCTCAACTTCTAGTTCTGCACCCTTCTTAACTCGGCTCGCGTCGCTCGTGCTCTTGTCCGCCATCTGTTGCGTCCTCCTTGGCCCAAGGTCGTTGGCAACGAATGTTGAACGTTGTGGTTCCGTCCCTGTGGAACTAACTGCCGGCCGTGTAGTTCTACCGCCGAAGGAGATCTCAATGCTTCGATTCTTAATCAGTCTTGGCGCGCTGTACGCGGCATTTCAAATTGGCCGTGAGTTCGGCCGCACCGAGTCGGAGGTCATCCAGATTCCACCCGACGATCGTCGTGCGACGGGAAATGGGACAGAGTTCGGCGAGCGGACCTAAGGGTTCTGGTAGCCCCCTAAAGCTTGCGCTATCTACGCGACATTGGCGCGAGCAAAACCAGTTACTCCTCGTCGCCGAAATCCAACGAGGACGCGGCCTGCTTCGGAACAACGCCGCGGCGATGTGGTTTTGTAGGATGACCTACAACGAAACGACCAACCCCGTCCTGACCGGTATCAGGGGCGTTGCCCGCGCTGCCAACAGGGGCATCTGTTCAGCACGTATCTCAAGCTGGCGCGGCGTTGCGAGGTATGCGGATTGAATTTCTCGTTCGCCGATCCGGCTGACGGGCCGGCCTTCTTTTCCATGTCAATTGTGGCATTCCCGGCGCTGGCTTTCGCACTATGGTTTCAGCTCACGTATGAGCCGTCCTATTGGATGCATGCGCTCACAACCTTACCCCTCACCGTTGGCGCGTGTGTTGCATTGCTAAGACCCCTCAAAGGCTGGCTAGTTTGCTCGCAGTACTTCCACAAGGCTGAGGAAGGCTCCATCGACCGAGAATGGCATGCAGCCGAAGCCGAGCGCCAACGGCAGCAGCCGCCGAATACGTGAAGTCTATGAGGCCAAGAAACGTATGTAGAGCTGCCGCACCTTTTGGCCCGCCAAATGCTCCCAACTACCTCGGTTCCTATTCGTCGCTGATACCGGCACAGAACTATGTCGGATATGGCCATGTTCGCCGCGGAGGTGCTTTATATGCAGCTTCACCGCCTCTGGCCCACTGCTTCGCCGGCCGTTTCTTCAACTCTTTGGGCGGTAGACCGGCGTTGTCCTGATCGATAATCGCATTCTCGATCTCAAGCTCACTGGCGGCTTCGAATGAGCAGTGTATTTGCGCGCCCAATCTGCATCGGTTTCCCTGAAGACCAGGGTAGGCACGTTCGGAACAAATCCGCGATCCGCCGCTTGGAGAACTTTGGAGCCATCGGCATGGGCTCGCGAGGACCAAACGTGGCGAATTATCTGACACTGCCTACGACTACATCGAAGGATCGGATCAAGGGTGGTCGTGGAAGCGCCGCGTGGTACCGAAGCAAAGTTGACGTACAAACCCAAGAAGAAGCTGTTCGAGTATACGCGGCCGCTTCCAGCGGGCCTAGCCTACCCCTACGACTGGAGCTTTCTGCCTTCTACACTGGGCGATGATGGCGATGCCCTCGACGGTCTGGTTATCCATGAGGCAGCCAGCGCTCCCGGTGTTGTCATCAAATGCGATCTGCTGGCGGCCCTTCGTGTCATGCGGACGGAGAACGCCGAGACCGTGAGAAACGATCGCTATGTATTTTGCCCGCACAGGCAAGATGCGCATAGCGGGTCTCTCCTTGGCGAGAATGTTCCGGATCGGTTGCGATCCGAGATTGAGCAGTTTTTCCTCGCGTCAGTGTCCGGCACCGACAAGCAGATCGAATTCGAAGGGTGGCACGATTCCAGCCAAGCTCTCCGGAACATCCATCGGGCCATGAGAACTTTCGAGCGGAAACAGCGAGCGGCCCAATATGAGAGGAATGTAGGCTTGAGAACACAGGCTGCCTGGGCGCCGGTGGCGGGCATTTGCGCCGCCCCTTACCGCAGACAATGCTCTCCCGGAAACTCGCGAGATCGCCAGCTCAGACCTTTTGACCGTCGAGGCTCTGGCAATGCGAACGGGCATAAGCAGTGACCAGGCACAAGAACTGATCGATAGGCTTGGCAATGATCGCGCGGCCATCGAGGAAGCCGCGCGGAGCCTTAAGGCGGCGGGAGGGTGACCTCAGCAGCCAATCCCTGTTATCTCACGGCTCGGAATGTTCGCCGCGCCTTATTCGTCTTGTAGGTAAGCCCAGTTGGTGCCTCAATCGGCGCCGGTCCAAATAAAAAGGACAACAGCCAACCAGGCCACAGGTGGCAAACACCACGACCACCCGGTCCGGCCGCGGGCGGACCATTTCGAGTATTGTCCAGTGTGCGGACAAGACTTCGAGAAGCGCGACCTGGGCCAGCTGGGTCATCGTGCTAAGATCGAGCACCAGTTGCTGCAGCCTGTGAATTAAACTGCGCCTTGCGGAGACCGCCAGGAATGAGTGGAAAGCGCCAGGTGCAGCGTGCCTACTACGACTTCTTCGAATTCCTCTTCGGTGCCGGTGCCCCAGAAAGAGCGGTTTCAGTCCTCAGTCGTCGTTCCCGGAGCCGAGCTGTCTTTGCATCTCGTGCCGCGCGCTCGACCTCGATCAATTCCCGCGCAGCATCCGTCGTACGCTCCTTTCTGTCTCGTTTTTCCTTTTCAGTGAATGCTTGCCTTTGCCGCATTGTTCTCCCCGATCTGACAGCACAGCGCTGTGTTGCCGCACCGAACCATCGTCGCCAGATCGGATTCCACCCGCACAGCAAAAAGGTTGCCATATCCTTCGGCACGGCGGACTGCATCACATCGCCAACGACCGCGCCCCGAGGGAATGGGAAGGACGCGGGCTGATCGGAGAGGGTTCAGCACTAGGTCAAAGTGTGCCCGACCCGAACGCATTTGGCTCGGCGGGGTCCCCGAACGAAAGACAAACCGCCTGCTAACAAGCCCCGTCCAACGGTCGTCTCGCAAAGAAGCTCTACTCGTCCGCCCTTCTGCCATGTAATTTGCAACAATCCGAGACGCGAGCACTTCACGTCGTTTTCCAGATTGAGCCTCGACCCTTTGGCCGGTCGAACATGCGGCTCAGTAGCGCCATTCGGAGGGGCGGGACGCACCCCTCCTTTTAGCTTGTCGGTATCGCCACGACACCTGCGCCCTGCCCACCGCCAGAACCTGCCCTCGGTCTATTCAGCCAAGCCTCCTCGACCGTCTCCCCGAATTCCAGGTCGGAAGAATGGACGAGGTCAGCAACCGGGAGCGATCACGGCTGAGTTCTGGAGGAACGAGTTCCAGAACTTCTATCCCGTCCAGACTCCAGCCGTGCCTGCCTGCCACAGCGGCGCTTGGCCTGCCGTTCAGGAACAACAACGCCCAAGCGAAGTTTGGTGGTCCAGGAGGTAACGACAATGCGCATACTGACAACATTCTTTGGATACTTGTGGCGCTCGAACAGCAAGTCGCCGCCCGACCTTGCGCCGCCCGTCGACGCGATTGTTCGGCTGCTGAAAGAAAAGCAAAAACTCCCTACAAAGAAAGGACTTGGTCGACCAGATCAGACTACTGGCGGCTGACCGCGCTGCGACGCAGGATGTGGCGACGGGGCAGACGGCATCACCCGTCACCTTCTGTAGCTTGGGGGACGGATCGGCATCATGCCCGGCTATCGACGGCGACGCCGAGAGAAGCAGATCAGGTTCGCGCCACTTAGCCACCGCTCAATTCCGGCTGGCAGGTCACGTGTCTTTACGCGCAAGGCCGCGCGCAGCCTCAAGAAGCCGCTGCGGTCACCGAAATCCTGAGGTTGCCGGCGGCTCGACCGTGCGGGCGGTTACAGAGGAGTCTTGCGATGTCGAGCCCATCACCGGCTACACGGCTCCAAAGCCCCGGTCACTGAAAATCGGCATCGGCGCGAAGTTGCCTCCCTAGATCCGGCGGATGGCAAGGGCGACATCGGCGGAGAACGGCGGCAAATCAAGCTTCAGCCAGCCGTCCGAATTCGCTTGCCATTCCGCTGTTTGGCTGCCGGCCGCGGTGTCCCAGGCGATGACGCGATAGGTGCCGCGAGCCAACCCGGGCAGCTCCAGGACGGCAGGAATGGGCGCAGTGCCGGCACGCAGCATGCCATTTCGCCCGATCGTGTCGCTGCGAACCAGCCAGACCACTGCCTGGGAATCGTCGCCGCAGGCGACCGGCGCGATGTCGGGACCGGAAATCCGCATCTTGTCGCCGAGATGGACACGCCGGAACGAAACCCAATCTATCAGAGGCAGGAAGTCGGCCAGCGAACGCTGCGCCCGCCGCATTCCGGGGGTGAGCACGTGCGGGAAGCGGTTCGGCCACCGCATGCCGCCACCGGCACCCCCCGAAGCCAGGTGAGCCCATTGCAGATGGCGGAAGTATTCATCGTCGAAGGGTTCGGGGAGCGTGATCTTCTTGTCCTTGAACGAGTGGATCGGGCCGTGCTCGGAATCGAGAAAAGGGCGACCGTCATGAATTTCACCAAGCGCCTCTCCGACGATTCGCGCCATGCCGAGCGCCGGCCCCACCGTGTCACTGGGGTCGTCAATTGTGCCCTCCTCGTAGAGATGGAGGGAGGCGAAATCGAGGTCGGGGTGGCGGAAGATCGGTGCAGCCAGCGGCATTTGCGGCCGCCAGCGAAGCTCAGGTCCGAACAGCGAAACGGTCTGCGGGTGAGAGCGGCCGTAAAGTGACGTTTCCAGGCGGCGCACAAAATCGCTGAGATCATGGATGAAAGCGCCGAAGCCATCCGCGCTGCCCTGAGCCTGCTCGGGATGGATCTCGTTCCAGAGGTCCCATGCGAAAAGGGCTCCGCTGCCGCTCCATCTGCGAACCACGAATTCCAGTCTCGCCTTGATCGCGCGGCGCGTATCGGCGCAGACTAGGAATCGCGACGGGTGGTCCAGCACGCCTCCGTTGTGGCGGTTGTAGGGATGGTGGCGCCAGTGGAGCCACTGCCAGAACGTATCAAAGGGGGTGAGCAGGATTCTCAAGCCCTGTTTTTCGCACAGACGAAAAAGATCGTCCCACAGTTGCACCATCGCCGGGACGAAGCGGCCCTGCGGCTTCTCGAAGTAGCGGTGGCGAACCTGGGCGTATTCCAGCATCAGCCTAAGACAGGTGACGCCGCTTTCCTTCAGCCAACGGAGATGATCTTCCACGCCGGCCATATCGGCGCGCCGGAACAAACCATTGAGTTCGGGCCAGCTTACCGCATCATTCTGCCCGATCGGCGTCCATGCCTCGCCGTCCTCGGTGACGAAATAGGAACCGGCTATCTTGATCCAAGGCAGGCCCGCAGCCGATCTCGGCGCGGAGTCTTCCACTTCGCCGACCAGCGGTATCGCCAATCTAATGTCGTTCAAGGCATGCTCGAATTTCGTCCGCGGAGCAGTATAACTGCCGCGGTGGCAAAATGTTTCGCCGGGCTTGGCAGGCCAATGCTCCTTTCGCCCCATTTTGCAGTAAATGGATGCCCTGTCTCGACGCAGCGGCGCCTTGCCTCAAGAGCGGCGCGGAGCTGGTGATGTCGACCGATCACCCAGAGAAGTTGCAGGCGCAGAACGCACGCTCGGTTCTGATAGCAATGTGAGAACCCTCGCTGCGGACATGACGAGGGAGCGGAAGTGTCGTGCGTCGCTTCGTCGACAAGGGCAGAATTCCAGGTTGGCGGTCGTCTGCCCGACCAGACAAACTTCAGCCGAAGGGGAACCTCACGGTCCCAGGCAAGTTCGGTAGGATTGTGGGGGAGATTGCGTGTGCTTTCATCTCATCAGCTTTATAGTTGTCGTGCGTGCGATCTTCTCCTTCCTCGGATTCCATCATCCAGCCCGACAACGGATTGGCGAGGCGCGGCTTCAGAGCGCCAGTCTTTCATCCTGAGGTCAACGTCTGCTCACCGACAACACCTGGACTCGGCTCCGCTCACGCTTGCTTGGTCAACATTCTACGCTTGCACGGCATTTACCGCTCAGGGGACGACGTGATGGAGGCCCGAAGGAAATTGTGGCGGTCGAGACTGGCAATGGCCGGCCGCCCGGCGGGAGCGCCGGCGCGAGCCCTGGCCGAGGGGTTGCACGTATGAGCAGCAATCCGGCGCGTCCGCCAGGCGAGTACCGGTCCGCGTTTGCCAGCTTCTTCATGGCTGGTTTCGAGTGTTCATCCCATCGGCGCGGCGACGGAGTGCGCCTCGATTTGATCCGAGCGACCGCCCACGACACGCACGCCCTCAGCGACTATCGCAGTTGTGCTGCCCTTGGGCTTCGCACGATTCGCGACGGCTTGCGCTGGCACCTGATTGAAACAGCGCCAGGAGTTTTCGATTGGTCGGGTTGGATAGCGATGATCGAAGCAGCTCAGGCCGCCGGGGTGCAGGTCATCTGGGATATCTTTCACTACGGCTCGCCGGATCACGTCGACCAGGGTGGCTCAGGTTTCACCGAGGCCTATGTGCGATTCGCCGCCGAGGCCGTCCGGGTTCACCGCTCCGTTGCCGGGACAGCTCCCCTGGTATGTCCCATTAATGAAATTTCGTTCTTCGCATGGGCGATAGAGGTCGGCTATTTCCCGCGCGTGGGGCCGAAGAAGCGGGGATGGTTCAAGCGGCAGCTTGTGAGGGCAGCGGTTGCGGGCGTCAAAGCGATGCGAGATGCCGAACCTGATTGCAGGTTCATCTGGGCTGAACCGCTAATCCATGTCGCTCCTCGCGACCGCACTCGCGCCGAGCGGCGGCGCGCGGAAAATGTTCGTCAGGGCCAGTTTGAAGCCTATGACATGCTCACGGGCCGTGCCGAGCCCGAACTGGGCGGCCGGGAGGACTGTGTCGACGTCATCGGGCTCAACTTTTATCCGCACAATCAATGGTACTTTCAGGGGCCAACGATACCAATGGGTCACCACGAGTACCGGGCACTTTCGGACATGTTGGTCGAGGTCGCTGAGCGCTACAGGAAACCTATATTTATCGCCGAGACGGGTGCTGAAGGTTCAGGCCGGCCGGCATGGCTCCACTATGTTTGCGATGAGGTCCGCGACGCGATGGGCCTTGGTGCGCCGATTCGGGGCATATGCCTTTACCCGGTGACAGCGTATCCCGGCTGGGACAATTCGCGGCACGCGGAAGTCGGCTTGTTGTCGACGATACATGCCGACGGTTCGCGCAGTCTTCGCCAGCCGGTTGCAAATGAATTGGAGCGCCAGCGCGCATTGTTTGCGGCAAGTGTTTCGTCGAAAACAAGCGCGTGACCTTTAACGCCTTTTCGCGGCGGATCACGGAAGGCAAGACTTGGCTACCGCTATCCGGGATCAGTATTGATGTTCGCCGCGAGCCGTGCCCGACGAATCGAGCATCGCTCGGTGCGCTGGCATCTGCGGGGCGCGGTTTGCCGGCAGGTTTTTTTGAATTCGCGCGAACGTCGCCAAAGCCTGACCCACGACCTGATCCATGTTGTAATAGCGGTATGTGGCCAGGCGCCCGACGAACCAGGCGTCTGGGCACGCCGCAGCCAATGCTTCGTAACGTTTGTACAGCGCCTCGTTTTCCGCCCGTGGCACCGGGTAATAGGGATCTCCGATATCGGTTGGATATTCGTAGGTCAGGCTGGTTTTCGAGTTCTGCTGGCCGGTCAGATGCTTGTACTCGGTGATGCGGGTATAGTTTTCCGTCTGCGGATAATTGACTACCGCGACCGGTTGAAACTGCTCGCAGTCAAGCGTCACGTGCTCGAACCGCAGTGACCGATAAGGCAGATGACCAAGGCTCCAATCGAAATATTCATCAATCGGCCCGGTGTAGATCATGCGCTGAAAGGGGATCGTGTCGCGAATTTCGCGATAGTCGGTTTGCAGCATGATCTTGATCTTTGGGTTGTGCAGCATGCGCTGAAACATGCGTGTATACCCGCCTGCCGGCATGTTCTGGAAGACGTCGCCGAAGTAGCGGTCATCGCGGTTGGTCCGGGTAGGGACGCGCGCCGTCACCGACTTGCTCAATTGCGCCGGATCGATACCCCACTGCTTCCTTGTATAGCCGCGAAAGAACTTCTCGTAGAGTTCCCTGCCGACGGTGCTCACAACCACGTCTTCGGCGGTGCGAACTTCTTCGACCGTTTCCCGCCGAGAAACGAAGAACTCCTCCAACTGCTCGGATGTCAATTCAAGGCCGTACAGGCGGTTAATGGTGTCGAGATTGATCGGTATTGGCAGCAGTTTTCCGTCGACCGAAGCCAGTACGCGATGTTCGTAAGGCCTCCATTCGGTGAACTGCGAGAGATAGTCGATTATCGATTGGGCGTTGGTGTGGAATATATGCGGCCCATAGCGGTGGATCAGAATTCCCGCCTCATCATAGCAGTCATAAGCGTTGCCGCCGACGTGATTTCGCCGGTCGATGAGCAGAACGCTTTCACGCCGTTGCGATGCAATGCGTTCGGCAAGCACGCTGCCGGCGAAGCCGGCGCCGACAATGAGCCAATCGAACATGGTCAGGCTCTCCTGCGCAACGGCACAGTGCTCTTCATGGCATAGGCGCGCTGGATGTGGGCAGCCATTGCCTCCCACGTCCGCTCCCACGACATGTTGGCGAGGTAGGCGTCGACTTTCTTCAGCAGGAGGTTGCGCGGACTCGACAGAACGGACCGAAGCTTGGGTTCGAGATCTTCGGCGTCGAAGATATCGATAAGGCCTTCCGCACTATAGGTTCGCACGACATCCACTATCGCCGTAGACACTACCGGCAGCCCGGCCGCCAGGAACTCGGGAGTTTTGGTAGGGCTGATGTAGCGCGTCGCCTCATTGAGCGCGAAGGGCATCCAGCCGGCGCTCCAGTGCCTGAGATAGCGAGGCAGGTCGGCGTAGGACTTGGCGCCCAGCCAATGCAAGTTGGTTGCGGCCGGCAGACCCAGCGGGTCGATCTTGACCACCGGGCCGAGCATGACGAAATGCACGTCGGGCATTGCCGCAGCCGCTTGCGCGACCATCTCAATGTCGAGCCGTTCGTCGATCACGCCGAAGAAGCCAACCCTCGGGTGAGGTATGTCGGCCTGGTCTGCAGGGTCATCGCCGGGCTGTCTTGCCTTGTGAAAATGCGCGACATCGATGCTGCTTGGGAAGGGAAAGATCGACTTGTGGAGGCATCGTTTGGCCTCGTACAGGCTCAGTCCGCCCGTGAACACGACATCGGCGCGCTGAAACAGCGCCTTTTCCATCTGCGTCAACTCTGCCGGCGCGTTCTTGAAGGCGGAGAGTTCATCCATGCAGTCGTAGACGCACACGTCGCAGCGGAGATGATCGCTGAAACGCAGCGCCATGGGCGTGTAGTACCATATAGTCAGCCGCTCATGCGGGGCGGAGGTGAGGATCCGATCGACGAACCTGCGCTGGATGGCATCCGCCTTTGTTGCGGAGATGCCGACCGGAAGAACCGGCGTTACGGTTCGGATCATCGGCGACTCATCTGTCACCCGCATGAAGGGGTCGTGTCTTTCCTCGAAGACCGGTTCCTCAAAGTAAATTATCTGTTGCTGCTTTGAGGCCTGGGTCAGGATGTGTTGTGGCCGTTGGTGTACGAAATTCCATCTAAGGTGGGAAAAGCAAAGTATGATTGACGACGTTACGGGAGTTTTTGGTGATATTTTCTTGCCGCCCGCCATTTCCATATAAGTTATCCCTTGACCATTACATAACTATCTCTCGAGTTAACATATGTTAATCGAGGCCCTTTCGACATGAAGCCCGCAGGCATACATCTAACTTTCGTTTAAGTAAGTTGTTCCACGGAGTTGAACTTCTTGCCTGTCCGAGCAGTGGCGCGGGCACTTGTGCGATGATCCACCGATAAACGGAGCGGCCAGCCGAAGATGCCCGAACCCATCCTGTCCACTCGAGCGCCTCGTCTGCTGCGCGTGATCTCACCAAATATGGCGCATTGCCACAAAACGGTTGAGAACGTTTGGTCGTTCAACAAGCGTTAATCGGGGGAGCTATAAGTTAACGGTCAGTGAATCGATTCGGCCGAGTGGCGCACGGGCCAGCGACCGCCTTTTACAACGCCGTGAGAGAGCCAAGACATGAAGTTCAACTTCGAAACCGACGTCTTTCCGCTGTTTCACCCGCAGGCCGTGGATGATCTGAAGGATCCTTGTCCGGTGTTCGACGGCACGCTTTGGCACGTCTTCGGCTCTAGCGGCACCGTCACGACCGAGAACTGGAAGATATTGCATGCCACGGCTCCGGACCTTTATGGGCCGTGGACTGAGCATGAGGCGCTCGACTTGGCGGTAACCGGATCGGGCATAGCGGCACCCGGCGTCATTCATGAATGCGGCGTCTTCCATATGTTTATCCAGACCGAATTCATGAAGTCGGGCGGACGTTGCGAACATGCGGTTTCCAATGATGGCTTCAACTGGGTGGTGCTGAATCCGGCGATATTGTCGCTGCCGGACACCGATGAGGACGGTATCTACGATCCCCATCCGGCGGTTATCGGCGGCAGGCGCTACATCGTCTATTCAGGCATGCCTAAATTCACCAGGGTGCCGCAGCCTGACGTCTATCTGGCGCGCAGCCAATCCGATTCCTGGTTCGGGCCATGGAAACGTCTCGGCAAGATATTGGATCATCTCGACGTTCCCCATCACAATGCGCGCGAACATCCGGACTACGAATGGGGGATCGAGGGCGCCCAACTGGTCGAATTGCCTGACGGTCGCGTGCTTCTCAACGCCACCTGCTTTCTTCCGCACGGTCCGCGCGGAAGTCGTCAGCGCGTATTCTTCGCCATCGCCGACGAAGTCCAGGGCCCCTATGTCTCGATCGGCCCCGTGCTCGATCCTGGTGAGCCTGGCGAGAACGGCCATTCGACGGTGATGATCGAGGGCGGGAATCTGATCTTGTTCTACCAGAGCAGACGTGAGGCAACGAACCATCGCTGGCGTTTCGGACTGGCCAGGTGCGACCTGGATCAGCAAGTCGTTTCACGAGTGGCATAACAGGGACGACCGCTCTGTCGCGCTTTGCCATCACGGTCCAGAGGACGAGATGCCCATCACCAACTTCGGGGCGATGGGGGGTTCTCGTCGGCCAGCTCTTGCTCTCGCCGCTCAAGCTCCTTCTGAAGCTTCAAAGCTAGTGCGGCAAGCCTCGGCGAAAAGGTTTCATCGCCGTCCAGTCCTAATCGCTTGCGTAGTCTGCGACGATTGTCTTCCGAACGGACCAGCTCTCGGAAGCCGCGATCGCTCTCTCGAGTTGCCATGACGGTTACCTTTAGCTTTGAACGCAACTCGTCGGCTGCTAAAGCGTTCCATGAGGGGTCGGATTATTTCGCTAGAACCTGCCGAACAACTAAGCAGGATTGAGCGGATACTGCTCGCACTCATCGAAAGCCACGAACAGGCCAAGGGCAGCGGCGACTTCGAGGATAGCCTCGGTCAGATCGTCATTGGATGCGATCAATCCAGGTGCAGCCTGCCGAACCTGGTTCAATGCCGCCTTGACCGAGACGGTGTCGCCATAGCCGGCCCTGTTAAGGACTGCGGCAATCGCCTGATCTAGAACTGGACCGACCCTATGGACGATGCTCATCCACCTTCCCCCCCGGGAATGCGAGAAGGTGATAGTAGCGTGTCTGATGCTGCGATGCAACCGACGCGCGAAATGGGAATTTTCAGCTTGCAGCCGCTGATCGAGTGAAGACGATCGTCACCTTCGTCCCTTTGCTGGCGCTCGAGTCGACCGCGAGCCGCGCCTTGGCGTTCTCGGTCAGCGAGTGCGCGATCAGGGCTCCGAGCTTGCCTGGCTTGGGCCACGTCTCGCCTTCCGGCAGTCCAATTCCGTCGTCAGCCACTATGACCCGGCAGCCGTCGCCATCGACGATGCTGTGCAGCGTTATCGTGCCGCGTTCGCGCCCCTGGAAAGCATGTTTTAGCGAGTTGGTCAGCAATTCGTTGACCACCAGTCCGGCCGGCATGGCGACGTTGATTGACACCGGATATGTGTCCACCCTCATATCGAGGCGAATCCCCTCGACTGCATGCGAGCTCATCACCGCGGACGCGATCTGGCTGAGATAGACGCCAAGATCGACCTCTTCCTTCTGCTCGTCGGCCGTCAGCGTCTGGTGAGGATCGCCAGGGCGTCGACGCGACCGGCGAGCCGTTCAAACCGTCTCCGGTCGGCCTCAGTCGCATTGCGGCTTTCAAGCCGTATCAGGGCGGTGATCATCTGCAGGTTATTCTTCACCCGGTGCTGCAGTTCGCGCAGCAGCGTGTCTTTCTCGCTGACACGCTCCTCCACCGAGGGCTGATCCGCCGCTTCGCCATGGGCGGATACGTCGACCAGCGCCACCAACCGGAAGCAGATCTTGCCGTTGTCGTCCTCGATGACATTGGAATAAACGTCGACGATCGGCAGCTTGTCCTCGTTGTGCTCCAGCCTGTAGGTGCCGACCAAATCGGTCTCCCGGACCACGGCCTCGGCCAGCGGGCGGTCCTTCTGCTGGTAGAGGCCTGTGCCCGAAAGGGCCGACCAGTTTTCTCGAGTTAGCCTAGCGACCGTCAGGCCTGACAGTTTCTCGAACTCCGGATTGGCGTAGACTACACGCTCCTCAGCGGCCAGGTCTGCAACGGCTATGGCGATCGGCACCTGGTCAAGGAATTTCTTGAACTGTTCGCTTTCCAGTGCGGTTGCGAGTTCAGGTGTGTCAAGCAACTGCTCGACCGCATCGGCCTTGTCTGAAGTGGATGTCATTTGCGCGCCTGTTCTGGGCGTACAATATCAATAATGCAGTGCGCCCGCCATCGCCAAAGCTGGAGCTGCATCGCGCCGTGTCAGGCATCTGACCATAAGACGTGCCTCGCGCAACGGCCCTGGGTAAAACGACATCTTCCGATCGGCCGGCTCCGGCATGCTGACGGCGGGACGCGAAACCCACCCCGCAGCCGGTCCAGCCCGCCGAGTGAATCGGGGTCCCACGTTCTGCTCAGCTATTCGAAGGAATAGGTGAAACCTCCTTCGGAGGCTCCGACCGTCACCTTCGTCATTTTTTCGCCCTCGAGCGACCGGTTCAGCACGCCACGGCTCAATTCCGGCAGAAGCGTGTTTGTCAAAATGGCATCGATCATTCGGCCGCCGGATTCGATCTCCGTGCAGCGGGCTTTGACCAGATCCATGACACCGTCACCGATCACCAACTCGGCATCGTTGCTCGAGCGCAGCCGGCGGGCGATCTTGGCGAACTGATGGCGGGTGATCGCTTCGATCATCATGTCCGAGAGCGGGTAGTAAGGGATGGTCACCACCCGGCCCAAGAAGGCCGGTGGAAAAACCTTCAGCAGCGGGGCGCGCAATGCTGTGTCGAGATCGTCGAGCCCCGCCCGCACCGTGCCGCTGCTGGTCCGGTCCATGATGACTTCGGAGCCAACGTTCGAGGTGAGCAGGATCAGCGTGTTCTTGAAATCGATCCGGCGGCCTTCACTGTCGTCCATCATTCCCTTGTCGAAGACCTGGAAGAAGATTTCGTGCACGTCCGGATGCGCCTTCTCGACCTCGTCAAGCAGGATCACCGAATAGGGCTTGCGCCGGACCGCCTCGGTGAGGATGCCGCCCTTGCCATAGCCGACATATCCGGGTGGCGCGCCCTTCAAGGTTGAGACGGTGTGCGCCTCCTGGAACTCGGACATGTTGATCGAAATGAGGTTCTGCTCGCCGCCATAGAGCGTCTCGGCCAGGGCCAGCGCGGTTTCGGTCTTGCCGACGCCCGAGGGACCGCAGAGCAGAAACACCCCCACCGGCTTTTCGGGCGCGCCGAGCCCGGCGCGGCTGGTCTGCACGCGCTTGGCAATCATTTCCATGGCGTGATCCTGACCGACCACGCGCTCGGACAGCGTGACGGCGAGCCGCAGCGCCTTTTCGGTCTGGCTCGACAGCATCCGGCCAGTCGGGATGCCGGTCCAGTCCTGCACCACCGCCGCCACAGCGTTGCGGTCGACCGACGGCAGGATCAGCGGCGTCTCGCCCTGCGCTTCTGCGAGTTCGGCCATCAACTCGCGCAGCCGCGCGAGATCGGCAGCCGGGTCGGGTGGAGAAGGACCGGCAGCGGCCGTTGCTTCCGCATCGGGTTCGGGCGCATCGGGTTCGGGCGCTTTGATCTCAGATACATCGGCGCCTGCGGTTTCGGCCACCGCCCCCGAAGGCTCCACGGCGTCGAGCGGCACACCCTCGCCGCGCAGCCTGACGCGCAGTTCGAGTATCTCGCCAACCAGCGCCTTTTCCCGATCCCAGCGTTGCTGCGCGGCAGCAAGCGTGAGTTCGGTCTCGGCAAGCCCGGTTTCGACCCGAGCCTGCCGGTCGGCCACGTCGATGCCAATCGCTGCCTCGCGGCCGATGATGGCGCGCTCGACCTCCAGCGCCTGGCGGCGGCGCATGATGTCCTCGACCTCGGCCGGGGTGGCATGCTGCGAAATGGCGACACGGGCGCAGGCGGTGTCGAGAAGGCTCACGGCCTTGTCGGGCAGTTGCCGTGCCGGGATGTAGCGGTGGGACAGGCTGACCGCCGCCTCGATCGCCTCATCGAGTATCTGCACCTTGTGATGCTGCTCGAGGACACCGGCGACACCACGCAGCATGAGAACGGCGACCGCTTCCGACGGCTCATCTATCTTGACGACCTGGAAGCGACGGGTAAGCGCCGGGTCCTTCTCGATGTGCTGCTTGTATTCGGCCCAGGTCGTCGCCGCGATCGTGCGAAGCTCGCCGCGCGCCAGCGCCGGCTTCAGCAGATTGGCCGCATCACCGGTTCCTGCCGCGCCGCCGGCGCCGATCAAGGTGTGCGCTTCATCGATGAAGAGGATGACCGGCGTTTCCGAGGATTGCACCTCGTCAATGACCGCCTTCAGCCGTTTTTCGAATTCGCCCTTTACGCTGGCGCCCGCCTGCATCAGGCCGACATCGAGCATGCGCACGCTGACGCCCTGCAGCGTCGGCGGCACGTCGCCCTCGGCAATGCGCAAGGCAAAGCCCTCGACGACCGCGGTTTTGCCGACCCCCGCCTCGCCGGTCAGGATCGGGTTGTTTTGCCGGCGCCGCATCAGGATATCGACGATCTGCCTGATCTCGGGATCGCGGCCGACGACCGGATCGATCTTGCCGTCGCGGGCGCGCTGGGTCAGGTCGGTGGCATATTTGGCCAGCGCCGAATCCGCGCCCGGAGCCCGCCGCGGTGTTTCGGCGGCGGCAACCGCAGTCGAGGCGCCGGCTTCGAGCGAACCCTCCATGACGTCCGCGAACCGCGCAATAACGGCCTGCGCATCGATCTTGTCGAATTCGCCGCTGATCTTCGACAGCAGGCCTTCCAGCACCGGCGTCTTCAGGCAGGCGAGCAGAATATGCGCACTGCGCACTTCCTCGACGCTGAATTCCAGTCCCGCCAGGCCCCAGGCCTCCTGGATGGCGTGAAAGATATGATCGGAAAATTCCTCGATCGAAGTGGCGCCGTAAGGCAGCTTGTCGACGGCGCGGGTCATATCGGCCGTGAGCCGGCTCGCATCCACCCCGGCGTCTGCCAGTATCAGCTGCACATCCGATCGCTCTGAAAGCACCAGCTGCTCGATGAAGTGAACGAGCTCGACATAAGGATTGCCGCGCAGCTTGGCGGTGTCGGCCGCAGCCTTGAAGGCGCGCAAACAGATGGGGTTGAGCTTGCCGACCAGTTCCTTGCGTTTAAAGCTCTGCGACGACCGGCGCTGTTCCATCGAACTTGCCCCTCCAATCTGCCAGCCAACAAACTGCCACATAAGCAGCGACTTGACAAAGAGCGTTTATGAGCGGGGCGTCCGAGTGTGCGATTCAGTCGATTTCTTCCGTCCCGGCAGACGCCGGCGCCATCGGCTGCAACGCCATCGAACGCCCCGCCTGTTGGCGATGCGTTCACGACAGGGTTCGACAAATCCGCCAGCACTTTTGAGCCCAGCGCGCCGGTTGCAGGCTCGTATTAAGATTGAGCATCAACTAAATTGTGGTAAAGTGTCGCAGTGTGGTAACGTTGGGTCAGGCACGGCCCACGAGCCGCGCGCTGGGGGATGGTGTGCTTGATCTCGCACTCTGGCTGAATCCGCTGGACGGTGAAAATCCGTCAGGGGAGGATTTGCGCAACGATCCAGCCTTTCATGAGCTGGAGCGTCTCACCGAGCCGCAGGTCAAGGTCGTCCATGGCGGCCACAACCAGCCCTCGTCGCAAAGCACCATTCCGGTCGACTGGCCTGCCGTCCTCGACAAGGCGGAGGAATTGCGTGCGCATGGCCGGGATCTGCGCCTGCTCGTCATTGTCACGCGCGCGCTGGCCAATGAGCAGCGGCTCGCCGGGCTCGCGCATGGCCTGACCCTTGTTGCGCGGAGCTTCGATCAGCATTGGGAGACCATGCACCCGGCCCTGCGGCCCAGTGCTTCACCACGCGACGCCGCCTTGCGTCGCATCAACGCCCTGCTCGACCTCCAGAATGGCCAGGACGGGCTGCTGGCCGACTTGCGGCGAATGATTTTCTTCGCGCCGCGCCCTATGGGACCGATCAGCGGACGCGATCTGGAACAAGCCGCACTCGACGAGCGGGTCATGCTTCTGGAAGCGGCTTCGGGATTGAATGCGGCGGAAAAGGCAACGCTGGCCAGCGCGCACGGTCAACTGCTGAACCGGGTTCATAGCGGGTGCAAGGCGCAGGCCGATCAAGCCAATGCGGAGATGATGTCGCTCATTGCCGATGCTCATGCGGCGATCACGGCTCTTGATGCGGTCGAGACGGCTCTCAACGGCCGTCTGCAGGGCGGTGGCGCCGCTGTTCCGGAATTGAAACGGTTTCTGCAGCGTTTGCTGTCGACCCTCGAACGGAATTCGGCAATCGAAACGGCGACGAACGGCGCGGCCGAGCCAGCCCCCACGACTGCAGATCCGGAAATGCCTGCTCGAAACGGTCAAATGCCTGCAAAGGGCCATGGAGCCGATACTATGGCAAGTGTGGCGAGTTACGCGGAACCGAGCACGGGGCTGCCGGAACGGATTTCCTCGCGCGACGACGTCGTGAAATGCCTCGACCTCGTCATCGCCTTTTATGACCGCACCGAACCGTCAAGCCCGATCCCGCACCTGGCCCGCCGGGTGCGCCGGATGGTGCATATGGATTTCGTTGAACTGATGGAAGATCTCGCCCCGTCGGGGCTGAAGGAATTCCGGCTGCTTGCCGGCGTTCCCGATGCCAAGAAGACGGCCCAGAAGGATGAAAGGTAACGAGCCATGGCAGCTGAAAGCAAAGCGAAAGTCATCGAACGGAACCGCGCTCCGCGCGTGCAGATCGCCTATGACGTGGAAACCTATGGCAGCCCGACGACGATCGAATTGCCGTTCGTCATGGGCGTGATGGCCGACCTCTCCGGCGCTTCACAGACCAGGGAAGCGATGAAGTCGGTACTGGACCGCTCCTTTGTCGAGACTGACGCCAACCGCTTCCCCCGTTTCATGGAGGCGCTCGGGCCGCGCGTCAAAGCCCGTGTGAAGAATACGCTGCCCCAGGCTGAGGGCGCCGAGCGTGACGAAGAGCTAGCACTCGATCTTACCTTCACCAAAATGGGCGATTTCGCCCCGGACAAGATCGCCGAACAAGTCCCGCAATTGGCCGAGATCCTCAAGATGCGTCGTCAGCTCGAGGAGCTGCTCGGTTTCATGGACGGCCGTGTCGACGCCGAAAAGCGCATCGCGCAACTTCTGAACAACGAGCCGCTTCTCGGCAAGATCGCCAACCAGGCATTATCCGACGACGACAAGTTTCAGGAGTAAATCATGGCCGAACAACAAAAAACCGCAGCCGTCGCCGCTGAGGCGGAAGCCATAGACCTCGGAGAATTCAGCGGGCTCCTCGAGAAGGATTTCAAGGTCAAGAAGGACGACAGCGAGAAGCTGCAGCAGCTCGTCCGTAATCTCGCGCTGGCGGCGCAGTCCCGCTCCGATACCACGACCATCTCGTCCAACGCGATCAAATCGATCAAGTCGCTGATAGCAGGCATCGACAAGATGCTGACTACCCAGGTGAACGAGATTCTGCATGCGCCGGAAGTGCGCGAAATGGAAGGCACATGGCGCGGCCTATGGTATCTCGTCAACAACACCGAGACGGATCAGAAGCTGAAGATCCGGGTGATGAACATTTCCAAGGTTCAGCTTGCCGACACGCTTGAAGATTACGAAGGCCAGATGTGGGATCAAAGCCCGATCTTCAAGAAGGTCTATACGGACGAGTATTCGATGCTGGGTGGCGAGCCGATCGGCTGCCTGATCGGCGCCTACGAATTCTCGAACCATCCGCGTGACGTCGGCCTGTTGCGCAACATCTCGGGCATCTGTGCCTCCGCGCATACGCCGTTCATCGCAGCCGCCGACCCGCGGCTGTTCCGCATGGACAGCTGGCAGGAACTGCCGAACCCGCAGGACCTGCAGATGATCGTCTCCAACCCGGCCTATGCCTCGTGGCAATCGCTGCGCGAGAGCGAGGACGCGCGCTACATCGGCCTGACCATGCCACGTGTTCTGGCGCGACTGCCGTATGGCTCGGAAACCGTTCCGGTGAAGGGCTTCACTTTCGAGGAAGAAGTGCAGGGCGACCACAACAAATATGTCTGGATGAACGCCGCCTTTCCGATGGGCGTCAACATAAACCGCAGTCACAAGCTCTATGGCTGGGGCACGCAGATCCGCGGAGTCGAGAACGGCGGCACAGTGATCAACCTGCCGGTGCACTCCTTCCCCACGGACGACGGATCGATCGCGATGAAATGCCCGACGGAAGTTGCCATCGACGACCGGCGCGAGGCGGAACTGGCCAAGCTCGGCCTGATGCCCATTCTGCACCGCAAGAACACCGATCTCGCAGCCTTTATCGGTGCGCATTCGCTGCAGGACGACGAGACGCGCGCCGGGCGGCTGGTCGATCCCGACGCCCAGTCAAATGAACGGCTGAGCGCCAACCTGCCCTATCTTTTCCCGGTTTCGCGCTTTGCGCACTACCTCAAGGCCATTGCGCGCGACAAGATAGGGTCGTTCAAGGAGCGCTCCGACATGCAGATCTGGTTGACCGAGTGGATCAACCGCTACGTGCTGGCCAACCCGGCCTTTGCCGACGACAAGGCGCGCGCCAAGCGCCCGCTTGCCGCCGCTGAAGTCCAGGTGGACAGCGTCGAGGGGCGGCCGGGCTACTACAACGCCCGCTTCTATCTGCGCCCGCATTACCAGTTGGAGGGCATCAACGCCTCGCTTCGACTGGTGTCAGAACTACCGTCCGTAAAGGCTTGATTTTGCAGCAACATCCACCTTGTTTTGTTTTGAAAGCGCTGGAGGAAGACAATGCCCGTGAAAATTGATGGTTTTCTAAAAGTTCCGGATATCAAAGGGCCAAGCGTTCGCGACGGTCATGAGGACGAAATCGAAGTCCACGGGGTCGATTACAAGATAATCGCGCCATACGATCCGAATTCGCTCTCACGCCGCGGTCGCGTGTCGCTGGGGATGATCAAGTTCACCAAGCATTATGACAAGTCATCGCCCTATCTGAAAAAGGCGCTGTTCGACAACAAGGCGCTGGACGAAGTTGTGTTCTCCGCCCGCCGGACCATCGATGGCGAGACCAGCGATTATCTGGTCGTCACCCTGACCGACGCTTCGATCATGGAATACGACATGTCGCAGGCCGAGGACGAGGAAGACCTGATCGAGGAGGAGGTCAGCTTCGCCTACAAGAAGATCAAGTTCGTCTATGACAAGGATGACGAAATCGAAATGGATGTCTATGTCGGCAAGTGAGGCGCGGCGGCCGGGCGCCGACAAGCTGCAGGTTACCGGCAGTTCGCGGGCGAAACGCGAGGCGGTCCAGCCCTCTCTTTGGGACCGCCTCGTCAACGATCTGCCGGGCGTCACCTCCGAGATCGACGGGCTGCGCCAGACCTTGCAGGACGAGTTGGGCGCGGACCGGCTGGACACGCTGCTGGCGGGCAGCGCGCGGCTGATCGACGCCGACGCGGAGCTGACTCCCGATCAGAAGCGGCGTCTGCACCGCCTGGCCTTTCAGACCCAACACCGCGCCGAGATCGAAAGCCGTGGCGTGGTTGTATCGGCCCGCGTCCTCAGGGAGGCGGTGCGGCGCGACATCGAGGCCTTGTTCAACACCGAGCGTTTTGAAGCTGTTCCGCTTCTTTCCGATTTCGAAAGCGAACAGGCCGCAGACAATCCGCCGTCGCTGGCCGATTTTCCGGAGGTGCGCCGAAGTGTGGTCAACTACGGCGTGCCGTCGTTTTCGGGCCGTTCGTCCCGCGACTTTGATCGCGAGACCCTGGCGCGCGAGATCCGCGCGGTCCTTGCCACCTTCGAGCCCCGTCTCAAGGAAAGCGCAACCAAGGTAACGGTGACCCTCGGTGACAAAAGTGTCGGCCTGAAGATCGAGATAGACGCCGTTCTGATCATGACGCCGACGCCGGAACGCATGCGCCTGCGCACCACGATCAATCTCGATAACGGCCTGGCGCGGACCGAATTCAGGGACAGCTGAGATGGATCGGGTCTTCGTAGAATATTACGAGGAGGAACTGACCCATATCCGCGGACTCGCGGCGGAATTTGCCGACATGCATCCGGCGGTGGCGCGCAATCTTTCTCTCGATACCGTCCCGTGCCCGGATCCGTATGTCGAGCGGCTGCTTGACGGCGTCGCTTTCCTCGCTGCACGCACCCGGTTGAAAGTCGACGCCGAGCGTTCGCGGTTTTCACGCAGCGTGCTGGATGTGCTGTATCCCGATCTGGTTACCCCGGCCCCGGCTATGGCAATGGCAGTGCTGAAACCCGGCCAGCAGGTCCAGTCGATGATTGCCGGCCATGTCATCAAGCGGAACACGCGGCTGGTGTCCAGTCTGCAACCCGGCCTGTCGACGCGCTGCACATTCACCACCGCGCAGGAAATCACGCTGTGGCCGATAACCATCAATTCGGTCAGCTATTTCCAGGATCGCAGCGGGTTGGCGGCGGCCGGCATAACACCGATCGGCGGCGCAGGCGGCGAAGCGGCGCTGCGCATCACGCTGGGTCGGACCGGAAAAGGCAAGCTCGGCGAACTGGCGCTCGACCGGCTTGATTTCTATTTTGCCGGGCGCACCAAAGCGCCATTGCTGTTCGACGCGATTTTCGGCGCCTGCTCGGCGGTTGGCGCCCGCGCCGAGGGCAAGGCCAATCCGCTGTCGCGGTTGCCGGAACCCGAAATGGTCGGCATCAGCGACGACGAGGCGTTGATGCCTCGTACCCGGCCGACATTCGAAGGCTACCGCCTGCTGCGTGAATATTTCATGATGCCCGAGCGCTTTCACTACGTGCGGGTTTCAGGACTGCAACCGGTCGTGCGCCGATGCGAGGCCGGGGTCGAGATCATCTTCATGTTCCGGCGTCCGGTACCCGAGCTTGCCGATGTGACGCCGGCGGATTTCGAACTTTTCGCGACACCGATCATCAACCTGTTCGAGCGTGACTGCAACGTCATCGAGCTCGATCCGCGCAGAACGCGGCAGGTGCTGCATGCCGACCGCACGCGGGCGCGCGACTTCGAAATCTATCGGGTGACCCATATCGAGGACGCCGATGCCGAGGGTCCTGACGCCGAAATTCCAGAACTCTTCAGCCTGGGGCAAAACCGCAGCAATGGCTGGGTCTATTCCACCGAACGGCGCCCTCGCCGGGCCACCGAAGATGAACGGCGCGACGGACTGACCCGCACTTCCTACACCGGAGACGACGTTTTCCTTTCGGTTTCCCGGCCGGCCGGAAGCCCGGCGAACCGGCCGCTGAAGCGGCTCGACATCATGGCGCTTTGCACCAACCGTGATCTGCCGATCCTCGACGACAACCCTACCCTGACGCTGGAGACAGGCGATCCGGTCGAAACGGTCCGGCTTATCGGTGCTTTGCGCCCGCCCCAGCCGGCGATCCCGGCCGCGCTGCCCGCCGGCGCCGAAGGCGAATCTCGAGCCGACAATCTCGCATGGCGGCTCGTGGCGCAGTTGGCCCTCAACTTTCTCAGCCTCGCCAAGGAAGGCCGCGGTGTCGATCCGCTGCATGCGCTGCTCGATCTTTATGCCGACCGGGGAGATCCGAGCCTGGCTCGCAACGTGCACTCGATCGTTCGCATCGACTCGCGATCCGTCATCGAACGGCTGCAGATCGATGGGCCGATGTGCTTCGGACGGGGGACGGAAGTGACATTGCATGTGGACCAGTCGGTCCTGGCCGGGCAAAGCACATTGCTGCTTTCAGCCTTGCTTGCCCGGCTGTTTGCCCGTCACGCCGGGATAAACGGCTTTGTGCGGACCCGCACGCGGTTGCTGCAGAAGCAGGAGGATGTGCCATGGCCGATGACGCCCGGCAATCGCTACCTGATCTAGGCAAGCTCGACCCGGTCCGGGCCGAAGAACTGGATGATACGTTCGACTTCTTCGAACTGTTGCGCCGGCTCGAACAACGGGGCGGGCTGTTCGGCTATTCCGGCCGCGCAGATCGCGAGCCGGCAAGGCTCGGGCAGCATGTGCGTCTTAGCTTTTCCGCCAAGGACGTGGTCGAATTCCGCGAAGCGAAGGACAAGACGCCGGGGAACGACGGGGTGCCGGCCCGGGTCACGGTTGCCAATCTCGGGCTGATGGGACCGGAAGGCCCGATGCCGCTTCATTTGACACGTTGGGTGCTCGATCGTCTGTCGCAGCGCTGGTTCACCGGCGCTGACGCACGGCAGACCAGCGACACGACGTTCGTGGACTTCGTCAATATTCTCCAGCACCGCATGATCGCCCTGTACTATCGAGCCTGGGCCGACGCGCATCCGGCGGTACAGGTCGAACGTGCGGTCGGCGGCCGAGTAAGGGCCATGCTTGAAGCGATGGCGGGAACCGGACTTCCCGGCACCCAAAATTCCGATCTCGACGCCGTAAAGCTTCGCCAGGCCGCGTCGCTCGCCAGCCAGGTCGACGGCCCGGAGCGGCTGACGCTGTTCTTGGCGGAAGCGTTCAAGGTGCCGGTCGCGATCAAGGAGTTCGTTGCCACCTGGATGACCATACCAGCGACGCTCCAGACCCGGCTTACCCAGGCTTACGCAGTGCTGGGTCGCGGGGCGACGATCGGCCCGCGCGTTTTCAGCCGCCAAAGCAGGATCGAGCTGCGCGTCGGCCCGCTCGGGTATGAGGAATTCAAGGCGTTCCTGCCGGGCGGTCAACGTCTGAAGATGTTCAAGCAGGCGGTTCGCGACATGGTCGGGGAATCGCTCGACGTCGATCTGCGGATCGTGCTGGCGCGTGAAGCGGTGCCGCCGCCCCGTATCGGAGCGGTACAGCTCGGCCGAACCACCTGGCTTGCGCGGCCCGCTGAAAGGGGCGATGCTGACGATATGCGGCTGCGGACGATCGTCGGATGGCGGCCGGAAATGGCGGAGGTCGCGGCATGAGTCTGCTGCTGACGCTGGAGCACGGACCACGCACCCAGGCGGTACGGCAGACCCGGCTGGACGAGGGTGAACTGGTGATCGGCCGTAGCGCGGAGGCGGACTGGCAGATCGACGATCCCGACATGTTCGTTTCACGCGCCCATTGCAGGATCACCGGTGGGCGGGACGGGTATTTCGTCACCGACACATCAAGCAGCGGTTTGTTCATAAACGATTCTGACAGCCCGCTCGGCACCGGCACGTCGGTCCGTCTTCAGAACGGCATGCGGCTGAGGCTGGGCGACTACATCGTATGCGTCGATCTGCAGACGCCGGTCGCTCACGCGCCAGCGGCCAGCCAATCGTTCGCCGAACCGTCCCCGCCGGCATCGCGAGCGCCGGTAAGCATCGGCCGCGATGACTTCTTTTCGGCCACGGTCGAAGAAGAGCCGCGCCGACCGCGTCCCGCCGATCTGCCGAACCCGTTCGAGCAACCCGTTCCAGGAGCGTTCGAGCGCGCCAACCAGCGCAGTTCGCCTGCCTTCGACGACCCGTTCAGCCTCGACCCGGTATCGACGCCGGCGCCGAATGGCGCTGGCTATTCCGAACCGCGTCGTGCGCCGGACGCCGCAGACCCATTCAGCTTCGATCCGGTGCCTTCCGGTGCAAGCGAGCCCGTTCCAGGCCAGCCCGTTTCAAGCCAGCCCGTTTCAAGAAAGTCCTCCGAATTCGATGGCGGTTTCGGTTTCGGGCCGGCCGCGTCGCCCGATTTGAGAAACGGCGCCGGCCCGGCCGGTCAACGCAAACACGTCGCCGGAGAGCCGGCCCATCCCTGCAGCGCGAAATAATCGGCCGAATTGAATTTACCGGTGCTGCGCAGCCGCATCACCAGGACTGTCACCGGCC
>NZ_JBVVPV010000032.1:0-77245 GCF_055811735.1 Mesorhizobium sp. WSM4850 | reverse complement strand
TATTCACTATTCACTATTCACTATTCACTATTCACTATTCACTATTCACTATTCACTATTCACTATTCACTATTCACAATTCGCTATTCACCGTTTAGCAATCGGCACGTAGTCGCGTTCCGGCGCACCTGTATAGAGCTGGCGCGGGCGGCCTATCTTCTGGTGCGGATCCTCGATCATCTCCTTCCACTGCGCGATCCAGCCGACGGTGCGGGCGACCGCGAACAGCACGGTGAACATGGTGGTGGGGAAGCCCAGCGCCTTCAGCGTGATGCCGGAATAGAAATCGACGTTCGGATAAAGCTTCTTCTCGATGAAATAGGAATCGGTCAGAGCAATCCTTTCCAGTTCCATGGCGATGTCGAGCAGCGGATCGTCCTTGATGCCGAGTTCGCCCAAAACCTCATGTGCGGTCTTCTGCATGATCTTGGCGCGTGGATCGTAGTTTTTGTAGACGCGATGGCCAAAGCCCATCAATCGGAACGGATCGTTCTTATCCTTGGCGCGGGCGATAAATTCCGGGATGTGGTCGACTTGGCCGATCTCGCCCAGCATGTTCAAGGCTGCCTCGTTGGCGCCGCCATGGGCCGGTCCCCACAGGCAGGCGATGCCGGCGGCGATGCAGGCGAACGGATTGGCGCCGGACGAGCCGGCGAGGCGAACGGTCGAGGTCGAGGCGTTCTGCTCGTGATCGGCGTGCAGGATGAAAATGCGCTCCATCGCACGCGCCAGCACCGGGTTGATCTTGTATTCCTCGCACGGCACGGCAAAGCACATATGCAGGAAGTTGGCCGCGAAATTCAGCTCGTTCTTGGGGTAAATGAAGGGCTGGCCGATGTGGTATTTGTAAGCCATCGCCGCGATCGTCGGCATCTTGGCGATCAGCCGCATCGATGCGACCATGCGCTGGTAGGGGTCCGAGATGTCGGTGGAATCGTGATAGAAAGCTGACAGCGCACCGACCACGCCGCACATCACCGCCATCGGGTGGGCGTCGCGGCGAAAGCCGGTGAAGAAGCGCGACATCTGCTCGTGCACCATGGTGTGGCGCGTGACCCGGTAGTCGAAATCGTCCTTCTGCGCCTTGGTCGGCAGTTCGCCGTAGAGCAGGAGATAACAAACTTCGAGGAAGTCGCCGTGCTCGGCCAACTGGTCGATCGGATAACCGCGATGCAAAAGGATGCCGGCATCGCCATCGATGAAGGTGATTTCCGACTCGCAACTTGCCGTCGAGGTGAAGCCGGGATCGTAGGTGAAGGCCCCGGTGGTGCTGTAAAGCGCGCCGATATCGATGACGTCAGGTCCGACCGAGCCGCTTCGCACCTTGAGTTCGTGAGTTTTGCCGCCGAATTCAAGTTTCGCGGTCGACGCGTGGGTTTTGCCGCCAAATTCCATTTTTGTCGCAGCTTCGGACATTGCAAACTCCTTTTTGTTTTCTCATGTCGGCAAAGGCAAAATTTCTGCAACGCAACACGTCGAAAGTATCGGAGTTCGCGCGTTTGCGCCCGCAATTGGATTGCGTGCCAAATTGGGCCAAGACCTAATGTTGCACTGCGAAACCCACCTTTCAATGCCAATCTTCTTGGGCCAGTTTTGCTAATCGATTTGATCCGCGACGCGCGCCAGGCTTTCCTCGCGGCCAAGCACGGCAAGCACGTCGAACACGCCGGGCGAGGTGCTTTTGCCGGTTAGCGCGGCGCGCAAAGGTTGGGCCACTGCGCCAAGCTTATGGCCGCCGGCGAGCGCATATTCGCGGATCGCCGCTTCCGCCGCTGCGGCCGTCCAATCCCCTGAAATCGCCTTCAGCGCCGCATGGGCGCCCCGCAGGATCTCGCGCGCCTCGCCGCCGAGCAGCGCCGCCGCCTTCTCGTCGATCGGCAGCGGCCGCTCGGCAAACAGGAAGGCGGCACCGTCGACCAGCTCGACCAGCGTCTTGGCGCGCTCCTTCAAGCCGGGCAGGGCGGCCAGCAACTGCGCCTTGCGTGTGTCGTCGAGGCGCGCTGCGATCGCCGGGCCGCCTTCGAGATAGGGCAAGGTGTTGATGAAGATATCGAGCAATTCGGGCTCGTTCATGCGCCGCATATGCACGCCGCTCAGCGCCTCGAGCTTGGCGAAGTCGAAGCGGGCGGCCCCCTTGTTGACATCGCCGATGTCGAACCACGCAATCATGTCGGTGATCGATATGACCTCGTCGTCGCCGTGGCTCCAGCCGAGCCGCGCCAGGTAGTTGAGCAGTGCCTCGGGCAGATAGCCCATGGCGCGATAGGCTTCAACGCCGAGGGCGCCGTGCCGCTTCGACAGCTTGGCGCCGTCGGCGCCATGGATCAGCGGGATATGCGCCATTGACGGCACCTCCCAGCCCAAGGCTCGATAGATCACCATTTGGCGGGCGGCATTGGTCAGATGGTCGTCGCCGCGGATGATGTGGGTGATGCCCATGTCGTGGTCGTCGACGACGACGGCATGCATATAGGTCGGGTTGCCGTCCGAGCGCAGGATGATGAAATCGTCGAGGTCCTTGTTGGGGAAGCGGACTTCGCCCTGCACGCGGTCATGTACCACCGTCTCGCCTTCGGCCGGCGCCTTGATGCGGATCGCGCCCCTGGCGCCAACCGGTGCCTCTGACGGGTCGCGGTCGCGCCAGCGGCCGTCATAGCGGGGAGGCAAGCCCTTGGCCCGCGCACTCTCGCGCATCGCCTCCAGCTCGGCCGGCGTCGCATAGCAGTAATAGGCTTTGCCGAGGCGCACCAGCTCCTCGGCAACCGCGCGGTGGCGCGGCGCGCGCTCGAACTGGGATACCGGTTCGCCGTCCCAGGTGAGGCCGAGCCAGGAGAGCCCATCGAGGATGGCAGCGGTTGCCGCATCGGTCGAACGCTCGCGATCGGTGTCCTCGATGCGCAGCAGCATCTTGCCGCCAGTGTGTTTCGCATACAGCCAATTGAACAGCGCCGTGCGCGCCCCGCCAATATGCAGGAATCCGGTGGGCGAAGGGGCAAAACGGGTGACGACCTTGTCGGACATGGAACTCCTGGGCAAGCGCAGAAAACGGATGTGGTGCGCGGACTTTCGCGCGTCGCGCGTTCATGTAGCATAGGAGGTCAAGGGCGCAAGGGGCGAACCCTATGGCTGGACCAGGCCGCGGCGTGGACGAGAGCGAGGGCGCGACCGCAAGCGTCAGCGAACGATCGCTGTTTGCCGACGTTCCTCGCACTGAGTCGCTACCCGTTTCGCTGCCTGCGTCGCCGCTGAGCATCCAACCTCTTTCGCCGGATCGCCCGGCGCCGATACCGGCTTCAGCACCCGGCCCTGTCATTCGTTTTCGCCGACAGCTCAGCCATCTTTCACCATCCGGTGTCCGCAACAGCGTGGCCGCGGCAGCCGGCCTGGAACTCGACCGGGGCGTCGCCTTCCTGCTGGTGCCGGTTTTCCTGGCATGCGGGGTGATCGTCTATTTTTCGCTTGCCGTCGAACCGGACTTTGCCCAGCCCATCGCCGTCGTGGTCCTTACGGCATTGTGTGCGGCCGTCACGCGCTCACGCCGCAAAACGCACCTGTGCTTCATGGCAGCGTTGCTGTGCGCGCTTGGTGTGCTCGCCGCCAAGGTTGAAACCTGGCGCGCCGGAACGAAGATGCTCGGTTCGGAAATCCAGACCCGGCTGACCGGCCGTGTCGTCAGGCTCGACCAGATGGCGAACGGCCGGATCAGGCTGACCATCGATGTGATGTCGACCGCCCGGCCGACACTGCGTTATGCACCCGAACGTGTCAGGGTGTCGGCACGCAAGATTCCCGCTGAGATGACCGCAGGCTCGGTGGCAACCGGCTATGTGAGGCTTCTGCCTCCGACTGGCCCGGTCAGACCGGACAGCTTTGACTTTTCCTTTGACAGCTATTTCGCCGGTATCGGTGCCAGTGGCTTTTTCCTCGGCAGTCCAAAGATCGTCGTCTCCGAAGATGCACCGTTAACCGCACGCCTTTCTTCGTCGATCGAGAAGGCGCGCGAATCCATCGCCGACCATATCAGGGACAGCATCGGTGGTGCCGAGGGGGAGATTGCCGCTGCGCTGATCGTCGGCGTGCGTGCCGGCATCCCCGAAGAGATAAACGAATCGATGCGGCGCACCGGCATCTACCACATCATCTCCATTTCCGGCCTGCATATGGCGCTTGTCGCCGGCACCGTCATGGGATTGCTGCGCGGCGCCTTTGCGCTGTTTCCCGACTTTTCGTCGCGCCGGCCGGTCAAAAAATATGCGGCTGCTGCCGCACTCGTCTCCATCGCTGCCTATCTGATCTTTTCCGGTATCGTGGTCGCGGCTGAACGCAGCTTCATCATGCTGGCGGTAATGCTTGTCGCCGTGCTGTTCGACCGGGCGGCACTCACCATGCGCAACCTGGCGATTTCGGCCATCGCCGTTATCGTCGTGTCGCCGCACGAGGTGGTCGGCGCAAGCTTCCAGATGTCGTTCGCCGCGACTGCGGCTCTCGTGGGCGCCTATGCCGGTTGGTCCGACTATCGTGCCGACAAGGCCAAGGCGCCGCGACAGCGACGGTCACCGGTCGCTTTCGTCACGCGCAAGCTCGTCGCCGGGGCAGGCACCATCGCAATGACCTCCATCATTGCCGGCAGCGCCACCGCGCTCTTCGCCATCTGGCACTTCCAGCGCGTCTCGCCGCTCAGCCTGTTCGCCAATCTGGCCGTCATGCCGATCGTCACGATCGTCATGTTCCTGGCGGTCCTCAGCGCCTTGGCAATGCCTTTCGGCCTCGACGGCCCTTTCCTCTACATGATGGGCAAGGGCCTGACGGCGATGATTGCAATTTCGGGATGGATCTCGGAGCGTTCGCCCGTCGATGCAGTCGGCCTGATTTCGTTGCAATCGGTTCTGCTGGTGACGGTCGCCTTAGTCATCGCCACGATGGCGACGACATGGCTGCGGCTTGCGGCACTTCCCTTTGCGCTCGCCGGCCTGCTGACGATTTCCGAGACGCGCATCCCCGACGTGCTGATCTCGGAGGATGCGCATCTGGTGGCGCTGCCGATCGGCGGCGGCGAACTTGCCGTCAACCGGATGCGTTCGAACGAATTCACCACCGACAACTGGAAACATGCGCTGGTTTCAACAACGATCGTCGAGCCGGAGACATTCGAAAAAGGAGATGTGCGGTTCGACATCGCCGATCCGGCCGACCTGCCGCCGGGAGCGCCTTTCACCTGCACTGCCGGCCTGTGCCTGGCCCGGCATCCGTCCGGCGCGCTCATCGCGCTCGCCGACAACCGCAAAACCGCGCGGCCGGCCTGTGCCTTTGCGGATTTGATCGTCATCGACGATGCCACAGCCTATTACAAACCCTGCCGCAACCCGCTGGTTCTCGTCGTCACCAAACGGCAGCTCGCTCGCATGGGCAGTGCCGCCGTCTTCTTCGATCCGCTATCGGCGACAACGCGCGCAGAAATCCGTTTTGCCGTCAGACAGCCATATAGGCCCTGGCATGAGCAGCGGCGATTTTCGCGCGAGGCGAGGGGCCTGCCGCCATACCGCAGGGCCGAGAAACCCAGGAAGCCCGCCGTTCAGTAACGCCGGATCAATCCGACGAGCTTGCCCTGCACCTTGACCCGGTCCGGCCCGAAGATGCGCGTCTCGTAGGCCGGATTGGCGGCTTCCAGTGCGATAGAGGCACCTTTGCGGCGAAATCGCTTCAGCGTCGCTTCCTCCTCGTCGACCAGAGCGACAATGATCTCGCCAGGCTGGGCGGTGTCGGCGTTGCGGATGATGACCGTGTCGCCGTCGAAGATGCCGGCCTCGATCATCGAATCACCCTTGACCTCCAGCGCGTAGTGCGTGCCGCCGGTGATCATGTCCGGTGGCACCGAGATCGAATGCGTCTGGTGCTGGATGGCGTCGATCGGCACACCGGCAGCGATGCGGCCCATCACCGGTATGGAGACGGTGGCAACGACGTCGTCGTCATTGCCGGCAGCACGCATGCGCGAAGGCGCTGGCTTGATCTGGCGTCCGAGGCCGCCCTGGCCAAGGGAGCCTTGAATGACGCTCGGCGAGAATTTGCGCGCCGCATTGAGGCCCGGCGCGATCGAATCGGGCAGGCGCAGCACCTCCAGCGCGCGGGCGCGGTTGGGCAGGCGGCGAATGAAACCGCGTTCCTCCAGCGCCGTGATCAGCCGGTGGATCCCCGATTTGGAGGCGAGGTCGAGCGCTTCCTTCATCTCGTCGAACGAGGGCGGAATGCCGCTTTCCTTCAGCCGTTCGTGGATGAACATCAGCAGTTCATGTTGTTTGCGTGTCAGCATCGCGACCCCCAACAGAATCAGAAAAACAAACCCAGAACAAACACTATCTGTTCCAGTTGTGTTCCGCAACCATTTAAAGTTTAATGAATGTGTTGACGTTTTGTTCAGCGTAGCATCAGCACGCTGCAGGCGGCGCCCGCTGCGGCTGCGGGAGCGAATGGCTCGCGCACGACCAGTCCGTTGGCGTCGGCCAGCATTCTGAGCATCGAGGAATCCTGGATACTGAACGGCGTTGCCTCAAGCGTGCCAGCTTCTTCCTTCACCACCGCGCGTACATAGTCCTGCCTGAGATCGTTAGCCGGCATGGCGGCGCCGAGCCGCGCCTGACGCATGTCCTGGCGGAAGGCGCGGCCGCCGAGCCGCGCCAGCAGCGGCTTCAGAAAGAGCTGCGTGCAGACCAGGCTGGCCACCGGATTGCCAGGCAGGCCGATGCAGCGGATGGCGCCCAGCCGCCCGAACATCAGTGGCTTGCCGGGCCGCATGGCGATTTTCCAGAAATCGAGCGCCATGCCTTCGCCGGTCAGCACGTCATGGACGAGGTCATGGTCGCCGACCGAGGCGCCGCCCAGCGTGACGATGACGTCCGCGCCTGCGGCGACGGCTTTTGTCACCAGCGCGGCGATCGCGTCCTTGCGGTCGGCGGCGATGCCGAGATCGAGGGCGCTGGCGCCGACCGAGCGGGCCGCGGCGGCGACGCCATAGGCATTGGAGGAGATGATCTGGCCGGGGCCAAGGTCGCTGCCCGGCGGCAGCAATTCGTCGCCGGTGGCGATGATGGCGACCAGCGGCCGTTTCACCACGCGGACCTGCTGGTGGTTGGCCGACGCCGCCAGCGACAATGCCGCCGGATCAAACAGGCGGCCTTTCTCCAGCAGCATGTCGCCCTGCGAGAAATCGAGCCCGAGGCGGCGGATGTTGCGGCCTTCAACCGTCGGCGCGGTCACTTCGACCATGCCGCCGCCGAGGTCGCGGACATTCTCCTGGATGACGATGGTGTCGGCGCCTCCGGGAAGCGGCGCGCCGGTGAAGATGCGCACGGCCTGCGCCGGGCCGACTGTCCCGGCAAAGCCGCGTCCGGCCGGCGCCATGCCGATCACCGAAAGTCTCGCGGGCACGGAGGCGACATCGTCGGCCCGCACGGCATAGCCGTCCATGGCCGACGCGTTGAATGGCGGCTGGGTGCGGAGCGCGATGAGCGGCTCCGCCAGCACGCGGTCGGCGGCATCCATCAGGGCGACGCTTTCAGCCTGCAAGGGCGCAGCATCCGCAAGCAGGTGCTCGAGCGCCTCGGCGACCGCAAGCAGCGCCATTATTGGCCTGCCCCCTGGGCATCCGCCTTGTAGTCGCCGGATTTGCCGCCGGTCTTTTCCACCAGCCTGATGCCGGAGATGGCCATGCCGCGATCGACCGCCTTGGCCATATCATAGATGGTCAGGCAGGCGACCGAGACGGCGGTCAGCGCTTCCATCTCGACGCCGGTCTTGCCGGTGACGCGGGCCAGCGCCGTGACCTTCAGGCCGGGCAGCTTCGCGTCAGGTTCGATGTCTACCGATATCTTGGTCAACAGCAGCGGATGGCAGAGCGGGATCAGCTCATGCGTCCTCTTGGCCGCCATGATGCCGGCGATGCGCGCCGTACCCAGCACGTCGCCCTTCCTGGCATCGCCGTCGAGAATCATTTTCAGCGTTTCGGGCCGCATCGAGACAAGACCTTCGGCGATTGCCGTGCGGGTCGTCTCCGCCTTGTCGCCGACATCGACCATATTGGCTTCGCCTTCTGCGCCAAGATGGGTGAGGGCGGCCGACATCGTCAGGTCACCCTGGAGCGACGTGCGTCCGTTTGGACGCACAAACTACACTCTGACGCTTTGTATCTATGCATCATGCTCTCCGAACATCGATTCCGATTTTCGGGCAGATGCATTGGCGGGCGCGTTGCCCGTCAAAAGCAGGTGCGTCGCAGTGGCCACGTCCAGTTGCCGCATCAGGCTCTCGCCGACGAGGAAAGTGCCAATGTCGCTCCGTTCCAGCCTGCGGCAGTCCTGGTGCGAGAAAATACCGCTCTCGCTGACCAGCAGCCGGTCGGCCGGCACCATCGCCGCGAGCCGCTCCGATGTCTCGATGCTGGTTTCGAATGTCCGGAGATTGCGGTTGTTGATGCCGATCAGCCGCGACGACAGTTTCAGCGCGCGTTCCGTCTCGGCCTCGTCATGCACCTCGACCAGCGCGTCCATGCCGAGCTCGAAAGCCGTCGTTTCGAGTTCCCTGGCCACGGCGTCATCGACGCTCGCCATGATGATCAGGATGGCGTCCGCGCCCCACGCACGGGCCTCGAACACCTGATAGGGCTCGAACAGAAAATCCTTGCGCAAAGCCGGCAATGTCACGGCGCTGCGCGCATCGGTGAGGAATTCAGGCGCCCCTTGGAAAGACGGCGCATCGGTCAGCACCGACAGGCAGGCAGCCCCACCTTTGGCATAGGCCTGGGCCAGCGCCGGCGGATCGAAATCGGCGCGGATCAGGCCCTTGGACGGGCTCGCCTTCTTGATCTCGGCGATCAGCGCGAAACTGCCGGATTTGCGTTTGGCTTCAAGGGCCGAGAGAAAGCCGCGCGGTGCATCGGTAGCCCTCGCCCGTGCCTTGATTTCGGCAAACGGCACCCGTGCCTTCGCCGCCGCGATCTCGTCGCGCTTGTAGGCTTCGATCTTGCGCAGGATATCAGACACGGCGCTATCCGTTCGAAATCTCGACCAGCCGGTCAAGCACCTTTAGCGCCCGGCCGCTGTCGATGGCTTGCGCCGCCGTCGCCATGCCATCGGCAAGCGTCGTCGCCTTTCCCGCCACCACCAGTCCGGCGCCGGCGTTCATCAGCACCGTATCGCGAAAGGCGCCGGCAGCGCCGCCCAGCATGTCGCGCAGCGCCTGGGCGTTGTAGGCGGCATCGCCGCCGCGCAACTCGTCCTTGGTATGCCGCTTCAGCCCGACCGCTTCCGGGGTCAGCGTAAAGCTGCGGATCTCGCCGCCGACCAGTTCGGCGACTTGGGTTTCGCCGGTGGTGGTGATCTCGTCATAGCCGTCGCCATGGGCGACCCAGGCGTGGTCGGCGCCCAGTGCCTTCAACGTCTCGGCCACCGGCATGATCCATTCCGGCAAGAAGACGCCAACCATCTGCCTGACGACACCAGCCGGATTGGAGAGCGGGCCAAGCAGGTTGAAGATTGTGCGGGTGCCGAGCTCGGCGCGGATCGGGCCGACATGCTTCATCGCCGGATGATGCGCCGGTGCGAACATGAAGCCGACGCCTGCGTCGTGGATGCAGCGGCCGATCGTTTCCGGCGGGATGTCGAGCTTGACGCCAAGCGCGGTCAGCACGTCGGCGGCGCCGGTCTGCGAGGACAGTCCGCGATTGCCGTGCTTGGCCACCGGCACGCCGCAGGCGGCGATGACGAACGCGGATGCGGTCGAGATGTTGACGCTGTGCGAATTGTCGCCGCCGGTGCCGACGATGTCGATGGCGCCAGCCGGCGCGTCGACGCGCAGCATCTTGGCGCGCATGGTGGCGACGGCGCCGGAAATCTCGCTCACAGTCTCGCCGCGCACGCGCAGCGCCATCAGGAAGCCGCCGATCTGGCCGGGCGTAGCGTCGCCCGACATGATGATGTCGAAGGCATCGCGCGCTTCCTCGAAGGAAAGGGAGCTGCCAGCGGCGACCTTGGCGATATGGGTCTTGAGCGCGCTCATCTGGTCAGGGCTTGGGCAACGGCGGTTTGGTCGATGCGAACGTCATATTGCGTCTGCAGCTGCGCCACCAACTGGTCGAGAAGGTCGTCGGACATGCCGGCGGTGAACGATTTCTGCTCGTCGTCCGGCACCGAGCTGGCGTCGGCTCCGGCAGGCTCGAACACTTCGGCAATCCTGAACAGGATCTGTCCGTCGCCGGTGGGCGAGGGGATCAATCCGGTCCCGCCTTCGCCTTCGCCGAACATAGCAGCCGCCCCTTCCTTGCCGAAATCGGCGTCGTCCGCCCCGCGCTTGACGCCGCGCTTGGTCTGCTTCTCAAGCTTGAGCTCGCTCGCGATCACGTCGAGCGTAGTGCCGGCCTCGAGACGCTTTTCGAGCTCCTGCGCTTTTGCGGTGAGCCGCTTGGTCGTTTCCGCCGCCGTCCAGTCGGCCACCACCTTCTGGCGGACTTCATCCAGCGTGCGGTCGCGGGCCGGCGTGACCGAATCCACCTCGTAGAACACGAAGCCGTTGTTGGCAGTGGTGAGGTCGGGATTCTCGGTACCGGGTTCGGCATCGAACACCGCCTTGATCAGCTCCGGCGATTCCGGCAGATCCTTGACGATGGCGCCGTCCGGCCTCAGGCCGGTGCGATCGATCGCGTCGACGGTGACGACCTTCAGCTTCAGTTTTTCGGCCGCTTGCTCGAGCGTGCTGCCCGAAGCGCGGCTGTCTTCGTAACTGTCATGCACGTCGAGCAGAATGCGGCTTGCCTCGCCCAGCGCCAGGTCCTTGCGGATGTCGGCGGCCACTTCGGCCAGCGGCTTCACCACTTCGGGCTTGATCTCGGTGACGCGCAGCAGCACCGGACCGAAGGCGCCCTGAACGACCGGGCTGACTTCGTTGACGTTGAGCGCAAACGCCGCATCCGCCACCGCCTTGTCGGCGATTTTGTCCTTGGACAGCGTGCCGAGCAGCGTGTCGGCCTGCGTCTTGCCCTCGGCGGCGACGAGTTTGTCGAATGTCGCGCCGGTCTTGAGTGAATCGAGCGCGGCCTTCGCGGCATCGGGCGTTTTGAACACGAGCTGTTCGATGGTGCGCGTTTCCGCCGTGGTGTAGCGCCCCTTGTTCTTGTTGTAGTCGTCGTTGACCTGCTGGTCGGTCACGGCACTCACATCCATGATGTCTTCCGGCTCGAGCCTGACATAGGAGAATTTGCGGTATTCGGGCGCCGCATAGGTCTTCTTGTTTTCCTCGAAATACGCCGAAAGCGTAGTGTCGGATGGCGCTTCGATCGGCTCGACCAGCGATTTCGGCAAGGTCAAATAGTCGATGGTGCGGTCTTCGCCACGATAAAGCGCGACCGCCTTCAAGAACGTATTCGGGGCCTTGAGGCCGTCCGAAACCGCCTCGACGATCTGCTGGCGCACAGCCACCTGGGCGCGATTCCTGAGATAGTCTTCCGGCCGCATGCCGACCTGTTGCAGTATGTATTCGAAAGTCCTTCTGTCGAAGTTGCCGCCGGGACCCTTGAAGGCCGGGTCTTCATGCGTGAGTTGGGCCAGCCGGTCCTTGGACAGCCCAAGCCCGAGCTTGCGGGCCTGCTCATCGAGGACCGCGCCCGACACGAGTTGCGCCAGCACCTGGTTGTCGAGGCCGAGCGCCGTCGCCTGCTCGCGGCTGATGCGCTGGCCGAATTGCTGCGACATCACGCTGATCTGCCGGTCATAGGCCAGCCGATACTCGTTGATCGACACTTCAGTGCCGCCGGCCGTGACAACGGCGTCGTGGCCTGCAAAACCACCGACCATCTGTCCGGAAATGCCCCAGACGGCGAAGCTCAACACCAACAATATCAGCAGCGCTTTCGCGATCCAGGTCCCAGCCGCGCTTCTCAAGATACCAAGCATGGTCACTTCCGATTTTTTCGCGCATTTTCGCATGCGCCGAGTCTGAAACAAGCGCAATAGCGTCCTTCCGGCCCACTGTCGATTGCTTTGTGGGCTGAGTTTGGTAGTGAGGACGCAGCCGAATATTGCCCGGAGAAGCAAATCCCATGACGCTTGGAATCCGCCCGCTGGTCGCCGGCAACTGGAAAATGAACGGCACCAGCGCCTCACTCAACGAACTCAGGATGATCGGCAACGGCTTCATGAGCGGGCTCGATGCCGAGACCGAAGCGCTGGTCTGCGTTCCGGCGACGCTGCTTGCGCATGCCGCGGAGATCTTGTCGCGCACGCCGGTCCGGGCCGGGGGCGAGGATTGCCACAGCAAGGAGAGCGGCGCCCATACCGGCTGTATTTCGGCCGAGATGCTGAAAGATGCGGGCGCCAGTCACGTCATCGTCGGCCATTCCGAACGCCGCGCCGATCAAAACGAGGACGACGCCATTGTCCAGGCAAAGGCGTCCGCCGCGTGGCGCGCCGGGCTGGTTGCCATCATCTGCATCGGCGAGACGAGAGCCGAGCGCGAGGCGGGCGCCACGCTCGACGTGCTGTCGCGCCAGGTCGCCGGCTCGGTGCCGCCGAATGCAACGGCATCGAATACCGTCATCGCCTACGAGCCGGTATGGGCGATCGGCACGGGGCTGACGCCGACTGCCGCCGACGTTGCTGAGGCGCATGCGCATATTCGCGAAAAACTGTCGGAAAAGCTTGGCAGCGCAGCGGCAAAGATGCGCATCCTCTATGGCGGCTCGGTCAAGCCGTCGAACGCGGTCGAACTGCTGGGCGTAAAAAATGTCGACGGCGCGCTGGTCGGCGGCGCCAGCCTGAAGGCGGCGGACTTTCTCGGCATTGCCGAAGCCTATCGAAACATCTCCTAAAGCGCGTCGCGTTTGGCCGGCCTAATGCGACGCGCTTTAGGTTGTTGTTTTTACGCATGTCGTTATCGCAAAACCGCTGCACACCCTCGGGTCAGGCCCAAGGGCATGCTTTTGCGCGACATGCTTTAGCATCGAAAGGCTGTCGGGCACTTTGGATACTGTGCCGCAGCGGAAAATGTTGCAACGGCGGCATTGCTTCCCATATTCCGGCCACGGGCTTGGAATTGCCGTCAAAGCATTGTATTGAGCCCGCCTCCAAATCACCGGTCGTATCTACGGCCGCGCAAGGCTTTGCCAGGATAACTAATGGAAACCGTACTGATCGTCGTCCACCTCATGGTTGTGCTCGCTCTTGTCGGCGTGGTGCTGCTGCAGCGCTCCGAAGGCGGCGGCCTCGGCATCGGCGGCGGATCGGGCTTCATGACCGCGCGCGGCGCCGCCAACGCGCTGACGCGGGCGACGGCGATCCTGGCGGCGGCGTTCTTCGCCACCTCGCTGACCTTGTCGATCGTCGCCCGTTACGGCGAGAAGCCGATCGATATTCTCGATCGCGTGCCTGTGACGAACGGCGGGGGCGGCGTGCTCAACCAGTTGCCTGGCACCACGACGCCGACACCGCCGTCCGGCAATACGGCGCCAACGCCGCCTTCCGGCAATGATGCCGCAGCCCCGGCTCCCGCTGCACCGCCAGCGGCGGGAGCGACCACGCCGCCGGCCACAAACGGCGCCACCCAGCCAGTAACGCCGCAGGTTCCAAACCAGTAATCAGCAGACGTCCGGCGCCGCGATCTGTTGTTGTTTGAACACAGTCGCGGCAAATGCCGCACGATCGCGAGGATTCGACCGGGCGCGGCACGCCAGGGCGCTTGAGGCGTCTCCGATTAATCGATTATAGATTGCGCGCGGCACATTCGGGGTCCTTGGGGGACGCCGGGCAACGCCGTGGCAACAAGCATTGAACGATCGGATCTTCGCCATGCAGCTTCGCAGCTTCATTTTAGCCGGCCTTTGGGCCGTGCTCAGCCTTGGTGCGCCCGCTTACGCGGCCATGCCGGCGGGCAATTCGGCCCCTGCAATCACAACTGACGTCGCCAACGTCGCCGCCAAAAGCGATTCGGCGCAACTAAAACTCCTCAAGAAGAAAAAAGACCCGACCGCGGCAGATCTTGCCCAGATCAGGAAGATCGAAGCCAAGATCGCGGCTGGCAAGCAGGCTGCTCGAGTAAAGGCCATCGAGGCAAGGAAGCTGGCGATGCGCGAGGCGGCCAAAGCCAAGTCGGACGCGGAACGGCGGGCGTTTCTTGCCAAAAAGGGCCTCGTCAAGAAGGATAAGTCCGCTGGCCAAGCCAGGCTGGCCAATGCCAGGCCGGTCAAGATCATCGACCCTATGCAACCCATCGCAGCAATCCAGTCGGCCGAGGCCATTCCCGCCGAGGCCATGAACGTCGCGCTGACCGGCAACAACGGCGAATTGCGCAGCGAGCCGGTCGGACAGAAGCCGCAGCGCGTCGGGCTGTTCGCCGGCCTGTTCGGCGGCACGTCCTCGTCGATGTCGTTGCTGCCCGAGACCCGCGCCCTCGATGCCGCGCTCGCCAGCAAGGAAGCCAGGAAGCAGTTCAAGGTGAGGCCGGAGTTCGTGCCGCAAGAGGTCGAGTTCACCGGCTATAGCCCCGGCACCATCGTCATCGATACCAGTGCGCGCCGCCTCTATCTCGTCGAATCCTCCTGGACCGCCCGCCGTTATGCGATTGCGGTCGGTCGTGACGGCCTGCAGTTCAAGGGCACGGTCGCCGTCGGCGACAAGCAGGAATGGCCCCGCTGGATCCCGACGCTCGACATGCAGAAGCGTGAGCCGAAGAATTACGGCCGGTACAAGGATGGCATGCCCGGCGGCGGCGATAACCCGCTCGGCGCGCGCGCCATCTATCTCTACGACGGCAGGAAGGACACCCATCTGCGCATTCACGGCACCATTGCGCCGCAGTCGATCGGGACGAGCTCCTCCAACGGCTGTTTCCGCATGATCAACGAGCACGTCATGGACCTTTATCGCAGGGTGAAAGTGGGCACCAAGGTCGTCATCATCTGACGCCTTGGCGGGTCAAACAAAAGGGCCGGCCTCGCCGGCCCTTTTGTTTTGGTTCGAGCATCATCAGGGCGCCTTCTTGGGAAAAAGCCTTCGCGGCGGTTTTTTCTCTGGCGGAATCAATTCGGCCGCGTTAAGCGATGACTCCCATGGCGCGATATGTATTCATCACAGGCGGCGTGGTTTCCTCACTCGGAAAAGGCATCGCTGCAGCGGCCCTTGGGGCTCTCTTGCAGGCGCGAGGCTATCGCGCGCGCATCAAGAAGCTTGATCCCTATCTCAATGTCGATCCCGGCACGATGTCGCCATACCAGCATGGCGAAGTCTTCGTGACGGATGACGGCGCCGAGACCGATCTCGATCTTGGCCATTATGAGCGGTTCACCGGCCGCTCGGCCAACCAGCAGGACAACATCACCACGGGCCGCATCTACAAGAATATCATCGAGCGGGAGCGACGCGGCGACTATCTTGGCGCCACCGTGCAGGTCATTCCGCATGTCACCGACGAGATCAAGAATTTCATTCTCAACGGCAATGACGACTATGACTTCGTCCTGTGCGAGATCGGCGGCACCGTCGGCGACATCGAGGCGATGCCGTTTCTGGAGGCGATCCGCCAACTTGGCAACGACCTGCCGCGCAACAACGCCGTCTACGTGCACCTGACGCTGATGCCCTATATTCCAACGGCGGGCGAATTGAAGACCAAGCCGACCCAGCATTCGGTCAAGGAATTGCGCGGCATCGGCATCGCGCCCGACATCCTGCTGGTCCGCGCCGACCGCCCCATCCCCAGGGAAGAGCGCCGCAAACTGTCGCTGTTCTGCAATGTGCGCGAGAGCGCGGTCATCCAGGCGCTCGACGTGCCGCACATCTACGACGTGCCGATGGCCTATCACAATGAAGGGCTGGATTCGGAAGTGCTCGCCGCTTTCGGCATCGATCCGGCGCCGAAGCCGCGGATGGAGCCGTGGCAAGCGGTGTCCAAACGCATCCACAACCCGGAAGGCGAGGTGACCATCGCCGTCGTCGGCAAATATACCGGCCTCAAGGACGCCTACAAATCGCTGATCGAGGCGCTGTCGCATGGCGGTCTCGCCAACCGCGTCAAGGTCAAGCTCGACTGGATCGAGAGCGAGATATTCGAGAAGGAAGACCCGGCGCCGTGGCTGGAAAAGGTCCACGGCATTCTGGTCCCCGGCGGTTTTGGCGAGCGCGGCGCTGAAGGCAAGATCCTTGCGGCGAAGTTCGCCCGCGAGCGAAAAGTGCCGTATTTCGGCATCTGCTTCGGCATGCAGATGGCCTGCATCGAGGCAGCGCGTTCGCTGGCCGGCGTCAATCATGCCTCGTCGACCGAATTCGGTCCTACCGAGGAACCGGTCGTCGGCCTGATGACGGAATGGCTGAAAGGCAACATGCTGGAGAAGCGCAGGGAAACCGGCGACCTCGGCGGCACCATGCGGCTCGGTGCCTATCAGGCGGACCTCGCCAGGGGCTCGAAGATCGCCGAGATCTATGGCGACACGCAGATTTCCGAGCGCCACCGCCACCGCTACGAGGTCAATGTCGACTACAAGGAGCGGCTCGAGGATTGCGGCCTGGTTTTTGCCGGCATGTCGCCGGACGGCGTGCTGCCGGAAACGGTCGAATATCCCGACCATCCCTGGTTCATCGGCGTGCAATATCATCCCGAGTTGAAAAGCCGGCCGCTAGACCCGCACCCGCTGTTTGCCAGCTTCATCGAGGCGGCGGTGGAGCAGAGTCGCTTGGTCTAAATCGACAGGCTATCGTGAGATATCCGGGCTAGCATGCAAACCTACGTCGCTTTGCTTTACAGCATCGTCCTGGGCGAGGGGCGGCGTGTCGTCATGTCCGATCTCAGGGCCATGACAGAAGGCCTGGGCCTGAACAACCCGCGCACGCTGGTGGCGACCGGCAATCTGGTTTTCGAAACGAAAGAAACAGAGATTGCCGCGCTGGAGCGCCGATTGGAGACGGCGTTCCAAAAGACCTTCGGCCGCCATGTCGACATCATCGTACGCCGCGCAGATGACTGGTTGAAGCTTGCGGCCGGCAATCCGTTTCCCGCCGAATCGGCTGCCGCCGCGGATCGGGTAGCGGTGCGCGTGATGCGCAAGCCCGTTCCCGCTGAGGCCGTCGCGGCGCTGGAGGCCTATATCGGCAAGGATGAGCGGATGCAGGCCGTCGGCGGTGACATCTGGATCTTCTTTTCGCGCGAGACGCCAAGCTCGCGTCTTTTGCCGGCGATAAGCCATAAATGGCTCGGCATCGGCACCTCGCGCAACTGGAACACCGTGCGCAAGCTAGCCGAGATGGTCGGCGGATAGGGCTTCCCCTTCTCCCAGGGAGAGTATAGCGACGGGGAGAAAGACGCCTTGGCCAAAGATTTCGCCAATCTGCAGCGCTGCAGAAAGGGGCGCCGATGTTGCGGCCAGCCCCCTTCTCCCCGTCACTATACGGGGAGAAGGTGCCGGCAGGCGGATGAGGGGCGGCGCTGACATCGACACCCCAGGACAACTCCACCTCCGGGAAATCGCCTCAGGTGGCGCTGCCCCTCATTGCCCTGCCGGGCATTTCTCCCCGTATAGAGACGGGGAGAAAGACGCCTTCGCAAAAGATTTCGCCAATGATCGCGTTTCGGAATGGCCTGTTCTCCGGGAAGTGTCCACTTGTAATAGACGATGGATTTGCTAAATGTAGTTGCGTGCAACCACAAGGGAGGCAACAGCAGTGAAACACATCAACATTCGCGAAGCCAAGGCCACTTTGACGGCTCTCGTCGATGCCGCCGAGGCCGGCGAACCGATCACGATCACGAGGCACGGCAAGCCAGTGGCCGCTATCGTTCCGATCGAAGAAGCGAGGAAGATTTACCCCGAGAAGCCCAGCCTTGCGGAATACCTGCTGTCGTTCCCCGGTTGGCCCGAGGGCTTCGAACCGGAGCGCGACCGCACCCAGCAAAGCCGCGAGGTTAACCTTTGACCGCATACCTTTTCGACACCTCGGTGCTGTCTGCGACCGCGCCGGGAAAGCCTCCGCTGCCCCCGAATGCGGCAGCTTGGCTATTGCAGCAGACGGGCAACTTGTTTGTGCCTGCCTTTGCCCTCCACGAACTTCGGAGAGGCATCGCCAAGCTCGACCGCTCGGGAGCAACAGCGAAGGCTCTGACGCTAATGGCGTGGCTGCAGGGCATCACGACGGACTACAGCGCGGAAATCTTGCCGATCGATGCGGCGGTGGCGTTGGAGGCAGGCCTCATGGAAGACGCCGCCACAGCCGCAGGGAGTCATCCAGGGCTGGCTGACATTCTCATCGCCGCGACCGCTAAAGCGAACTCCTTGACGCTCCTGACTGGGAACCTGAGACACTTCCAGCCCTTAGGAGTTCCTTGCCTCGATCCACTGACGCTTTGACTGAGAAGAGATCCCAAAGGGGTCTGCTGCGGCTAGCCAAATCCGGCTGCGTAATCCGCATACCTCAAATGCGGGATGAGCGCGTCCAGGCTCCGTCTCGGGATAATTGAAGTCCCAGTGCGGCGGCGGGCAACGGTTCGTCACATGTTTGTCACGTTTGGTGATTCGATTTCGGTCGAGTGATGTGAAAGACTTCGTTTTTGGCCCGAGTTTTTTCATCATCGGGTTCTGTTTGCCGGAAACACATGGTCAGCAGCAAGTTCAAAAGGTTCGATCAGGCACATAACGATCGACCGGGAGGAAACAATGGATCGCCTGCAATTCTTTACGCCTGTGCGTATTTCGCGCGGGCAGGAAAGTCCTGCCGAAGAGATTGATAGCGTAGCCGAAGCGATGGAGTTCTTGCGTAGATGGCCAGTCGGCCGGCGTGGGCCAGTCTACCAATGCGCGGTGAATTGCTGCTCCGCGGCTCTGGCGGGCGGGATGTCGGCAGAGGAAGCAAGGAAGGCTTTTACCGGCTTCGCCCGCATCACGCGCTTGCTCGACGACGACATGGCTCTGCCGATAGGCGGCGGCAATGTTGATAGCGTGCATGCGCTGAGGCGATGAACGTTCCTGTTTGACCCCTGCCAGTAACTTGACCCTGCCAAGAACTCGGCAAAGTCACGGCACCTCGAAAGGTCACTGCACCTCGACCCCGGGTAGCGAAGACGTAGCCGGCGCCCCGCTCGGTGACAATGAGTTTCGGCTCGCTCGGGTTGACCTCGAGCTTGCGGCGCAGTCGCAATATCTGCACATCGATACTGCGGTCAAACACCTCTTCGTCGTGACTCCTGCTGGCGGCGAGAAGCTGCTCGCGGCTCATCTTTCACTGACCCCCTGATTTGGACTGCACCGGTATACGAGGCGCGGTGAATTTGCTGCTCCGCGGCTTGCGGACTCTGCGGCTCACGGGCCTGATTCGAGGAAAGCCCGGGCAAACCCGGGTTGCGCTGCTTCTATCGTTCCATCGGGCAGCTTCAAAAGCCGGTCGATCGCGATGCCGTAGAGCCGCAGCCGATCGTCGAGCAGCCGCGCCGCTTCGTCGATATTGCCCTGCTCGGCTTTCAGCAGGGCGCGGTGCATTACATCCCGAAAGATCAGCCGCAGCTGCAAGAACATCTCGGCGAAGGCTTCCGGGTCGGGCACGTCGAAGATGCCTTCGTCGCTGCCTTTCCTGAGCAGATCGGTGATTATCGGCATGGCCAATTCCCTGGCCGCCTGGTCGACCCGATGGAAGAGGGCAAGGTTCTCGGGCCGGAACAGGACGAAAAATGTCTTGCGCATTTGCGGGGCAAGCTCGACGTTCAGCCGCCGCGAGCCGGCAAACAGGGCATTGAGCCGGCCAAGCCCATCGAGTGAGGGATCGTTGAGCAAGGGCTGCAACTCGGTGAAGCTGTCGCGGGCGAGACGTGTGGCGAGCGCCTCCAGCAGGGCCTCTTTCGATGCGAAATAGTGGTAGAACGCGCCCTTCGACAGGCCGGCCTCGCGGATGATGTCGTTCACCGTCGTGTTGTCGTAGCCGCGCTCGAAGAAAAGCCGCTGGGCGCAGTCGAGGAGCTCGGCGGATCGTATCTCCGGCGGCTTTATCACTCGGGGCAAATCGAACCTCACAAAGTGCAGGTGGAGCAAGAGGAGCACGAACCGGAGCTTTATGCAACTTTTATAGACCGACGGTCGGTCTAGTGTTATTATCTGTCACCGCAGGACATTCGGATTCGATCATGAAGGAGAGTCTCTTGCGACGGATACGCTGGACGGCCAGCATCGTTGTTGTCGCGGCCGCGGCTGCTTTCGGCGCTTGGTATCTGTGGCAACCGGCCAAGGTTTCGCTGGTGACGCCACAACGCGGCGACGCGGCGGAAGTCGTTTACGCGAGTGGCTCCGTCGAGCCGCGAACCTGGGCCAAGGTAACTCCGGTGGTTCGCGAAAGGATCGTCGAGCAATGCAATTGCGAGGGATCGAGGGTTGCACAAGGCGACGTGCTCGCCAGGCTCGACGACAGCGAGGCCCGGGCCGTGCTTGGCGAACTCGAGGCGCGTCAAGCGCTTGCCCAGGAAGAGCTCCGGCGGCTGACGGTGCTTGCCGAAAGGCGTGCGGCGAGCCAGCAGGCTCTCGATCGTGCGCAGAGCGAGCTCGGCCAGATCGAAGCGCTGGTCGCCGGACAGAAGGCGCGACTTGACACCTACGTGTTACGCGCGCCGAGCGCCGGCGTCGTGCTCAGGCAGGACGGCGAGGTGGGTGAGGTCGCCGAACTCGGCACGGTGTTATTCTGGGTCGGCGAGCCGAAGCCGCTCCTGGTGGTCGCCGAGGTCAACGAGGAGGACATACCCCGGGTCGAGGTCGGCCAGCGCGCGTTGCTTAAATCCGACGCGTTCCGCCAGCAGAACCTGGAAGCGGTGGTCGACAGCATCACACCCAAGGGCGATCCGGTGACGAAGACCTATCGCGTCCGTTTCCGCCTGCCGGACGATACGCCGCTTCGTATCGGCATGTCGACCGACGTGAACATCGTCATCCGCGTTTCGAAAAACGCGCTGTTGATCCCATCCGTTGCTGTGGACGGGAATAAGGTGTTCGTCGTCGAAGGCGACAAGGCCTGGCAACGTGAAATCCGAACCGGCATTCGCGCCACCAATGGCATCGAGGTTCTCTCGAGTGTCGAGGAGAGGGCTCGCGTCATCTCGCCCTATCCCGCCGACCTCGCCAACGGCGCGCGCGTGAGCATCACCGGCGCCCAGGAGCGATGAAGCAGGATGCCGCTCATCTTCGACATCGCCCTCACGCACATTGCCGGCCGCGGTCGCCAGACGCTGGTTGCCGTGATCGGCGTTGCGGTCGGTGTCGGATTCTCCATTGCCATGGCGGCGCTGATGCAGGGTGGGCAGGACGATTTCGTCAGGCAACTCGTCGACACGATGCCGCATGTCGACATCACCGACGAGCAGCGCACAGCCCGCCGTCAACCGGCCGAGGATGCTTTTGCGACTGTGGCGATTTCCGGGCTCAGGCCGCGCGACGATCGCCGCGGCATCATCAACCCGACCGCCGCGACCTCCTGGCTGGAGAGCTGGATTCCCGGTCGGTTCGCGGCAAGCCTCAAAACGCAGGGTGTGATCCGCTTTTCCAGCCGCGAAGTCGGCGCGGCGATCATTGGCATCGAACCGGAGCGCGAGTCCGGCGTGTCGCCGATTGTCGGAAACTTCGTCGAAGGCAGCTTTTCGGCGCTTGCCGCGGGCGGCAACAACGTGCTCATCGGCGACACGATGGCGAGCCGGCTCGGCGCCGGGTTCGGCGACACGATAACGGCGGTTTCTTCCGAGGGACTGTCGCGCAACTTCAAGATCGCCGGCCTGTTCCACACCGGCACCACCGCGCGCGACGAAGGCGAGGCCTATGTGCTTCTGAAAAACGCGCAGATCCTCTCGGCGCGTCCGAACGCCATCAACGAGATCCGCATCAAGCTCGACGATCCTGACCGCGCTCCGGCGGTGGCGCAGCGTGCCGAGGCCGAACTGGGCTACAAGGCGGTGGCGTGGCAGGAGGCCAATGAATCGATCCTCGAAGCGCTCGTCGTACGCAACGTCATCATGTACACCGTTGTCGGCGCGATCATGCTGGTCGCTGGCTTCGGCATCTACAACATCATCTCCACCATCACGCACGAAAAGGCGCGCGACATCGCCATCATGAAGTCGCTTGGCTTCCCGGAGTCCGACATGCGCCGGCTCTTTCTGCTGGAAGGCGTCGCGATCGGCGCTGCCGGCTCCGTGCTCGGCGGGCTGCTCGGCGTCTCCATGACCTATGCGCTGTCGCTGGTGCGTTTCGAGATCGCCGCGACCGGCCAGGAGATGACCCGGCTGCCGATCGCCTGGAGCTTGATGCACTACGTCATCGCGTCGGCCTTCGCGCTGGGCTCGGCGGCAGTGGCCGGCTACCTGCCGGCGCGTCGTGCGGCGCGCCTGAACCCCGTCGAGATCATCAGAGGCGCGTCATGAGCGCACTCATCGAGACCGAGAAACTGACCCGCGTGTTGCCCGAGACGGTTCCCGTCACGCTGGTCAAGGACATCACGCTGGCGATCAACAAAAGGGAATTCGTCGCCGTCACCGGTCCCTCCGGCTCCGGAAAATCGTCATTGCTCTACCTGCTCGGTCTGCTCGACCGGCCGACCGCCGGGACGTTGACAATAGGCGGCCGCGATGCCGAGCCGATGAATGAAAGGGAGCGCGCGCGGACCAGGCTTTCGATGCTGGGCTTCGTGTTCCAGTTTCATTTTCTGCTGCCGGAGTTCACGGCGCGCGAAAATGTCGAAATCCCAATGCGCAAGCTTGGCCGGCTGGCGCGGCCTCAGATGCGGGAACGGGCCGGGGAACTGCTTTCATCCCTGGGGCTCGGCGAACATCTCGACAAGCGGCCCGACCAGCTCTCTGGCGGCCAGCGTCAGCGCGTCGCGGTGGCGCGCTCGCTCGCCAACGACCCGCCGCTTATCCTCGCCGATGAGCCGACGGGGAGCCTCGACAGCAAGAGCTCGGAGCAAGTCTTCGCAATTCTTGAGAATCTGGTGCGCGAGCGCGGCAAGACCGTCGTGGCAGTTACGCATGATCTCGACATGGCGGCGCGCATGGATCGCCGCATTCACATCGTGGACGGGAAGATCGGCTGAACCGGAACCAATCGGCGTTGATGGGATTAGCCATGGCGCGAGCCTGTCTGATGATCACCGGGATCGCGATCAGGACACCCACGCCGCGCCGAAATTGGCCTCGAGCCAGGCTATTGCCTGGGTCACGTCGTCCAGAACATAGCTTGCAGCCGTCGGTCCGCGCGCCTTCACGCGGATAGAGATGCCGTTGCCCTCGTTTATTGCCTCGAAACCGTTTTCGTCCGAAGTGTCATCTCCGAGGAATACGGGTCGCCGGCCGGCAAAGGGCTGGATTTCCATGAAACGCCGGATGGCAGCTCCTTTGACGGCTTCCAGCGGCATGAGTTCCACGCCAGCGTTTCCGGCAATCACGCGGTACCCCCGCGGAAGCTGCGTCAATGCTTGTTCGACAAGCTGCGTTGCCCGGGCAAGCAGTTGCGGCGCAGCGCGGGTATGGATGGCCAAGACTGGCCCCTTGCGCTCGACATAGACCTTGCGTCCACCCAGTTCGGCCTCAATCTCGTCGGCAAGAGCCGCGATATCCGCCGGAGCGTCGGCAAGGTCGACTTGACCGTCCGCCGTTAACCGATGCTCGAGGCCGTATAGCCCGGCAACGCGCAGTTTCAGGGGATGAAACAATCTGTCCGCGGCAGAGACCGAACGCCCGGTGATGAAGGCGAGGGCGCCGCCCAGCCTTCGCTCTATATTTCCGAGAAGCTGACGCAGTTCATCACCGACGAACACAGCGTCGGGATGAGCGGCATGTTCCAGCAAGGTGCCGTCGATATCGAGAAAAAGCGCCCATTGCCCTTCCGGCAGGTCGGGGGCCAGCGGCAGTCGTAGGTCCGTCACGACGCCGCCTTTCGTGCCCGCTCGAAGATGGAAACGACGTTGTTGCTGTTGGATGGCCGCTCGCCGTTGCCGGTCACCCCGCGTTTGCGAAGGCGCGCAGCGTCCAAGAGCATGCTGCCGGCCCAGCGATACACATTATTGTCGCGGATCATCTCGCGCATGGGCCGCATGCGCTCGCGCTGCTCGTCCGGCGTCATGGTCAGCGCCTGCAGCAGCGCCTCGCCCATCATGGTCGCATCATAGGGGTTGACGATCAGTGCCTCCAGCAGTTCGCGCGAAGCGCCGGCAAAGGTGCTGAGCAGCAGCACGCCCTGTTCGTCGTCGCGCGCCGCGACGAATTCCTTGGCCACCAGGTTCATGCCGTCATGCAGGCTGGTGACCATGCATATGTCGGCGGCGCGATAGATCTCGTAGACCTGCTCCTGCGAATGATGTTCGGCGAGCATCAGGACGGGACTGTAGTTGTCGCTGCCGTAGCGCTGGTTGAGCTCTTCGGCAGAGCGATGGCATTCGTCATGAAGTTGCTGGTAGGCCGGCAATGTGCCCCGGCTCGGCGCCGCGACCTGCAGGAAAACCACTTTGCCTACCCATTCGGGATATCGCGTGAACAATTCGTCCAAGGCGTGAAAGCGATCGGGAATGCCTTTGGTGTAGTCGAGGCGCTCGACGCCGACGCACAGTTTGACGTTCGCAGGCAGCCCGAATCTTTGGCGCACACGGGCACGGCATTCCTCGACGGCCGGCAATCTTGCCAGCAGTTCGGCCGGCCATTCTATGGAGATGGGGTAAGCGTGGACCAGAGTCGTTTGCCCGCCATAGGAGATCGCCGCGTCCGCCCGTTCTATCCGGCTTTCCAGGATGCGATCGACGCTCTCGGTGAAATTATTGGCATGAAACTGCGTATGGAAGCCGATGATGGAGCTGCCGAGCAAACCTTCCAGGATCCGTTCACGCCATGGACAGATGCTGTACACTTCCGAGTTCGGCCATGGGATATGCCAGAAAGTAATGATGATCGCCTCGGGCAGGCGCTCACGGATCATGCGCGGCAAGAGCGCGAAATGGTAGTCCTGGACCAGCACGATCGGCCGCTCGTTGCGCGCTTCGGCAACCACCGTGTCGGCGAACTTCCGGTTGGCGGCTTCATAGGCCTGCCAGTCCGACCCCCGAAAAATCGGGCGGGTGAAGGCGATATGACAAAGCGGCCACAGGCCTTCATTGGCGAAGCCTAGATAATAGGCCTGGTATTCTTCCTCGCTCAGCCAGACCCTGCGCAGCGTGTAGGACGGATTGCCGGGCGGCACTTCAACCCGGTCGTTCTCATCGACGGTAAGACGGTCCGCTGTTCCGCCGCCATACGCAATCCAGGTGCCGGCACAGGCGCGGGTGATCGGCTCAAGTGCCGAAACCAGCCCGCTGGCCGGCACCAGGAGCTCGATGCCATCATTCCTGGTGTTGTGGATGTAGGGCTCGCGGTTGGATACGACGATCACCTGCGTCTCCGGCAGATCGTCGGCCAGGATCTTGCGCAAGGTGTCGGGCGACCATGTGATCAGCGCTGCATCGGCCGAGTGGCCATTCTTTTCAAACTCCCGCAGCACCGTGCGAGCCGCTTCCGAAGCCAGGTCATCGCCTGGGGAGGATGCGGCCGCAGGTATGTGGCGCCGGCGGGATATCGAGAACACCAGGGCAACAGCGGAAAGGCCAAGGCTTGCAATGATTAGAACCCAGAGTACCTCTGTGCCAAAGTCTGACATGGGAACAACGATCTTCTCCGGCCGGTCGGTGGCCCTTTTGATTGTTTTTCGAAACTCGCAGCCGCCAATCAGCTGCCGTGCGTCGGAACGCTCGGACGGGCCATCGGTTCCGCTAATTGCAGCCCGGCAGCTGGTTCCATGCGAAAAGCCAAACTAGGTCCGCACGATGAGCGGCACCAATCCCTCGTGCCGGTCGGCGAGAAAGGCGACCACCCTGTCGCCGACACGCTGGAATGTCAGATCCACCTTCCTGGTGCCAACGCCAAGATGCCTCAGCGTCAGCGTGTCGATGCCGATCGGCAGCCTGGGACGGGTGACGTGGATTTCGCCGTCCCAGCCATCGATCTCGAGGCCGAGGCAGGCCTGCATCAGCATGAAGGCAGACCCAGCCGACCATGCCTGCGGCAGGCAGGCGACGGGATAGGCGATCGGCGCCTCGCCCGGCGCGCGGGTAAAGCCGCAGAACAGTTCGGGCAACCGCATTTTGAAGTGGACCGCCGATTCGAAGGTGCTGCTCATCAGCCGGATCACGTGTTCACGCTCGCCAAAGCGTGCCAGACCGGCGCCGCAAATGGCGGTGTCATGCGGCCAGATCGAGCCGTTGTGGTATGACATCGGGTTGAAGAACACAGCATCGTCGGCGAGCGTCCTCAGCCCCCAGCCCGAATGGAAGGACGCCGAAAGCAGCTGGTCGGCGACCATCTGCGCCCGTGCCGGCGCGGGGAGGCCGACATAGAGAAGGTGCCCGACATTAGAGGTCCGCACCTTGCAGGGCTCGCCGGCGCCGTCGATCGCCAAGGCATAGAAGCCGAGATCGTCCAGCCAGAAATGGCGCTCCACAGCGGCGCGCATGGCTTCGGCGCTGCTCTCCCAATGATCGGCCCTGTCGATCTCGCCGCGGCGGCGGGCGAGCGCCGCCAACCCCCGGAACGCGGCAAAGGCATAGCCTTGCACCTCCACCAGGGCGATCGGTCCCCTGGGGGTTCGGCCGTCGGCATGGAAGACGGAATCGCTGCTGTCCTTCCATCCCTGGTTGGCGAGGCCGGACTCGGCGGCACGCTGATAGGTGACGAAACCGGTCGGCCGGCTTGCCTCCTCGATCCATTCAGCCGCAGCGCAGAGCGACGGCCACAGGCTGTCGACGAACGCCATGTCACCGGTACGGTCCGCATAGGCGCAGGCGAGATGGATGTAGAGTGGCGTCGTGTCGACACCGCCATAGTAGCGGCCGAACGGGAGCTCCCGCAGCGCCGCCATTTCGCCTTTGCGGGTCTCGTGCATGATCTTGCCCGGCTGCGAATCGCTGAACGGCGATGTCTCCGTCGCCTGGTGCTGGGCAAGGAAGGCCAGCACGCCTCGCGCCAAGCCCGGGTTGAGCCACAGCATCTGCAAGGCGGAGATCACGCCGTCGCGGCCGAACGCCGTCGAAAACCAAGGGATGCCCGCATAGGGGTAGGGTCCGGTCGTAAGCTCGGTGGTCAGCAGCGCCACATCGGCGCGGGCGCGCTCGACCCAATCGTTGAAGACGCGCCCGGAACTGTGCACCGTACCACCATGGCGGCGCTTGGCCCGCATGCCGAAGCGAGCCCGGGCCGCGGCGGCGCGGAAGCGATCGCGGTTCGGCGTTTCCGCCGTTTCGGGACCGACTTCGACATACAGCACCTTGCGGCTGCGCCTCGTCACGGCAATCAGGAAGTCGGCTCGGTCGCCCGTCAGCTGGTCTGGCGCCTGCGAGAACGATATCGCCGATATCCGCGCCAGCCCGTCCAACCCGTCGTAGCGCAGCAGCACGCAGGTCGCATCCGTCTCGGCGGCATGGGCCATGCCGCGCTTCAGTCTTGTCGAGCCGCGCACTTCGAACATGTCGCGGAAATCTGCGGCAAAATGCAGCGAAACGCGGATGGTGGACTGTTCCTGGCTGTAGTTGGAAAGGATGATGCGTTCAAACAGCCGGTCCTGCCAAAGCAGCCTGACGCGTTCGATATGGATCGCGCCCTGCGGAATGTCCCGGCCGCGGACGCTCTGCATCGGCAGATTGGTCAGGTTGGAGTTGAAGAGCACATTGTCCTGGCTGAGCGACGCACCGAGCAGCGATGTCTGCCGGTCGCCGACGGTCAGCCGGAATTCGGAAAGCACGCGCGTGTCGTCACGGAAGAAACCGTCGCCGGCGCCGCGGATATCGCCGTAGGCGTCGGCCACGGCAAAACAATCGCCTTGCTTGAGGGCGAACAGCCGATGCGGCTCTCGAGGTGCGGTGGCGTCCAGGGACGCAAGTGCTACCGCGGGATCAAGCTGGCGCTCGTCGAGTTGGGCCATTCTCTACATATCCCTCTCGTTTCGCCCCCCTGAGGTAATGCCGCTCACGACGCTCTTGCTTCGGCCGAGGCGCCGATCAGGCGCGCATAAGCGGAAACATAGTCGCGGGTCATTCTTTTGGCAGAAAACCGCCTTTCGAAGACAGTTCGCACCTTCCGCCTGTCGAGCCGCAGCAGGTCGGGCACCGACGCAACCGCGCCTTGCATGGAATCCACGATAAAACCGGTCACGCCTTGATCGACGATTTCCGGCAAGGCGCCGGATTTCCAGGCGATCACCGGCGTGCCGCAGGCCATCGCTTCTATGACGGCAAGACCGAACGGCTCCGGCCAGTCGATCGGGAATACGAGGCCGGCCGCCTTGCCGAGGAATTCCGCCTTCTTGTCTTCCTCGATCTCGCCGACATAGTCGACACGATCACCATCGACCAGCGGCTCGACCATTTTGCGGAAATAAGCCCGGTCGTCGTCGCCGATCTTTGCTGCAAGCTTCAGTTTCAGCCCCGAGCGCAGCGCGATCTCGATGGCACGATCCGGACGCTTGTCGCGCGACATCCGGCCAAGGAAGGCGAGGTAGGGCTCCCCTGGGCCCGGCTCGAAAACCGGCTTGTAGAGTTCGGTCGGCAGCCCGTGGTGGATCGTCGCCAGCCAGTTGGCGTCGGCCAGCCCCGTCCTTTGGCTGCCGGACACGGAGATCATCGGAAAGCGCGGAAAACGCTCATAGGCCGGTGCCAGATCGACATAGTCGAGCCTGCCATGCGGCGTCGTCACCGTCCGCTCATGGATGTGCTCGAAGAAGGAAAAATGCAGGAAATGGCTGAGGTGGAAGTGAATGATATCAAATTCGTGAGCTCGTTTCCTCACCTCGGAAAGCATCGAAAGGTGCGCGGCTGTCTCGGATTTCAGCGGGCTTGGGTCAAGACGCAGCGCACGCTCGCGGCACGGCACCAATTTTGCCGAGGTCTTTGTATCGCCACTGGCGAACAAAGTTACGTCATGGCCCAGCTCGACCAACCCTTCGGTCAGATAGGAGACAATGCGCTCCGTGCCTCCATAGAGCCGAGGCGGCACGGATTCGTGGAGTGGCGCCACATGGGCTATTTTCATAGACTGGCATTTCCCAGAAAGATCATCGCTGATGTCGAAATGCACCACTCCCCCGAACGTTCCCGCGACGGCCAAGAAGTCGGGGGCAAGAACTCGGGCAATGAGTGGCGATTCAGCCAGCCGGCCCGCTGCCATTTCTCGCGTTTTTCGGGAACCAATTGGCTGGCCGTGAATTTAATAAGGTTCGATCGAACGCATCGCGATCGACGGGAGGAAAAGATGAATCGCCTGGAATTCTTTACGCCGGTGCGAATTGCGCGCGGGCACAGAGAGCCTGTGGAAGAAATCGACAATGTCAGCGAAGCGATGACGTTTTTGCGCCACTGGCCGAAGGGTAGGCGCGGCCCGGTGTATCAATGCGCGCTGAACTGCTGCGCTGCGGCACTGGCAGGTCGGATGTCTGCCGAGGAAGCAAGAAAGGCTTTTAAGGGCTTTGCCCGGATCACCCGGCTCCTGGATGATGACATAGCGCTGCCGATACGCGGCGAAAAGATGGACAGCGCATACACGCCTCGGCGATAGACGCCAGCGCTCCCAGGTGCCAGTTTGCCGACCGGCCCAGTTGGCGAGCAGCGTCACCGCGACAGCGGCGATCTGCGTCGGTGCGCAGGATGCCTGGGCGCCTGGATCCAGGCCGACCCCAAAATCATGGCAAGACCGAAATCCGCCCCAGAAGAGCCACCAGTTCCGCCTGACGTCTCGTTTCGGTCTTGGCGAACAGCGAGGCAAGCTGTGAGCGGATCGTGGTGCGGCTGAGCCGCCAGCTGCGGGCGATCTCCAACGGCGCATCGCCCTGAGCCAAACGCAGAGCCAGATGCGTTTCCGCGCTCGTCAGGCCAAACATCCTTTGCAGTGTCTGAGGGTTTGGCCCCGACCTGTTCACACGGCCAAGCAATGCCACGATGCTCGTTCCATCGGGGGCGATAAGACCGTTCTCTTTCAGTACCACCGGCCTGTCACCTGTGCTGCGGATCACCACCCAGGAAAGGGAGCCGGGCAGGAAAGGCGCCGGGACGTTTGCGACCAGCCGCCTTAGGGCTGCCGAAAGCACACTGGCTGTATCAGCCGCTTCGCCTTTGTGCTCCAGAGTGGGGCGCTCCGGCGTGGGGCGCTCCAGCGTGGTTAGAGCGGCCGCGTTCCATTCGATTACTTTTCTATCGCGGTCTAGTACGAGATAGCCACAGCCGAGGCGATCAAGCATGCCGGTGACGGATTCCAGGCTGCGTCTCCTTGGTTCGTCGCCCTCTGTCTCCGGCCGATCGGATGCACGAGCTGAAGGATAAGCATAGGAGGGCCGCGTCACCTGCGCGTCAGGGTTATACTTGGTTCCTGTCGTGATGTACCGGTCGCCCACAACGGCATCACTGTATCTATCGATCATAGCCATTTTCCAACCTCCCCAAAGGTCCATCAGCCCGTAGTAACTTGCCCGGGATTTACGAACAGTCTTCTTGCGCAGGGCTCGCAAAAAATGCGCTCCCTACTGTCTTGAAACTCGTTATATTCTGATGAGTTCTGTTCGCCCCTGTTTGATAAAATGCGCGCTGTGATAGTGGTATGGCAATCCCGCAGTCGGACTAGGTTGTACGTTTTTTGCTCTAGTCTCGATGGCCTAGTCAAAAGGTAGTAGTCTATGTCGATGAACTGGCAGTCGCGCAGGTCGGATTTGAACCCAACAGGCAGACTGCTAACTCACATTGCCTCCGCATCGGTGCTGGCTGCTACGCTGATATTTGAAACAAAAGCGTCAGCATACATCGGAGAAGGGTCGAGTTTCCTGGAATTTATTCCAGCTATTATTATCATTTCCTACCTTGAAGACCGTGGTCCTGCGCTTGCGGCGACGGTCCTGATGGTGGCTGCCGGCTTGTGGACACGAAGCACCCTGCATGGTCAGATCTCCGGAGAAGATTGGGCGCGCGCCATCCTGCTTCTGATTTCCGGTGGCGTGATTGCCATGACATTCCATCGGCTGCGGCAGGACGTGCGTGAGCTGCTGGAGGTAGCCGAAGCCAGGCTCGCTGCCGTCGAAGCAACCGAAAGCCGCTATCGTTGGGCTTTCGAGCGCGCCGCCATGGGGTTCGCAAACATCAACGAGAAAGGTGAGCTGCTGCAATCCAACAGACGCCTCAGCGAGATGACAGGCTACGAGGAGGACGAGCTTGCCCAATTGCAGCTGGAGACACTCGTTCACCCGGACGACCGTGATGCCTTGGCGCAATTGCTGGCTGGCCTGGGCAAAGACTCCGCTTCGTTCGCTTCGGAGGTGCGTCTGTCAAGAAAGAACGGTTCGGCATTCTGGGCGCGGCTAACGCTGTCTTTGTCCGTGCCCGACGGGGTTCTCTCAGAGACCATTTTCGTGGTGGTCGACGATATCTCGGGACGACGAGCCGTGCACGAAGCGCTTCGGGCTCAGAAGGAGTGGCTGGATCTCGCTTTGTCTGCTGGACGCCTGGCCACGTGGCGGATCGACCTTAAAGACGGCATCGTTACCGGTTCGGGCGCGTTCTGGGACATTCTCGGACTGCCTCCGGCCGGCAGCCGCCGGTTGGAGGAACTGTCGGCCGTCGTTCATCCGGCGGACTGGCCAAAGCTGGCCGTATCGAGAAAGCTCGCATCGGTCACCAACTACGACGTCGAGATTCGCGTCCGACGCCCGGACGGACATATCCGCTGGGTTGCTCTGCGCGGAAGGGAAGAGAAATACGATGATCGTCTACAGCGGCTCGGCGTGGCCGCCGACCTGACCGAGCGACGGCAAACCACGCTGCTGCGTGCCGCGGCAAAGAAGCGGGAGCGCATCATGCTCGAGCAACGCCACAGGTTCATCAACCTGTTCCCGGTGATCACGGCACTGGTGAACATGGTCAATGATCCCGAGAACAATCTCGCCAGGTACAAGGAGACGCTCATCGACAGGATTCGTTCGCTCGAGGCAACGCATCTGCTCCTTTCGGGCAACAGCAGCGGGTCGGGGATGCTTCACGATCTCGTTGCCCAGGAGTTGCAACCGTATATGGGGACACGCGAAATATCTGTCAGCGGTCCCTCGGTTACGATGTCGGGAGGCGCCGCCGAGAGCTTTGCGATGATTGTTCACGAGCTTGCGACCAATTCCTTGAAACATGGAGCCCTTGGCGATTCAAAGGGCCGGGTCGAGGTAAATTGGACGTTCGCGTCGGAAGATGCGGGCGGTGACATCGTGTTCGATTGGATGGAATCAGGGCGGCGGCGGCCTGCAAAAGTTGTCCGCCATGGTTTCGGTTCAATGATAATCGGAGTGGATGGGGCGCCGCTTGTCGGTCACTCTCCCAAGCTGGAAATGACGGATCACGGGCTGCGCTATTCGCTGCGGCTGTCGCGCAAGGAAATCGGCCCTTGACGCCAGCGGGCCAAGCCCCTTGCGTATCAAAAGAACGTGGTGCTCTAGTTAATTGATATCCCTCGTTAACCACGTCTTCAGCATAACGGCAGCCTCCGTCCGATTCCGCACCCCAAGCTCACGCAAAACCGCAGCGGCATGGATTTTCGTCGTCGCTTCGGCGATCTCCAGATCGCGCGCGATTTCCTTGTTCGAATACCCTTCCGCCATCAGCTTGAGGACCTCCTTTTGCCTCGAGGTCAGCCTGCCAAGATTGCCGGTGTTGGTGCGTCGCTGCGGGACAGGCTCGGCGGGAGCAGGTACGTGAGTTGTTTGCGCAGCACCGGGGCGCGACAGAAGTGCAGGGACGTAGATGCGGCCCGAGAGGATTTCGTTGACGGCCATGACGACCTCCTCGTCTTTTTGCGACTTTACGATATAGCCGTGGAGACCGATCGACAGAGCCGTGAGTATCTCCGAGCGTGAATCGTTTCCGGAAACGATGGCAAATCGAGTATCCGGATAAGCCGATAGAATGCCGCTGAGCACTTCCTGATTGAACAATCCCGGCATGTTCAGGTCCAGGATCGCAAGATCAACGGACGCCTGCTCGGCCAGCAGACTGAGCGCGGCGTCGAAACACGACGCCTCAAATATCTCCACACCTGGAATGCCTGCGCTCAGAGCCAAGCGCAGGCCACGACGATACAGGCCGTGATCGTCGGCGATGACGATTCGATACATTGAACTACCCCAACGAAACCTGAATGGATTGAACGGTCACCGGCCTTTGGAGTCGTGGCCAATCACTCGTCAATTCATCCAGTCAACGCCAGCGGTGCCCCAACACCGCAAGCCCAGATTGCTAATATAATCCTAAAAGGCAGGTAAGGCTCCTCTTTTTTTGAACCCTGTCGACGGGAGCCGCTGAGCACGTCGAATCTTCCGTTCCTATCCTCCAGGACCATGTGCCAACGCCTTTGAGACGATGCCGATAACTCGCGATCGCAAATGCCCATGGCGAGGCGTGTTTTTCGATTGTCGATCGGCAACTTAGTGATTTAACTTCCACTCAATTGTCGGGCACTGCGACCGGCAAGACAGGGAGGGAGCTGTCGTGAGCGAAGAGATCAGTGTCGCCGAGGCCTACCGCAGAGGCCGCACCATCTTCATGGGGCTGGAGTTGCTCATCGCGCCCGGTGCGCTCGTTCCCCGGCCGGAGACGGAGTTGCTCGGCACGACAGCACTTGATGTTCTGCGGCAAATGAACCTGTCGGCGCCGCGGGTTGTCGACATGTGCTGCGGGGCCGGCAATCTGGCCTGCGCCATTGCGCATTACGCCCCTGCCGCGCAGGTCTGGGCGAGCGATCTCACCGATGGATGCGTCGAGGTCGCGCGCCGCAACGTCGCCCATCACGACATGGCAGATCGCGTGTCGGTGCTGAGGGGTGACCTGTTCAGTGCTTTCTCGGGCTTGCAACTCGACGGCACGATCGACGTGATCGTCTGCAACCCGCCATACATTTCGGAAAAGCGGCTCGAGGGCGACCGCGCGCATCTGACCGAACTCGAGCCGCGTGAAGCGTTTGCAGCCGGCCCCTACGGCCTGAGCATCCATATGCGGGTGATCAAGGACGCGCCGCGCTACTTGCGGCGCGGAGGCATCCTGCTCTTCGAGGTCGGTCTCGGCCAGGACCGGCAGGTCATGCGTCTGCTGGAGCGCTCCAAGTCCTTCCACGGGATCCGGGCGGTCACGAACGAAGCCGGCGAGGGAAGGGTGGTTGTGGGACATACTACGCCGTGAGCGTCAGCCATGCCGCAACGGCTGGCTCAATTCGCGGTGTTCACGCTTCTGGCGCACTCCAGCAAAAAGCAAAAAAGGTGGCGCTTACTCGCGTCCCTGATCAGCTTTTTGGGCTTTTCTTGATTTATTCGGTGCTATTACAAGCCCGCTGTTGTCTGGGTTTGCGTCGGAGACAAAGCTGTATGCAAAGATGTGTCCCCGGTTCTCGTCGGTCACTCGGATCCAATCCTTTTCCCACCTTCGCAGCGTAACATGTCGATCTGTCGACATGGCGGCGGCTTTGAAGGGGCTCGGCGCGTTGATGACACGCACCGTAATCACGTCATCGCCCTCCATTTGTTCGACGAGGTACGTCTGCATAAAGGCCTCCCCAGCGCCACTGCAACCCTAACGTCAGTCAAAAAGTTCGGTTGCAGCGTAGCAAAGAGATTTTCGACAAATGTGACGGACCGAAGAGGCGTGCGGGCGAGGGTTAGCCCTGGATCGACCAAGCGGCGCGCAGGTCGTTGGCTTGGGCGATCCTGACGCCACAAGCAGTCAGAGCGCCTCTGGTCGCTGTCACGAGCGCGGCATTGTCCTTGGCAGTCGTGCCGTCGGCCAGGGTAAAATTGTTCTCGAAGCCGACGCGGGCATGACCGCCCAGCAGCGCACCGGCCGCAACGCAAGCGGTTTCCTGCCGACCGAAGGCACAGACCATCCAGTGCGCGAAGCGCGGGCGGTCCTGCGCAAGGAAGGGCAGCAGATCGGCCGGTCGCGAAACCTGTCCCGGCGTGTAGCGGCCGAGCACATAGAGCACCGGGATGTCGTCGAAAGGCACCAGCCCGCGCTGCTGCATGGCGGCCAGGGCCGACGCCTCTTCGGGCGCGTAAAGGATGATCTGAGGGGCGATCCGCTCGCTCTTCAACCACGCCAGGAACTGCGCGAAATCAGTCTCATGGGCGGCGTCCGGCACCAGTTCACGCAGCGCCAGCGAAACCGCCTCAGGGCGGGCAGCGCGTACCACCGCCATCTGCTCGGCCGGCTGGTAGCGGCCGATCGCTTCGCTGGTGATCTGGATGATCAGCCGCTCGCCCACCGCATCACGTATCGCTTTCGTCGTCTCGCGATAAGCGTGCGCGTCGAGCAAATGGCCGCCGTCGCGGTCGCGGACATGGGTATGGATCATGGCGGCGCCGGCCTCGAGGCAGGCGGCGGCGGTCCGGGCCAATTCCTGGGGGCCTATCGGCAGGGCAGGGTGGTCTTGCTTGCCACGCCGTCCACCATTCGGCGCAACGGCGATTGCCGTCGGTGAGATAAGTCCGGGGCGGGTCGCGTCCCTGTCGACGGTCATAGGCTCAGTCCAATTGTTTCAGTATTGCACAGTGTGTAACATATGTTGCATGATAGGTTCGCTGCAAATCGCGCCATCGTCAATCGGGGAAGGCATGACACACATCCTGCACCGCCAGATCCACGCGAGCCTGCCCGTCGCGGCTGGCGGCAAGGGCATCGAACTGTTCGACCGCGATGGCCGCGCCTATATCGATGCGTCAGGCGGCGCGGCGGTTTCCTGCCTCGGCCACGGCCATCCCGAGGTGACGGCCGCACTCCATGCGCAGGCCGACAAGCTCGCCTATGCCCACACCAGCTTCTTCACCAACGAGCCGGCCGAGACATTGGCCGACAAGCTCGTCGCGGGCGCGCCACAAGGTGTCAGCCACGCCTACTTCGTGTCCGGCGGCTCCGAAGCGGTGGAGGCGGCGCTCAAGATGGCACGGCAGTTTTTCGTCGAGACCGGCAGGCCAGAGCGGCGAAACGTCATCGCCCGCCGCCAGAGCTATCACGGCAACACGCTCGGCGCTCTCGCTGCCGGGGGCAATGAGTGGCGCCGCGCCCAATTCCGCCCTTTGCTGATCGACACGCATCACATCGACCCGTGCTATGCCTACCGCTACCAGAAAGCCGGTGAGAGCGAGGCGGCCTACGGACTGCGCGCCGCCCAGGCGCTCGAGGATAAAATTCTCGAACTCGGTCCGGACACTGTCATGGCCTTCGTCGCGGAACCTGTGGTCGGCGCGACAGCAGGAGCAGTGCCCGCGGTTCCCGGCTACTTCAGGCATGTCCGTGAAATCTGCGACCGCTACGGTGTGCTCCTCATCCTCGATGAGGTGATGTGCGGCATGGGCCGCACCGGGACGCTGCACGCCTGCGAGCAGGACGGCGTCGCGCCCGACCTGATGACGATCGCCAAAGGCCTCGGTGGCGGCTACCAGCCCATCGGTGCGGTGCTGCTTTCGCGCAGCATCTTCGACGCTTTCGCCGAAGGCTCCGGCTTCTTCCAGCACGGCCACACCTATATGTGCCATCCGATGGCTTGCGCGGCGGCGCTCGCCGTCCAGGAGGTGATCGATCGCGACGATCTGCTCGCCAATGTCCGGGCGATGGGAGCGCATCTTTCGCGGCGGCTGGGCGAACGGTTCGGCAACCATGCCCATATCGGCGACATCCGCGGGCGTGGCCTTTTCATGGGTGTAGAGCTGGTCGAGGATCGCTCGACCAAGGCGCCCTTCGAACCGAAGCGGAAGCTCAATGCGAAGATCAAGCGCGAGGCGATGGCGCGCGGCCTGCTGGTCTATCCCGCAGGGGGCACGATCGACGGCGTGCGCGGCGATCATGTGTTGCTGGCGCCGCCCTTCATCATAGACGCCGCGGCAATCGACGCGGTTGTTGAACGGCTCGGCGACGCGATAGACGCCGCGGTGGCATAGCCAGCGCTCTTCATTCCGGCAGATAGGCCCCGAACGCCTGTAACTCCAGTTCCGTCTCCCTGACACGAGCCGCCGCGGCCGGCCCGCTGCGCGCCAGCATCGTTGCGGCCAGCGCTTCCACGATAGCCATGGCTGCGGCTACCGACGGGAAGAAGGACGGGCTGTCGGTAGAGAATCGCAAGACAACCTGCGCATGCCGCGCGATCGGAGCAGCCATGCTGTCGACGATCGCGACAATCGGAACGCTGTGTCGTTGCGCAGCCTCCACCACGGGCCCGAGTTCACGCGAATAGGGCGAAAAGCCGATCGCGACGACCGCTTCCTTCTTTCCAAGCGCTGCGAGTTCCGCCTCGATCGCACCGCCGTCGCCGCCGAGCAGCGTGATCTCGCGCCGAAACATCCGGCAGAGATAGACAAGCGCGTGGGCGGGCGCGCGGCAGCTTCGGAACCCGGCGACACGTATGCGCTGAGCCTTCTCCAGTATCGCGCAGGCCCTTGCGATTTCTTCGCTGCCGTTGACGGCTTCGGCCGTCGCCAGATTGGCCACCGTCGTCCTCAGCGATTCGGCGAAGATCGTCTCCGACCTGCGCCTGACAAGCGCATCGGCCCTTGCCGCGAAAGGCGCCTTGCCGGAGCGCAGCCGGTCTTCGAACGGCTTGCGCAGCGCCGCCCAGTCGCCAAAACCCAGTCGCCGTGCCAGTCGCACGAAGGTCGTCGGTGTCACCTCTGATCTCGAGGCCAGCACCCGCATGGACACCAGCGCCACCTCGTCGGGGTGATCGACCAGGAAACGCGCCGCCTTGCGCAGTTCCGAGCTCAATTTTGGGAGTTCGGTCAGTATGCGCGCCAAAAGCGCGTCGAAACCCATCTCCCGACTGTCCATTGTAACAAGCATTTCCCTTGATTGATAAAGCGCAACAATCGTAGCATGCATCGACGTGCCTTGACACCAAAACACCGGACGGCCGCGACGGCACGCAAAGTACCAAGGGAGAACCAGATGAAACATGCCCGGACTGCACGCCTCGGAGCGCAGATCGCCGCCTTGTCGGCGGCGCTGCTGTTTTCGGCCAGCGCAATGGCGCAGCAGAATTTCGTTACCATCGGGACCGGTGGCGTCACCGGCGTCTACTATGCCGCCGGCGGCGCTATCTGCCGGTTGCTCAACAAGGATCGCAAGACACACGGCATCCGCTGCTCGGTCGAATCGACCGGCGGATCGGCATTCAACGTGAACACGATCAAGGAAGGCGAACTCGACTTCGGCATGGCCCAGTCGGACGTCCAGTACAACGCCTACAAGGGACTGGAATCGTTCAAGGACGGTGGCCCCCATACCGACCTGCGCGCGGTCTTCTCGATCCATCCGGAGCCGTTCACGGTGCTGGCGCATCCCAATGCCGGCGTGACGAAATTCGAGGACTTCAAGGGCAAGCGTTTCAACGTCGGCAATCCCGGTTCCGGGACGCGCGCTTCCATGGAGCGTCTGCTCGGTGCGATGGGCTGGACGTTGGCCGACTTTTCGCTCGCATCGGAGCTGAAGGCTGACGAGCACGGGCCGGCGCTCTGCGACGGGAAGATCGACGGGTTCTTCTACGGCGTCGGCCATCCTTCAGCGAACATCCAGGATCCGACGACCACCTGCGCCGCCAAGCTGGTGCCGTTGACTGGAGAAGTCGTGGACAAGCTTGTCGCCGAGAATCCGTACTACGCCAAGGCGATCATTCCGGGCGGACTCTACGCGAACAATCCCGACGATACCGGGACTTTCGGCGTGCTCGCCACGCTGGTCACTTCGGCCAAGGTTCCCGATGAGAGCGTCTATCAATTGACCAAGGCGGTGTTCGAGAACTTCGACGAGTTCAAGTCGCTGCATCCGGCCTTCGCCAATCTCGATCCCGCCAAGATGGTGGCGGAAGGAAATTCCGCGCCGCTGCATCCGGGCGCTGAAAAATACTTCAAGGAGAAGGGCTGGTTGAAGTAGGCTTCGTGACCTGACGACGGTCCGGCGGGTCCAGCTGATCCGCCGGGGCCATCCGCAACAGGAGACGACGTCATGAGCGAAGTGAAGGCACAACCGGCCGGCGTCGATCTCGAAGAGCTCGAACAACTTGTCGCGGAGGCCGACACGGGTGGCCGGCATCCGGTTGGCACGGTCGGGCGAATCCTGCTCTGGGTTGCAGTCGCGTGGTCGCTTTTCCAGCTCTGGTACGCTTCGCCTTTGCCGTTCGTGTTCGGCTTCGGCATTCTCAACGACACGGAAGCGCGCGCTATCCATCTCGGCTTCGCGCTGTTCTTGACCTTTCTCGCCTATCCGGCGCTGAGATCCTCGCCCCGCGATCACGTGCCGCTGCTCGACTGGGTGCTGGCCGTGGTCGGCGGATTTGCCGGCGCCTACCTTTTTCTCTTTTACGTCGTGCTTTCCGGACGGCCGGGCCAGCCGACCACGCTCGATCTGGTGACCGGCACCGTTGGCATCCTGTTGCTGCTCGAGGCGACGCGCCGTGCGCTCGGCCTTCCGATGGTGGTCGTGGCGTGTGTCTTCATCTTCTACACCTTTGCCGGCCAGTACATGCCGGACGTGATTCAGCATCGCGGCGCATCGCTCACCAAGTTTCTCAACCATCAATGGCTGACAACCGAAGGCGTCTTCGGGATTGCACTTGGCGTGTCGACGAGCTTCGTCTTTCTGTTCGTCCTGTTCGGCACGCTTCTGGAAAAGGCAGGCGCCGGCAACTGGATGATGCAGATTTCCATCGCGCTGCTCGGCCACCTGCGCGGCGGCCCGGCGAAAGTCGCCGTGGTCTCGTCGGCCCTCAACGGCGTCGTGTCCGGCTCATCCGTCTCCAACGTGGTTTCAGGCGGCATCTTCACCATCCCGCTGATGAAGCGCACCGGCCTTTCCGGCGTCAAGGCGGGCGCCATCGAGGCTTCAGCCTCGATCAACGGCCAGATCATGCCGCCGGTCATGGGCGCGGCCGCCTTCCTGATGGTCGAATATGTCGGCATTCCCTATTCGGAGATCGTCAAGCACGCGCTGCTGCCGGCGGTCTTCTCTTATATCGCGCTGCTCTACATGGTTCATCTCGAAGCGATCAAGATGGGCCTGAAGACGATCCCGCAGCGTCCGACGCCGGCAAGAGAACGGATGCTGCGGATGGGACTGGGACTGTCCGGCAGCGTTCTCGCCGTCTGTATCGTCTATTACGGCATCGTTGCTATCCAGGCTGTCTTCGGTGGGGCCGCGCCGCCGCTGCTCGCGCTCGCCGGCGTCGCTCTCTACGTCGCCTCGGTCTGGTATTCCTCGCGCTATCCTGACCTCGCACTCGACGATCCGAACGCGCCAATCCTGGAACTGCCGCGCGCCTGGGATGTCACGCGGACCGGGCTCGATTTCCTCATCCCGATCGCCGTGCTTCTGTGGTGTCTGATGGTCGAGCAGATGTCGCCCGGCCTCTCGGCGTTCTGGGCGACCGTTTCAATCCTCGCTATTGTCGCCACCCGCAAGCCGCTGATGGCGCTGTTCCGCAAAGGAAATCTCGCCGCCTCAGTGCGGGCTGCCTGGGACGACCTGATCGACGGGCTGGCGCTCGGCGCCCGCAACATGATCGGCATCGGTATCGCCACCGCCACCGCCGGCATCGTCGTCGGCACGATCACGCTGACCGGTCTCGGCCTGATGATGACGGAACTCGTCGAGTTCATTTCCGGCGGCAATGTCATCCTGATGCTGATCCTGATCGCCGCGATCAGCCTTGTGCTCGGCATGGGCATCCCGACCACCGCAAACTATATTCTGGTCGCCACGCTGATGGCCCCGGTCGTGGTCGATCTCGGCGCGCAGGCCGGACTGCCAATCCCGCTGATCGCGGTCCACCTGTTCGTCTTCTACTTCGGCATCATGGCCGACATCACCCCGCCCGTCGGGCTGGCCGCGTTCGCGGCGGCGGCGATTTCCAAGGAGGATCCGATCGCCACCGGTTTCCAGGGCGCCCTCTATTCGCTGCGTACGGCGATCCTGCCGTTCGTCTTCATCTTCAATCCGGCGATCCTGCTGATCGGAGTCGACACTTGGCCGCAGACGATCTGGGTGGCAACGGTGTCGCTGATCGCAATATTGCTGTTTTCGGCCGCGACCATGAACTGGTTCGTGACCAAAAGCCGCCTGTGGGAAAGCGCGGCGCTGCTGCTCATCTGCTTCACGCTGTTTCGGCCGGACTGGTGGCTCAACCAGGTGTCGCCGCCCTACGAGGAGTTGCCGGCAAGCGAGTTCCTGCCGGCGGTGGCGCAGACGCCGGCCGATGGCCGCATCAATTTCGTCGTCGAGGGTGTCGACCTCATGGGCGAGGATGTCCGCAAGACGGTCAATGTGCCGCTCGGCGAGCCGGGCGAGCCGCTGGAGCGGCTGCGCGGCATCGGCCTTACCATCACGCAAGCGGGCGACGCGCTGATGATCAGCAATGTCGATTTCGGATCCTACGCCAAGCGCATCGGGCTGGATGTCGGGTATGACGTGGTGGCGGTGCTCAGAAAGGCCGACCAGCCCTCGAGCCTCATTCCGATCGGCCTGGCGCTGGCTGCGACCGCCGGCGTCGCCGGGCTGCAGTTTGCGCGGGCGCGCAAGCAGGCCGACAGGAAGGAAACCGGGCCGGCAGGCTGAAACCGGAACGGTTGATACAGTTGGGAGGCGCCGGGAAAACGCTCAGTCCGCGGTCAGCACCACCTTGACGCTCTGCGAGCGGTCGGCGGCTAGGGCAAACGCCTCGTAGGCCGAGGAGAGGGGGCGTTCGGCGGTCACCAGCTTCAGGACGTCGATATCCCCGCTGACGATGAGGGCGACCGCCTCGTTGAATTCTGCGCCGAAACGAAACGTGCCGTTCAGATTGATTTCCTTGGCCATCACCGCATTGGCGGCCACCGGGATCTGACCACCCGGCAGATTGCCGACCTGAACCACCGTGCCGCCGCGCCGGACGCTGGCGATCGCAGCTGCGAGACCCGCGGCGGTGCCTGAAATCTCGAACGCGACATCGATCATCTTGTCGGCCGCGAGCGCCTTGAGCTCGTCGTCGCCGCCGAACAGGTTGATCGTCCTGTTTGCTCCAAGTTTGCTGGCGAAGGCGAGCGGCGCCTCGGCTATGTCGGCGACGGTGAGCTCGCCACAACCCTTGAGCCTGGCGGCGAGCATGGTCAGGAGCCCGATGGGGCCGGCGCCGATCAGGATGACGTTGCGGCCGGCAATGTCGCCGGCCCGCGCCACGGCATGCAGGCTGACGGCGAGCGGTTCGGCGAGCGCCGCCGCCTTGTAGGCGACAGCATGCGGAACCTTGACGCATTGCGCCGGCGTGGCATCGAACACGCTGGCAAAACCGCCTTGCATGTGCGGCGTTTTCGACGCCGAGCCCATGAAATAGATGTTTTCACAGAGATTGGCGCGGCCCTCTGCGCATCGGGCGCATTGTCCGCACCAGCGCGACGGGTTGACCGCCACGCGATCACCGACGGCGAGTCCTGGCGCGTCCGCGTTGATTTCGACGATCTCACCGGCGACCTCGTGGCCGAGCACGAGCGGCGATGTGACGACAAAATCGCCGGTCCGCGCGTGGCGGAAATAGTGCAGGTCGGAACCGCAGATGCCGCCGGCGCCGAAGCGCACGCGCACCATTCCGGGCGCGAGCGGGCCGAGCGGGTGCTCGACGACGCGCAGATCCTCAGGGCCGAACAGCGTCGCGGCGATTGCACGGTCGATCAACGGATCAGCCCCATTTGCGTCGGCAGCCACAGCGAGATGGCGGGGACGAAGGTGATCAGGATCAGCGCGACGATCAACGGCACCAGCCAGGGCAGGATTGCCATGGTCGTACGCTCGACCGACAGCTTGGCGACCCGCGAGAGGACGAACAGCACCATGCCGAGCGGCGGATGAAGCAGACCGATCATCAGATTGAGCGTCATGATCAGACCGAAATGCACAGGGTCGATGCCGTAGAGGACCACGATCGGCAGGAGGATCGGCACGAGGATCGTGATGGCGGCGATCGTGTCGAGAAAACAACCGACTACCAGCATCAGGATGTTGACCAGGATCAGGAACACCCATTTGTTTTCGGTCAGCGATGTGATGAAGACCGAGAACAGCTGCGCCGCCTGGCTGACCGTGAGCAACCAGGCGAAGATCGACGCTGCGGTGACGATGAAAAGGACCGACGCGGTCGTCTCGATCGTATCGAAACTGGCCTTGGCCAAGGCTGCGAGTGTCATCGTGCGATAGCGCACGAGCCCGAGAAACAACGACCAGATGACGGCGGCCATGGCCGCTTCGGTCGGGGTGAACCAGCCCATGGTCATGCCGCCGATCAGGATGATCGGTGTCATCAGCGCCATGACGGCGGAAAAGTCGAAATACCAGTCGCAGGCGATCAGGACGACGAGCACGATGCCAACGGCGATGTTGAGCGACAGTCCCATCTGGACAAGGACATAGACCGCCAGCGGAAAGCAGCACACGACGGCGACCTCGATCGAGGCGGCGGCGAGCCGGTTCAGTTTGAACGGCGTGTCCGAACCCCAGCCCCGGCGGTGGGCGAAGATCGCGACCGTCACCATCATCAGCGCCGTCATGACGACGCCGGGCAGGATGCCGGCCATGAACAGCGCGCCGATCGAGACGTTGGCCATCATGCCGTAGATGACGAAGGGCAGCGACGGCGGGAAGATCGGGCCGAGCGTCGAGGAGGCGGCGGTGACGCCGACCGCCGCCTCGACGGGATAGCCGTGGTCCTTCATCGCCTTGATCTCGATGGTGCCGATGCCGGCGGCATCGGCAAGGGCTGCTCCCGACATGCCGGCGAAGACCACCGATCCGATGATGTTCACCTGCGCTAGGCCGCCCTTCATCCAGCCGACAAGCGCCAGCGCGAAGGAATAGATCCTCCCGGTGACACCGGCGATGTTCATGAGGTTGCCGGCGAAGATGAAGAACGGCACGGCAAGCAGCGGAAAGCTCTCGACACCGGCGATCATGCGCTGCGCGGCGATGATGTCGGGCGCTACGCCATAGAAGACGAGATAGAGCAGCGACGACACCGCCATCGACACAGCGACAGGCACGCCGACCAGCATCAGGACGAGAAAGGCTCCGATCAGAAGCAGCATGGCCTATTCCCCCAATCCGTCGAACGCGGCGGGGCGCTCCAGCGCCGAGTAGCCACGGCGAATGTTGCCGATGAAGACCTGGATGGCGCGCAGCATCATCAGCACGAAACCGGCGAAGACGGCGTAGAAGACGACGTTGCGCGGCAGGTTGATGGTGACCATCCGCTCGCGGTGGACGATCCCGACATAGCGCCAGAGGAGCCAGGACATGTAGGCGAAGAAGCAAATGGTAATCACATTGACCGCGAGCGCCAGGTAGCGCCCGGCCCCAGCGGGGAGATAGTGATAGAGCACGTCGACGTGGATGTGGCGCGTGGTGCGCGTGCACATGACCGAGCCCAGGAAGACCACGACGACGAGGCAGTTGATGGCGATCTCCTCGGTCCAGGCAAAACTGTTGTTCATGACGTAGCGCGTAAAGAACTGCAGGAACACGCAGAACGACATGCCCCAGAACACGGCGAGCGTGACCCAGTCCTCCACCGCGTATCGCGACAGATCGATGGGCGGCGCTTCTTCCTCGAAGGCATGCGCCAGTTCTTCTGGGGTAACCTGGGTGTGGACCTCTTGGGTCATCGGCAAGCTCCGGGCACTGTTGGACAGCGGGCTCGACAGACCCGACGCGCTTGTCGCGCCGGGCCCGGATCGATGCGGGTTATTTGACGGCGCGGATCGCCTCCCAATCCTCCTTGCGGTAGCCGAACTCGTCGAACGTCACCTTCTCCATCACGTTCTTTTCGAAATCGGCGCGATCGACTTCGGTGACGGTGAGACCGCGCTCCTTGAAGGTTTCAACCAGCGCCTTCTCGCGATCGACGATGATCTTTGTCGCTCGCGCGGCGGCTTCCTGCATCACCTCGGTGAAGATCGCCTTGTCCTCGTCCGACAATTGCGACCAGCGCGATTGCGACACGATCGTGTTGAGATGATCGACGATGTGCCCGGTCAGGATAATGTGCTTTTGCACTTCGTAGAACTTCTTGGCGTCGATCGTCGTCAGTGGGTTTTCCTGCGCTTCCACCGTGCCCTGCTGCAAGGCGAGATAGACCTCGGCGAAGGCGATCGGCGCGGTGTTGGCGCCGCAGGCGCGCGGCATGGCGAGATAGGCCGGCACATCGGGCACGCGGATCTTCAGGCCCTGCATGTCGGCGCATTTCTCGATGGGCCGGTTGGAGGTCGTGTGACGCGTGCCGTAGTAGGTGGTCGCGGTGATGTGATGGCCGGAGGCCTCTTCGAAGCCGGCGGTCAACTCCTTGTATTTGTCGCTCTTGGTGTAAGCGAGCAGGTGATCCGCGTCGCGGAAAGTGAACGGGAAGTAGGTCACGCCGATCGGCGGGTATTCGCGGGCGGCGAAGCTCGATCCGGAGATGATGATGTCGACCGTGCCGAGGGTCAGCCCCTGGTTGATGTCGGCTTCCTTGCCGAGTTGCGAAGCCGGGAAGACGTCGATCGTATAGCGGCCGTCGGTGCGCTTTTTGATCTCTTCCGCCGCCCATACCGACTCGGTGTGGAAGGGTTCGGACGTTTCGTAGACATGGGCCCATTTCAGCGCGGTTTGCGCAGAGGCCGAAGCCATGGGCAGAGCGATTGCAGCGATCGTGCCGAGCAGAACGGCGTATTTCCTCAACATCATATTCCTCCCTGTGAATGGATTGACGGTGCCGACAGGACCCTCCCGGTCGGCGGACTCCTATCCCGCGACCTCCCTGGCCGCGGATTTCTCACCGAAATTGCGTGAGAATCTCAGTTGCGACTGACGCAGATGTTCCTGCATCGCGGCCTTGGCCCGTTCAGGGTCGCGCGCCGCGATCGCGTCGCGCACCGCGCGATGCTCCTCCGCGGCAGCCCGCCAGGACTCCCTGTTCTCGAAATAGCTCGACAGGCGTTCGAAATATGGGTTCATGCGCTGATCGAAGAGCTCGCCGATGCAGCGCACCAGAACGGCGTTTCCGAGAATGCCCGCCACCATCGTATGGAATTCGCGGTCGAGCGCGATCGTCATCCTGGTCGGGCGAGGTATGTCCTCCATGCGGCGCAGCACGTCGTCCATATGTTCGATGTCGATCGGCCGAGCATGGAGGGCGGCTTCGGCGGCGAACGCCCCTTCGATGAACTCGCGTGCCCGCAAAAGCTCGAACGGGCCCTCATCCATTTCTGCCGTCAAAATTTCGGCACGCGGCGGTTCGGTGACGTAGATGCCCGAGCCGACGCGAATGCGTATGCGCCCCTCGACCTCGAGCGCGATCAGCGCTTCACGGACGGTCGGGCGGGAGATGCCAAGCTGATCGGCCAGCTCGCGCTCGGTCGGCAGCCGATCGCCGACTGCGAACTCGCCCGCGTCGATCAACTGCCTGAGCTGATCGGCGATCTGTCGGTAAAGACGACGCGGTTCAACGGCCTGGATCGGCATTGTTACCCAGTTCTACTTCAACGGAATTATCTGGCTGATCCCGGATCGGTAAATTGGTCTGACCTATTGATCGAAACCTGCCGCGAAAAAGGCTGAGAGTCAAGCAGCAGAGAACGCCCATGGAACCCATTCTCCGTGACTTCTTGGAAACGACCGATCGGCCATGGCTGGACGGCAACTCTTGAACTTCCAGCAGTTGGAAGGATTATCGCGTGGTTTCCGCCGGCGAACAGCCGAATTATTTCACCATCAACGGCCGCGCCTATCCTTCGACGGACACGATCAGGATGAAAATCGGCGAAACTCTGACAGTGCGCTTCATCGGCACCAATGTGCCACTTGTGGCAGCGGATCATGCTGCGGCGACTTCCGGCACCGTAGCATATCTCACCTGCGCAATGAGTATGGACTGAGAGGGGGCGCCAGGGCAGCTAGGGGAGCCGTGTCATCGAGCCAGTGGATAGGTCTGCGGCGACTTCCGATATGCCTCTTCACAACGCGGCGAACAAAACCATGGCCCTCCTGGGGCGGCCCGTCGATAGGATGCATAAGGAGCATGCATCTTGCACACTGGATCGATCCAGGCCGGGTCAGGCGAGGGAGCAAGTTCGATCTCGTAAAGAGGGATTTCATCAGCTACCGACCGCAGCGCCACCTCTCCGAGATACCGCACCAAGATGCCTTTGGCGGCAGCGGCGTCGGCAATGGGTTGAGTCGCAAGCAATTGACCGGGGGACGCAAGCGCAGCAATACGTGCCGCTATGTTGACGGTCGATCCAAACAGATCACCTGCCCTGCGGATGACCGGTCCATGATTCAGCGCCGACCGGGTGAGCGGGAGGCGCGGTTCTTCCCGGCATGCCTGCAACAGCGTTCCAAGCGCCTGGATCGCTAACTCCGGCTCCGGAAACGAGAGCATCGCTTCATCCCCGATCCACTTGATCGGAGGCTCGTAGCCAGCAAGCGCCTCGCGGACCATGCTCTCGAAAATCTCGAGCACATCGATTGCCGCTGCATCTCCATAAACGTCCGCGATGGCGCTAAAGCCCGCAAGATCGATGAATGCCACCGTAGCCGAAGCGCCGACGGAACTCTGCGTCTGGCTCATATTCCTGTCCATGTGAAGTTATTTAACGCCTGTCACACGGTTTCGCGAATCCAGACGCTACCGTCAAAGCTCTCAGGGCGTGGTACGCCACACTGCAGACCTCCCTTCGAGTGTAATTGGATATGGCGCTAGCTGTGCTTCCTCAGTCTCCGCCGGGAACACTTTGGTCTCGCAAAGTGTTTTGCCGCGTGGCAAAGGCGAAAGGGAGCGTGAACATGCGCGCAGTCATCATTGGTGCAGGCATCGCCGGACTTGCAGTTGCCAAGGGCCTGCGACTCCTCGGATGGGAGACCGAGATTTACGAGCAGGCGAGCGAACTGAAACCTCTGGGTGCGGGTCTCAGTCTCAGCGCCAATGCGCTTCGTGCCCTTCGTACGCTCGAACTCTACGAAGCGGTTGTGGCCGAGGCGCAGCCAATACACAGGCTCGATCTTCTCGACGACAAGGGACAAGTTCTCCAATCCACGGATTTTCAGCGCTTCAGTCAGAAATATGGTCACCTCAGCATGGCCGTGCTGCATCGTGGCGATCTCCACAAGGCCCTTCTTTCGGAACTACCACGTTCTATCATCCGCACCGAAATGGAATGCGTGGATGCTCGGCAGGTTGGCGACAACATCGCCCTGCGCTTTGCGAATGGGGAGATCGTGGAAAGCGAGCTGGTGCTCGCTTGCGATGGCATTCACTCCGCGGTTCGTAGAGCGTTGTTTCCCCAATCGCGCGAGCATTTCGCTCGCTACGCTTGCTGGCGCGCGATCGCGCCCGGTTTCCTGCAAGGAATGGACCCGGCGCGTCTTACCGAAAGCTGGGGGGCCGGAAAACGCATCGGTCTGGCCGCGATCCCCGGCGAAAGGGTCTACTGGTTTGCCTGCTGTGGCGCAGACCAACGGGACGACCCCAGGCTGGCTCGGGCCGATCTTGCAGAAGTGCAGGCGATGTTTTCCGGATTTCACGAGCCAATCCCGGAGGTCCTTGATCGGACCGCGGAGGACTCGCTGATCTGGACGGACATTCTTGATCTCGATCCAATGCCCTCGTTCACGCGCGGAAGAGCGGTTTTGCTTGGCGACGCCGCGCATGCCGTGACGCCCGATCTGGGACAAGGCGCCGGACTTGCCATGGAAGACGCGGCCGTTCTTGCTGCGTTGTTCGGGCGACTTCCGGCCGACCGGGCCATCCGCGAGTATGACAAACGCCGTCTCGACAGGGCACATAGGGTCGCGGCTGAATCACGCCTCTATGCCAAAGTTGCGCAATCGAAGAACCCGCTTGTCGTCCCGCTACGCAACTTGCTGGTAAAGAGCATACCGGAGCGTTTCATGGACCGGCAGCTCGAGGCGGTTCTCGATATAAATTTCGAGCCTGTCAGAGCCGCCGCCTAGCGCCGGCGATTAAGCGCACACCAATCGTCCAATTTTTCTTGTCGGCGGCATAGTGGCCAAGGCCCTGGCGGCAGGTGAAGGGGCGCCCATCTCATCCTGCGGCAGCCCACAGGGGGACACGCTGGCCATATCGCGGCGGAAGTAAGCGATCATTTTGCAGAAAGCCACTTGACCTTCCAGTAACTGGAAACCGTAGGTGGAAGGGGAGTTGCCCATTTAGGAGTGCCCCATGATCGACCGTCACGATGATGCCACCCACACCGACGCATCGCATGGCTCGTGCTGTTCCTCGCACGCGCCGGCCGCTGCCTCAATCGTCGTCACTCGCGATCCAGTGTGCGGCATGACAGTCGATCCAGCGGCGGGAAAGCCGTCAGCGACCTTGGGCGGCCACAGCTATCATTTCTGTTCGGAAGGCTGCCGGACCAAGTTCCAGAAGGAGCCAGAAGCCTTTCTGAATGCGACCGATCCGGTTTGCGGGATGAAAGTCGAGCGCGCCACGGCGAAGCATTTCGTGCGGCATGAGGGCAAGGGTTTTTACTTCTGCTCCGCCGGGTGCAAAGCCAAGTTCGAGGCCGATCCTCAGAAATATCTGAGCGGCCAGCCAGCGCCGGAGCCGATGCCGAAGGGCACGCAATATACTTGCCCGATGCATCCCGAGATTGTCCGCGACAAGCCCGGCTCCTGCCCGATCTGCGGCATGGCGCTGGAGCCGATGGGCGTGCCGACCGGCGACGAAGGTCCCAATCCGGAACTCGTCGACTTCACCCGCCGCTTTTGGGTAAGTGCCGTCCTGTCGATCCCGCTGCTTCTGATCACCATGGGACCGATGCTGGGCTTGCCGTTCCGCGACTGGCTCGGCGAACATCCGGCAGCCTGGATTGAGTTGGCGCTGGCGACCCCGGTGGTGCTCTGGGCGGCGATCCCCTTCTTCCATCGCGGCTGGGAGTCGATCGTCAACCGCAGTCCGAACATGTGGACGCTGATCTCGATCGGCGTCGGCACCGCCTATGTCTACAGCGTCGTGGCGACGTTGTTCCCGGATATCTTCCCGCACCAGTTTCGCGGCCACGGTGGCACGGTTCCGGTCTATTTCGAGGCAGCCGCAGTAATCGTCGCGCTGGTCTTTCTCGGCCAGGTGCTGGAACTGAAGGCAAGGGAGCGCACTGGTTCCGCCATCCGCGCACTGCTCGACCTGGCGCCGAAGACGGCACGGCGGATCGGGGCGGACGGTTCTGAGACGGATGTGCCGCTCGAGGAAGTGCAGGCCGGCGAGCGGCTCCGCGTGCGGCCCGGCGACAGTGTGCCGGTCGACGGCACGGTGCTCGAAGGCCGCTCCTCGGTCGACGAATCGATGCTGAGCGGCGAACCTGTCCCCGTCGAGAAGACGCAAGGCGACTTTGTGACCGGCGGCACGCTCAACAAGAACGGAACGCTCGTTATGCGCGCCGAAAAGGTCGGCGCCGATACGATGCTGTCGCGCATCGTCGAAATGGTTGCCAAGGCGCAGCGCAGCAGAGCGCCCATCCAGGGACTTGCCGACCGCGTCTCCTATTACTTCGTGCCTACTGTCGTTCTGGTCGCCATCGTCGCCTTCATCGTCTGGGCCATCTATGGGCCTCAGCCGAGCATGGTCTTCGCCATCGTTTCGGCCGTCTCGGTGCTGATCATCGCCTGTCCCTGCGCGCTTGGGTTGGCGACGCCAATGTCGATTATGACCGCCACGGGACGCGGCGCGCAGGCTGGCGTGCTGATCAAGGAGGCCGAAGCGCTGGAGCGCTTCTCCAAGGTCGACACGCTGATCGTCGACAAGACCGGCACGCTGACCGAGGGCAAGCCCAAGTTGACCGACGTCGTCGGGTTCGATGGCTTTGACGAGGCCGAACTTCTCGGCCTTGCCGCCAGCCTCGAGAAGGGTTCGGAGCACCCGCTTGCCGAGGCGATCGTCGATGGTGCGCGGGAGCGCGGCGCGACCGTCGAAGACGCAGCGGATTTCGAGGCCGTCACGGGCAAGGGCGTCACGGGAACGGTCAAGGGCCGCGCCGTTTCGCTCGGCAATCAGGCGCTGATGGACGATCTGGGCATCGGCCTGGAGGTGGCGAAGGAGCGTGCCGACGCGCTGCGTTCCGACGGCAAGACGGTGATGTTCGTCGCGGCCGACGGCAGGCTTGCCGGTTTCGTCGCCGTCGCCGATCCGATCAAGGCGACAACGGTGGAAGCGATCCGCGCGCTGCACGACAGCGGGCTCAGGATCATTATGGCGACGGGCGACAACGAGCGCACCGCGAAGGCGGTGGCGGCGAAGCTTGGCATCGACGAGGTGCGGGCCGACATGCTGCCGGAGAGCAAGAAGGCGCTGATCGACGAACTGCATGCGAAGGGCGCGGGCGTCGCGATGGCCGGCGACGGCGTCAACGACGCACCGGCGCTGGCGGCGGCCGATGTCGGCATCGCGATGGGAACCGGCGCCGACGTGGCGGTCGAGAGCGCCGGCATCACGCTGGTCAAGGGCGACCTCAACGGCATCGTCCGGGCGCGGCGGCTGTCGCAGGCGACGATCCGCAATATCAAGCAGAACCTGTTCTTCGCCTTCGTCTACAACGCGCTCGGCGTGCCAGTGGCGGCCGGTGTCCTCTACCCGGTCTTCGGCACGCTGCTGTCGCCGATGATCGCCGCAGCGGCAATGAGCCTTTCGTCCGTTTCCGTGATCGGAAACGCGCTGCGACTTCGTTCTCTGAAGCTTTGAGGTCAGACCATGAACATAGGAACCGCCGCAGAAAAGTCCGGCCTGCCGCCGAAGACCATCCGATACTACGAAGACATCGGTCTTCTTAGGCCTGATCGTGCCGACAACGGGTACAGGGATTATTCGACGGCCGACGTGCATCGCCTGCGCTTCCTGCAGCGGTCCCGAAGCCTTGGCTTCTCTGTGGAGGAATGCCGACAGCTCCTTTCGCTCTACCGCGACAAGGAGCGCGAGAGCGCGGATGTGAAGGCCATAGCGGAAGCCAAGCTCGCTGAAATAGACCGGAAACTTGCGGAACTCGCCGGACTGCGGGACATGCTTCGGCATCTGGCCAACCATTGCAACGGCGATGACCGACCTGATTGCCCGATCATCGACGGGCTTGCTGGACACGGCACGGTTCAGTGAGGCGCGTCCCCATCATTGCAGCAGTCCTTGTTATCGCCGGGATCGCCGCCGGGACGGCGCTCCCGAAGACAGCCGTCGCCCCAGTCGTCGCCGAGCGCCAGGCGTCGATGAAGGCGATGGCGAGCGCCGCCAAGACCATCTCCGAAATTTTTGCCGGCAAGGTGGCCTACGATGCCGCAGCCTTCAAGGCGGCAACCGAAACCATTCGCCGCCGGTCCGGAAGTGCCATGGTAGACGCATTTCCAGCGGACTCGCTTGGTGAACCCTCGGCCGCTAAGGCGGATATCGGTCAGTCCCAAGAAGAATTCGCCGCGCTCGCTCGCCATCTCGAAAGCCTGGCTGCGGCGCTGTCAGATGCGGCTGACGATGCGCCCGAAGGCATTACGGAAGCCATGAGGATGAAACCCGGAATGGCAATGGGCAGCAGCCTGCTCGGAAAACGGGCTGGCGGCGCGGCCGATTCCGATCCTTCGAAGATCCCAGCCGAACACGTATTCCATCTGATGCTGCAGAACTGCACGAACTGCCACGCCAAGTTCAGGGAGAAACGGCAGTAGGCAAGGCATCGACTTCACCCGATGCCGGACTAGGTGACATTGACGACAATCGACAGGAATCCTGCAATGTTCGTACAGCCCGTCGACTACTTCCTCGCAGTCTGGTTCGTTCTGGCGGGCCTGAGCACGGCCTATGTTGCGTGGGACCAGTTCCGCAACAACCCCGAACCCGTGGTGATGAAATGGGGTTTCATCCTGGTCACGCTTTATATGGGGCCGCTGGGACTGCTGATTTACGTGCTGGCCGACAAGGAGCCTCGGCCAGGCGAACATGAGGCGTTCACCAAACCGCTCTGGAAGCAAGGCGTCGGCTCGACGATCCACTGTGTCGCCGGAGACGCCACCGGCATCATCCTCGCGGCGGCAATCACCGCCGCTCTTGGGCTGCCGATGTGGATCGATCTTGTTGTCGAGTACGTTGCCGGTTTCGCATTCGGCCTGTTCATCTTCCAGTCGCTGTTCATGAAATCGATGATGGGCGGCACCTACTGGGACAATGTCCGCAAGAGCTTCATGCCGGAATTCATCAGCATGAATTTCATGATGGCGGGCATGGCGCCGATCATGAGCTTCCTGATGATGGGCAGCGACATGCGGGCCATGGAACCGACCGAGCTCCTGTTCTGGGGCGTGATGTCGTTCGGCGTGATCGTTGGATTCGTCACCGCATATCCCGCCAACGTATGGATGGTGGCCCGTGGACTGAAGCACGGGCTGATGACCGAACGCGAACCGGAGTTCGACAAGGCAAGGGGAGGCAGGCGCGAGCACGCACATAGCGGCGCGAAAGCCGGGATGGTGGGGCACCACGCTTACGCGCGCCTCGATGAACAAGCCAAGCCCAGACATGCCAACCCAGGCGGCAATCCCGGGCCTGGCCATCATGGATCCGGCCATGGCTCCTCCCACGGCGATGGGGGAGGAGGGTCGCGTGGTTCGCATGGCGGTCACGACGGTATGGAACCGGATGCAACTGTGCCGCAACTCGCGGCCTTCGGCGGCGTGTCCGTACTCGCGCTGGCGCTCGGCATGATCGCTCCGGCCAACTGGGTGAACCTCGCCCTCAGCGCGCGAGACGTAGGCGGCGCCATTATGCCGCCCGGCATGATCATGGACCGCGACACGCCGGCTGCAGCGATGCTGGACATGGCCGCCGTGCATCCTCGCCTGATCACGGCCAGCCATGGTCTGGAGGTTCGCGGCGACCGGGAACTGGAAGCCAGGATGGAGAACGGGGTAAAGGTGTTCGACCTGGAAACCTCGGTCATCCGCTGGGCGATCCTGGCGAACGTGAAAGTCGACGCCTATGCGATCAACGGGCAGGTTCCCGGCCCGCGGCTGCATATCCGGCAAGGCGACCGTGTGCGCATCAATGTGACGAATCGCCTGCCGGAGAGTACGACCATCCATTGGCACGGGTTGATCCTGCCGAACGAAATGGACGGCCCGGCCGAGATCACGCAGGAGCCGATCCCGCCCGGCGGCAGCTACCGATACGAATTTACGGCAGGGCAATCGGGAACCTACTTCTATCACTCGCATGACCATGTCGATCGCCAGCAGGCGCTCGGACTCTACGGCGCACTCATCATCGATCCCGCCAATCCCCAGGATGAGATTGCGGCAGACCACGACTATGTTATCCAGCTTCAGGAATGGCTGATGCGGGAGGGCCTGACTTTTCCGTCGATGCCGATGGACGGCGGGCAGCCGAATTATTTCACCATCAACGGCCGCGCCTATCCTTCGACGGACACGATCAGGATGAAGGTCGGCGAAACTCTGAAAGTGCGCTTCATCGGCACCAATAATGGGTTTATCCACCCGATGCACATCCACGGCGGTCCATTCGAAGTTGTCGCCCGCGACGGCGAGACTATCCCGCAGTCGGCACGATTCCTTGCCGACACAGTCAACGTCGGACCAGGGCAACGCTACGATGTCGTCTGGCAGGCACGTCGGCCCGGAAAATGGCTGATCCATTGCCATATCGGGCATCATACGACCAACAACAATGTCGAAGAGAAGGGCGGTGGCGGACTGATGGTCGTAATCGATGTGCAACCCTGAAGCCCGCTCCGCAAGGCGAAACGTAGATGGATATCCTTGCCATCTACGGCGGCCTGTTTGCTATTGCCTTCGCTGCGGCGACCATTCTCCCGGCGCAGTCGGAGGCCGCCCTTGCAGGGCTCCTCGCCATGGATTCCTTCTCGCCCGCAATGCTGGTTCTTGTCGCCAGCCTGGGCAACGTCCTGGGTTCTGTGGTGAACTGGGGTCTTGGTCGAGGGATCGAACGCTTCCGGGACAGGCCCTGGTTTCCGCTGCGCCCAGCGACGCTCGACCGCGCCACGAACTGGTATCGCCGTTATGGTAGATGGTCGCTCTTGTTAAGCTGGATGCCGATCGTCGGCGACCCGCTGACCGTGGTCGCTGGGGCTTTGCGCGAGCCGCTATGGAGCTTTGTCGCAATCGTCGGCGTCGCGAAGGTTTCGCGTTATCTGGTTATCGCCGGAGCGGTGCTGGGCCTGATGTGAAATCGAAATCGCGGACATCGCAGCAGGCGTTGCGTTCACTTTTGGTTGCAATGCAACAAAGCGGCCGCGGCGACCTTGACAAATCAGACGAACAATTGTCGGAAGGGTGCGATGAGGACTCTTGGTCGAACTACGATCCTAGGAAGCATACCGCTCCGAGCAATGCTGGCGGTCGTGTTCCTGGTCATGTCGGCTCTTCAGCCTGGTCTGTTCGCTGCAGCCAATGCCACGGGTTTTCATGCCGGGGCGGATATTCAGGCCGGGGTGGATCTCCAGGCCGAGACACCCGCACACGATATGGGCCATCACGGCGCAACGGCGGACGACGCGGACACGTCAGAGCATCATCACGGCGACAAGCAATCCTCTGACAAGAGGTGTGAAGTCCATTGCGCGCCGGCAAATGCGGTGCCGGTCGACTGCCCTGACTTGGAGCATGTTGTCTCCCGCTGCTTTGCGCCCGTCGTTGCCGTCACTTTGCCGCTTGGCGAATACACAGCGCTCATAAGGCCACCCAAACATCTGAACTGACGCGCCCTTTCGGGGCGTTCGCGCGCAGCGTCGGGAATCCGTTCCCGCGCGGCCAAACGCATACGTCAAGCTTCAGGTCTACAATGAAAATCGCAAGCTTCGCGATGCTCGCATCGCTGTTAATTGCAGGATGTGCGGCAACCACGCCGCCGGACATCCTTCCCGCCTTCAATCCGGCCGATCCAGCAATGGGCGTCCGTGATACGCACTACCACCCGGCCGTCGTCGATTATCGCCACCGGGAGCCAGTCGACCCGCAGAATTGGCGGCGTCTCAATGAAGAACGCTCCTCTGCGAACCCGGGAGCCGGATCATGAAGCGCCGGCCCTTGACCATGGCTGCGGTGGTAACGATCCCGCTGATCGCTGCCGGATGCACGACCAGCGCCGCCCTCGATGGCATCTCAGCCCCCATGGCCGGCTTCACGACAGTCGCGGCACGTGCCGAATCCGTGACCGGCAAGCAAACCGTATGGGTGCAGTCCAGAGTGGATGCGCGGACGGTCTCGGAGCGCGTGAAGCGCCTCGTCCAGAAGAAGACGATCGGTCCGGATACCGCGGTGCAGGTCGCCTTGCTCAACAACAAGGCCCTGCAGGCCGCCTACGCCGAGATCGGCCTGTCGGCGGCCGACATGTGGCAGGAAACAATGTTCGTCAATCCGACAATCTCGATCGGCATGATCGGCGTCGATCCTGTGCGGACTATTGAAGGAGCGGTGGTCAGCAACATCCTTGCGCTGGCGACCCATAAGGGGCGCGTCGCAGTCGCAGATGCACGTTTCCGTCAGGCGCAGCTTCGCGCCGCCGAAGAAACGCTGCGACTGGCCGCGGACACGCGGCGGGCCTGGATCAATGCTGTCTCGGCCTGGGAGAGCGTTTCCTATCTGAACAAGGCGCAAGCCGCCGCCGATGCTGCCTCCGAACTCGCTCAAAGGCTTGGAGAGACGGGCGCCTTCACAAAGACCGGCCAAGCCCGCGAACACGTCTTCTATGCCGAAATCACCGGTCAGGCGGCGGAGGCGCGGCTCGCCGCCCGCACCGCCAAGGAAGAACTCACCCGTCTGATGGGTCTATGGGGGCCGGACGTCGATTACTCGGTTCCCAATATGCTTCCAGCCTTGCCCAAAGGCGCCAAGGCCAAACGCGCGATCGAGGCGGAGGCACTAAAAAATCGCGTCGACCTTGAGATCGCGAAACTCGAGCTGGAGGCGCTGGCGAAATCCTACGGTCTGACCGAGGCGACGCGCTACGTCAGCGATCTGGAACTGCTTTCCGGCGTGGAGGTGGAACGCGAGGAGGCGGAGGAGGGCGGAACGGAGACGAGTGTCTCACCCACTCTCGAGCTCGAATTCGTCATTCCGATCTTCGACACCGGCAAGGCACGCATGCGCAAGGCCGAGCTTGCCTATATGCAAGCTGCAAACCGGATGGCGGAAAAGGCGGTCAACATCCGGTCGGAGGCTAGATCGGCCTATGACGCCTACCGTTCGACCTACGACATTGCTCGGCACTATCGGAACAATGTCGTGCCGCTGCGAACAAAGATCGAGGCGGAGTCGCTCCTCACCTACAACGGCATGATCACCAACACGTTCGAGCTGCTGGCGGACACACGCGCGAAAATCAGCTCGATCATGCTTTCCCTCAACGCCAAGCGCAATTTCTGGCTGGCCGACGTCAATCTCGGGACCGCCATCCACGGTGGCGGCGCAGGCTCGCCCGGCGGCGGCGACGCACCGGCAGCAGCCGAAGCGGGCGCCGAAGGCCACTGAACCTCAAGGAGAAGAAAATGCTTTCAAGACGTCAATTGCTTGGCGCGGGAGCCCTGCTCGCCGGCGCCACTGCATGGACCAAAACGTCCGCGATGGGGCTGCCCGACGCTGCAATCATGGAGTCCCCCGACATGCAGCCTCCGATCTTCCCAACGAGCGGACCGGACTACCAGCCGGTCGTGACGCTCAACGGCTGGACCCTTCCGCATCGCATGAACAACGGCGTGAAGGAGTTCCACCTCGTGGCCGAGCCGGTCGAGCGCGAGATGTCGCCCGGCATGACTGCCTATCTCTGGGGCTACAATGGTCAATCGCCCGGCCCGACCATAGAGGCGGTCGAGGGCGATCGAGTCCGCATCTTCGTAACAAACAAACTGCCGGAGCACACGACGATCCATTGGCACGGCATGATCCTGCCCAACGGCATGGACGGAGTGACCGGTCTAACCCAGCCCGGCATCCCGCCCGGCAAGACCTTCGTCTACGAGTTCGACCTCGTGAAGAGCGGCACATTCATGTACCACCCGCACGCCGACGAAATGGTCCAGATGGCCATGGGCATGATGGGCTTCTTCGTCATTCATCCCAAAGACCCGAAGTTCATGCGCGTGGACCGCGATTTCGTATTCCTGCTGAACGCCTTCGACATCGAACCGGGGTCGTACGTCCCGCGCATCATGGAGATGACGGATTTCAATCTCTGGGCATGGAACAGCCGCGTTTTTCCGGGGATCAGCCATCTTCCAGTGGCGAAAAACGACCGGGTCAGGGTCCGGGTGGGCAACCTGACCATGACCAATCATCCGATCCACATGCATGGCTACGATTTCGAGGTGACCTGCACCGATGGCGGCTGGGTCCGCCCGGAGGCGCGGTGGCCGGAGGTGTCGATCGACATCCCCGTCGGCGCCATGCGGGCATATGAGTTCGAAGCCAAATATGAGGGCGACTGGGCAATCCATTGCCATAAGTCGCACCACACAATGAACGCGATGGGCCACGACGTGCCCACGTACATCGGCGTCGACAACTCAAAAGTCACCGACAAAATCCGCCGGGTCCAGCCCGATTACATGGCCATGGGTGACCGCGGCATGGCCGACATGGGCGAGATGGAGATGCCGCTTCCCGACAACACGATCCCGATGATGACCGGCTGGGGCCAATTCGGCGCCATCGAGATGGGCGGCATGTTCTCGGTCGTGAAGGTTCGCGAGGGCCTCGCCTCGAACGATTATGCCGATCCGGGCTGGTACCAGCACCCGGAGGGAACCGTGGCTTACGAGTGGAAGGGGGATGTCCCCGCTCCGACGAAATCAGGCGACGCAAAAACGATGGCCCCGGCAGCGCACGGCGGTCACGGCAAACAGGGATGAGAACCGAAACCCCTCAACCTCAACCATGAGAGAAAGTGCAGCATGAAACATATAATCGCAGCGACCGTTTTGATGGCGGTCAGTTCTGGAGCAGCTCTTGCCGGTGGAACCCACGCTGGAGGCCATGGCGACAAAGCCGCCACGATGCCGATCGGCAGCCCTGGCGAGGCTGGCAAGGCAAAGCGGACCATCAACATCTCAATGTCGGAGAAGGACGACGGAAAAATGTTGTTCCAGCCGGCCGTGCTCAAGGTGAAGAAGGGCGAGACCGTTCGCCTGGAGTTCGTCAACAAGGGCCAAGTCGACCACGAATTCGTCATGGACGTCCATGACGGGATCATGGAGCACAAGGCGCTGATGGAGAAATTCCCCGAGATGGAGCACGCCGATCCCAATTCGATCCGGCTGGCGCCCGGCGCCAGAGGCGAGATCATCTGGACGTTCGCCAACGCCGGCGAATTCGGCTTCGCCTGCCTGATCCCGGGTCACTACGATTCCGGCATGAAGGGCGACATCAGCGTCGCTCACTAACCCTCAAACCCGCAAAGGAAGCAGCCATGAAACTATTGGTAAAGGCACTATCGACCCTGGCCCTCGCGCTCGCCATCGGCGGGAGCGCGCTCGCACAGGAATACGTTAAAGGCGAAGTCGTCAAAATCGACGCTAAGCAGAAGAAGCTGACAATCAAACATGAGCCGCTGGCGAATCTCGACATGCCCGCTATGACGATGGTGTTCGTCGTCGCGGAGGACGCCATGCTCGATAAAGTCAAAACGGGTCAGGCGATAGAGTTCACAGCCGATCGCGTGAACGGGCGCATCACGGTCACGGAAATCAAGTAGGCGAGGTGCGTGGATGGCAGGCCGTCGGAAAACGTCGGCCCGCCATCGCGAGTGGCTGCCAAGATCCTTTTGGGGATGCCGCACTGTCGACCGCGCTACGATCGTTCTATCGGGACGATCGATGACCCCTGTGGCCCTCGAAACCAAGGATGCGGTCCACGTCGATAGGTTCACCTAATTTCGAAATCGAGCTGAGTACCTATGACATCCAGCAATCGCGCTCGAACGGAGATCGATGTTCTCATTTCGGAGGTCGAGCAGCGCAACGAACTGCGCACCGCGCTTTGGCGGTTCGTGGCCTTGTTCGTGTTCGCGCTCTCCGTCGCGCTTGAACCGGATATCGTCAATCACGAGATCCACCTCACGCTGCTGAGCGCCTATGCCGCGATCACCTTTCTAGCTGTAGGCCTGGTGATTACGAGGTTATTCCGCCCATGGCTAAACTGGATTTATGTTGCAGTAGACGCGTCGCTCGTCATCTATCTGACCGCCGAGCACCTCCTTGACTCCGCCTCTTCCTTGGTCGATGCGCTGGCAACGCCAAGCCTCGCGATCGCGTTTGTGCTTCTTTCACACGCGAGCATGCGCATGCGCGCGGGGCCGGTTGCCGCCTTCGCACTCATCGTTATTCTTGGCTCCTCGGCGGTTGTCTTGATGCCGATTTGGGAGGACGGTTTTGGAGCCGTCTTCCGCCTCTCTTCGGAAGAAACTCAGGCAGCGGGGGTTCGGCTTGTGGCTTTCACCGTCGTCGCGGCGATCCAGATCGTTCTGGTATTGGACATCCGGCGGCTGGTGCAAGAAGCGGTCGCAAGTTCTAGCGAGCGGGCGAACTTGACCCGCTTCTTTGCTCCCGAGACGGCTGAGCGCTTGGCAACGGAGGGTGCGAATCTTGGTCTTCGCCGCCAGGAAGCGGCGATACTGTTCGTCGATATCCGAGGCTTCACGAGGCTCTCGGAGACGATGCCGCTGGAGGAGATAGCATCCCTCCTCACCGAATACAGGCGGCGGGTGACGCAGGCGGTATCGGGATGTGATGGGGTCGTGGACAAATTCATCGGCGATGGCGTCATGGCTGTATTCGGCTTTCCTTTGCCGCTCGCGACCGCTGCGCTCCGAGCGTTCGAATGCGCGGTCGAGTTGTCCAACTTTCTCGATGTGTGGAGCGAGATCAGGATGCGCGACGGCGAGGAACCCCTCAGTTTCGCGATCGGCGTTCACTACGGCCACGTGATCGGGGGCGTCATACCGGGAGAACATCATAGCGAATACACCGTTATCGGCGATTCGGTAAATCTGGCCGCCAGGCTTCAGGCGATGTGCAAGCTAACGGACGCTCGCATCGTCATCTCGGATGAACTCGCCTGCAAACTGCCGCGGCATTGGAGGACGCCTGAGTGGCAAACGCAGAGGGCTGCAACCGTCCCGGGCCGATCTGAAACCGTCGACGTCCATCTGCTGCCAACGCAGGCGTCAAGGATACAAAGTTACCAATCGCAGGGTCCCGATCGGAACGCTACACGGCCGGCCGATGCGCCGCGCGCCGTGCGACCTGTCACGGCGACGGTCAGGCCAGAAACCCGGTCGGCCGCATCAGGGGTATAAGCCGCTATTATCAGTTGAAGATCGGACGATCCGGTGACCTCACATTCACGGGTATCAAGACGAGGGGACCGCACAAAATGTCATCCAGAGATATTCTTTCCAATCGTCATGTAAGGCTCGGCTCAGAGGCATCACCATTGGATATTTTCGCGTGCCTACACTCACATACGCCGGATAATTACAGCGAACGCGCGCACGATGCCTGCCGGTATCTTCATACCTGATGGCGCCGCTCGCGTCCGTTTCGACTAAACCGATGGCAACGTCATAGTCGCCATCTTGCGAGACGCTATTGTTCAGGACGCTGAGCTGAACCGAGGTGGCATCCGGAAAATTGGCAGTGTAAAAGACCAGTTGCTCCGCCGCCATCGAGGGCGTAGCCATCAACACGCCGGCAAAAAATGCAATGGCGCGCATCTCCTCCTCCCGAGGATCCAAGACGATGCTATCATCTCTCGCGTCGATATTCGATTCGATTCTACTCTCCGGCAGTGGGCCGCGCCCATGACATCGCGTTTGTAGCGAACGGCTTGTGCGCCGTTCACAAGAAGGTCACAAATCCCGGAAACACTATCGTCCGGTGGCTCCCTATGCCAAAATGTGGTCGATGACGAACTTGTTCGGTTTCGGAAGAATGCTCTTACTGCTGGCCGTATTCGGGCTGGCCTTTGCACCCTTGGGAGCTTCGCCCTCGAGTGCCGCTGTCGCCGGGCCAGCTTTATCGATCATGCAAGACAACATGCCTTGCTGCCCGGATGGCAAGCCAATGGTGCCGGACTGCGGCAAGGATTGCCCGTTGGCCGTTTTGTGCGTGTCGGGGATGGTCAGCGCCCCGCTTGCCGAAGCGCACTCCTTCTTTCTCCTTGCGCCGGTCGGCGACGACTTCCTGAACGGCAAAGACCTGATCCTACCCTCGCTTATCGGCGAACCGCCCCCGCGACCACCCAAAGCCTGACTGGCAAATAGGCGCGTTTAGCGCCGCGACCCGTGCAGAGGAAGGCCGCATGGGCCGTTCGCATGACGTTGTCATGCTCGCGCCGTGCGCAAGCGCGGAACACTGTCAGTCGGAAACATTGATCATGAAGTCGAAACTCGCATTTCGCACCGCGATGCTTGCGCTTGCATCCGTCACTGTCGCTTCCCAAGCGGCCAAAGCAGCGCAAGAGGACTACGAATTCCAGCTCGTTGAGAACGAGATCAAGGAAGGGGGCGGCACCATCGTCGCCGTTAGGCTCCTCGACAAGAGGACAGGCGCTCCGGTGGCCAACGCCGTCGTGTTCGCCACCAGAATGGACATGGCTCCGGACGGAATGGAGGCGATGAGCACGCCCGTCGAGGCGCTGCCGCCCGAGGAGCCCGGCATCTATCGCCTCAAGACCAACCTCACGATGGCGGGCGGCTGGCGATTCTCGCTTGCCGCCAAGGTCCAGGGCGAGACCGAGACGGTCGAGCGCCGCCTGGAATTCAAGGCCGTCCAATGAAAAGGTTCGGCTCATTCCTGACCCTCGCCGTATTGACGGCAGGGGCGGGCGCCGGCGGATACTCGGCCGGACAACATGATCTATCCGTCTCGGACATCGTGCAAATGATCGAGACGACCATCGGGCGCCCGCTCAACGCGGAACCGAAGCCGGCGACTGCCGATCCGGCTCCCTCTGGTCACGTCATCTACTACCGCCATCCCGACGGAGATCCCGCCTATTCGTCGACACCAAAGCGCACCGAAGATGGCCGGGATTTCGTGGCGGTTCTGGCAAGCGAGGATGTGAGCTTCGAGTTTCGCCCCGAGATGAAGGTAGGCGGCGAAGCGGTGGCGCCGAGCAACCGGAAGATCCTCTACTACCGCAATCCCATGGGCCTGCCGGACACGTCTCCTGTGCCGAAGAAGGATTCCATGGGGATGTACTACATTCCCGTCTTCGAAGGTGAAGCGGATGACGGCTCGACCGTCAAAGTCTCGCCAGGAAAGCTGCAACGGACAGGCGTGAAGACAGCGCTGGCCACCAGAGGCGCGATCAAACGTCCGGTCCGGGTCCCCGGCACAGTCACGCTGGACGAGCGCCGCGTCAGCGTCGTCTCGACTCGCACCGAGGCTTTCCTTGAGGAAGTGGCTGACGTGACGACTGGAACGGCGATTGAAAAAGGCCAGCCGCTGGTGCGGTTCTACGCCAAGGAGATCGCCGCGGCAGGTGCGCTTTATGCCGCCGACCTGAAGGGCGACGCGCGTGGAGGCGCGGTCGCAGGCAGCCTACAGCGTCTGGAAAATCTCGGCGTCCCTGCGGAAGCGATTGCTGAGATCGAGAAGACGAAGAAGGTGCCGATCTCGGTTACGCTGATGGCGCCCCGCAGCGGCGTTGTCCTGGAGCGCTTGGCCGTCGACGGCATGATGGCGGAGGCAGGCCAGACCCTGTTCCGGATCGCCGATGTTTCGACCCTCTGGGTAATGGCCGATGTGCCGGAATACGAGTTGAGTTCGGTTCGTATCGGGGACAAGGCGACCGTCCGCATCCGCAGCCTTCCGGGCAAGGTGTTCGAAGGCAAGGTCGGTCTGATCTACCCTGAAATCCAGGGGCAGACCCGGACCGCGAGGATTCGCATAGAACTCCCCAATCCCGGGGGGCTGCTGCTTGCCAACATGTATGCCGAGGTGGAGATCGCGACGGGCGGCACTGATCCTGTCGTGGCCGTGCCCGACAGCGCCGTCATCGACACGGGGGACCGCCAGGTTGTGATCGTCGACAAGGGCGAAGGCAGCTTTGAGCCGCGCGACGTGAAGATCGGTATGCGAGGCGACGGTATGGCCGAGATCATGGAGGGCCTTGCCGAAGGCGAAAAGGTCGTTGTCTCGGCTAACTTCCTGATCGATGCCGAAAGCAACCTGAAGGCCGCGCTCAGCGCGCTGACGCCTGCGGAGGCGCAGCCATGATCGCAAAGCTCATTGCCTGGTCGGCCCGAAATCTGATCCTCGTATTCTTCGCGACCGCACTTGCCGCTGCCGCGGGGGTCTATGCGGTCAAGACCTTGCCGCTGGATGCCATACCGGACCTCTCCGACGTCCAGGTCATCGTGTTCACCGATTATCCGGGCCAGGCCCCGCAGGTCGTCGAGGACCAGGTCACCTATCCGCTGACGACCTCTATGCTGACCGTGCCACGGTCGAAGGTGGTGCGCGGTTTCTCCTTCTTCGGCGTATCCTTCGTCTACGTGATCTTCGAGGACGGCACCGATCCCTATTGGGCGCGGAGCCGGGTGCTCGAATATCTGAACGCGGCCGCCAGCCGTCTGCCCGACGGCGTTTCTCCAGCACTCGGACCGGACGCGACAGGCGTCGGCTGGGTTTACCAGTACGCCGTCGTTGCCAAGGAATTGTCCCTCGCGGAACTCCGTTCCCTGCAGGACTGGGTGGTCCGCTTCGCAGTCTCGAAGGCAGAAGGGGTGTCCGAGGTCGCAAGCGTCGGCGGTTTCGTGAAGCAGTACTCGATCGTGATCGATCCCTCGCGGATGCGCGCTCAGGGCGTGACGCTTTCGGAAATCGGCGAAGCGGTTCGTACCAGCAACATGGACACGGGCGGCCGCACGGTCGAGATCTCCGAGTTCGAATTCATGGTGCGTGGACGCGGCTACCTAAAGAGTGCGTCCGACATCGAAAGCATCGCGTTGAAGTCGGTCAGCGGCGTGCCGCTCAGGCTCGGCGACGTCGCCAAGGTCGAGATTGTGCCTGACGAGCGCCGCGGCATCGCCGAACTGAACGGCGAGGGCGAGGTCGCGAGCGGCATCGTGCTGCAGCGGGTCGGCGCGAACGCGCTCACCGTCATCGAGAACGCCAAGGAAAGTCTCGCTGAGATCGAAAGGAGCCTGCCTGAAGGTACCGAGATCGTGCCCGTCTACGATCGTTCAAAGCTCATCGAGGCTGCGATCGAGACTCTGAAGTCGACGCTGGTGGAGGAGAGCATCGTGGTAGCCCTCGTCACCATCGTGTTCCTGCTTCATGTGAGGAGCGCATTGGTCGCCATCATCATGCTGCCCGTCGGCATCCTGATGGCTTTTGCCGCTATGAAGCTGCTTGGCCTCGGCTCCAATATCATGAGCCTCGGTGGCATCGCTATCGCCATCGGGGCGATGATCGACGCGGCGATCGTCATGATCGAGAACGCGCACAAGCACCTGGAACGGGCGCCTCCGGGCAAGCCCCGCATCGAGGTTTTGATCAAGGCTGCAGCCGAGGTCGGGCCAGCGCTGTTCTTCAGCCTGCTCATCATCACCGTCTCGTTCCTGCCGATATTCACGCTTGAAAGCCAGGAAGGCCGTCTGTTCGGTCCGCTCGCCTTCACCAAAACCTTCGCCATGGCGGCCGCAGCGCTGCTCTCGGTGACACTGGTGCCCGCTCTGATGGTGATGCTGGTGCGCGGCCGCATCGTGCCGGAGCACAGAAATCCGCTCAACAGGCTGCTTATCGGGCTCTACCGGCCGATCATTGCCAGTGTGCTGAGGGCAAAGACGCTCACGATCCTGCTCGCCATTGTCGCCCTTGGAGTGACGGTTTGGCCCGCGCGCCAGCTCGGCAGCGAGTTCATGCCGAACCTCGACGAGGGAACGTTGATGTACATGCCGACGACCTTGCCGGGAATTTCGGTCACGAAGGCGGCCGAACTGATGCAGATGCAGGACCGGATTATAAAATCCTTCCCCGAGGTGGAATCCGTCTTCGGCAAGGCCGGCCGGGCGCAGACCGCGACCGACCCTGCGCCGACCGAGATGTTCGAGACCATCATCAATCTCAAGCCGAAATCGGAGTGGCGGCCAGGGGTCACGTCGGAAAGTCTGAAAACCGAGATGGACACCGCGCTGCAGTTTCCGGGTGTGTCGAATGCCTGGACGATGCCGATCCGCGCCCGCATCGACATGCTGTCGACGGGCATACGCACGCCCGTCGGGGTCAAGGTCTACGGCACCGACCTCGGCGAGATGGAAAATGTCGCGCGCCAGATCGAGGCGGTACTCAGGGCGGTGCCGGGCACGTCGAGCGCTTATGCCGAGCGGGTGATCGGCGGTTACTATCTCGACATCGTGCCCGACCGGGCAGCCCTCGGACGCTACGGCCTGTCGATCGGCGACGTGCAGGACGTGATCTCCATGGCGCTCGGCGCAAAGGTGATCACGTCCACGGTCGAAGGCCGCGAACGCTATGGCGTCGCCATGCGCTATCCACGCGCGCTGAGAAGCGATCCCGGTGCGATCGCCCGCGACGTGCAGATCGCACTGCCTGGCGGCGGCTTCGTACCTCTCGGAGAGGTGGCCAAGGTCGAACTCACGCGCGGCGCGACCTCGATCCGCACCGAGAACGGGCAGCTCGCAGTCTACATCTTCGTCGACATCGCTGGCCGTGATCTCGGCGGCTATGTCAACGAGGCGCAACAGGCCGTCGCCGCCGAGGTAAAACTGCCGCCCGGTTATTCGGTCGCCTGGAGCGGGCAGTTCGAATATCTCGAACGTGCCCAGGCACGGCTGAAAATCGTCGTGCCGCTGACGCTCGCGCTGATCTTCCTGCTGCTCTATCTCAACTTCCGGGCGCTGACCGAGACGCTGATCGTCATGCTGTCGCTGCCATTCGCAATCGTCGGCGGCATTTGGATGATGTGGTGGCTGGGCTTCAACATGTCGGTCGCGGTCGCGGTGGGCTTCATCGCGCTCGCCGGCGTGGCCGCCGAAACCGGGGTCATCATGCTGATCTATCTGGACAACGCGTGGAGCGAGGCGAAGGCCAGATGTGTGGCCGGGAAGCGGAGTTTGACCAAGATGGACCTGAACGAGGCGATCATGTTCGGCGCCGTCGAGCGCGTACGCCCGAAGATGATGACGGTGGTCGCCATTATGGCGGGCTTGCTGCCCATCCTGTGGAGCACGGGCACCGGATCGGAGGTCATGCAGCGGATTGCCGTGCCCATGATCGGCGGCATGATTTCTTCAACGATCCTGACGCTGGTGGTGATTCCGGCCGTCTACGGCATCGTCAAGGGCTGGCGGTTGCCGAGCCGGAGTGCGGTCGAGGAGCCAAGAGCAGACGGTCGGCTGAAGTTGGCCGCGGAATAGGAGCGAAAAATGATGGACCAGATGATGTCGGGCGGCATGTGGGGCATGGGCGTAGCAGGCTTCATCCTCCTCGCTCTGGTCGTTCTCGCGATCGCCGCCTTGATCAAGTTCCTGTTTTTCAGATGACAATCGCGGCAACCAAGGCGCGCGGTCTGAACCGGGCGCCCTCAGACGAGGCTTCTAGGCCGCCATTTTCCGGCAGCTCGCTGCGCAGCTGCGGCAGGCCTCGACGCATTCCTGCATGTCGCCAATGCGCTCGCAGTCATCCGCACATTCGTTGCAGATCTCGGCGCATTCGTCACAGGTATGCTTGTGGTGCTCGGAACCGATGAGCATGAAATGCGCCGATGTCCGGCAGATTTCGGCGCACGCCATCATCAACGTGAAGTGTTGTTTTTCGGTGTGTTGGCCGCCCAGTTCCAGGCAGTGGCCCATCGCGGTCGAAAGGCACACGGAATAGCAGCGCAGGCATTCGTCGATGCAGCTTTTCATTTCGGGGCTAAGGTGATGCATGGGGGTGTCCTTTCTTCGATTCGAGGAGCGCGCTACAGGCGCCTCCTAACGATCACTTTGCGTTGGTTCTCAAGCCACTGCTTGAACTCGGCGATTTGGGAAATTGATGGTCGTGGTCCAGCGCGTTGGCGCTCCAGACAGAAGCAAACCGACAGCGAAGCAGATGAAAAAAGCTGCCTTCGCCCGCCGAAGTATCCGCAAGAGTGCAATGCATGACATGCTGCGTAACGGAAGCGCGAAAACTTTGTTCCGATGCGGCGGGCGCGGGTGTCGACGGAGCGGCTGCTTCTAACGCTGCGGAGCCGTCGACCCCTCATGCTGCTTCCGCCACCCGTACGGGGTCAGGCCCCGCGGCTTGTATAGCGATAGCGCCGCAGGCACGAGCAACACGAGCAGCCCTCCCGCGGCGTGGATCACAGGTGATATCCTCAGTTCCCGAAGATCAACCCTGGAAAACGTCGTCTCTGCTGCGATGTCTGACAGATAGCCAATCAGATTCAGCTGAAGCAGCAGGACGACGGTGACAAGAATATTCAGCAGAAGCTTCGCCACGACCCAGTAGTGCCGGAACAGGCCCCAATTGGTGCCCAGCGACACGACAAGCCCGGTGACCAATGAGGCGAGAACCAACGGGACGATGACATACCAGGCGGTCAACTCCATCGCGAGATAGGCTGCGCGCACCATCTGCGAATCCTTGGCTGCCAGGCCGGCGACGGCGAGAGCCAGGAAGCCTGCGACTGCGCCGAGCGTGCCGACAGAGGACGTGACATGCGCAGTGAGGGCTAACTTGCGAACGCCGGGTGCCATAATCATCGTTGTTGCACGCCGGTTTCTGTAACGCCGGAGGACGGCATGTGCCGGCCGGGACCGTGGGGCCCGCCGATACCGGTGAAGACCACAGCGACAACCAGCAGGACCAGAATGATCGCGACGATCCCCGACACTTTCACCCAGCGCGGTGCGCCGGGGTAGGGGGGCAGGTCGGCCATGTCCGTTCCTCTATCGTCTGTATCGACATATAATGGCGCTCGATTTTATCGAGACGCAATGTCTATATCATGCCACGATGTCTCTTATCTCGACAAAGCTGCCACGTCAGGTATGTTGGGGTGATGCCGAAGCTATGGAATGAAACCATCGATGCGCACCGTCGGGCGGTGCGCGATGCGACCCTCGATGCCACCGCGGCGCTGGTGGCCAAGCATGGACTGCTGTCGGTGACGATGTCACAGATCGCCGAGGAGACGGGAATCGGTCGTGCGACGCTGTACAAGTACTACCCCGACGTTGAAGCGATCCTCGTCGCCTGGCATGAACGTCAGGTCGCCGGCCACCTCGAACATCTGATTGCCATCCGGGATGAGGCTGGCACCGCTGGCGAGAAGCTCAAAGCTGTGCTCGAGGCCTACGCGTTCATTTCTCACGAGCACCACAGCACCGAACTCGCGGCGCGCCTGCATCGAGGCGAGCACGTCGCCCAGGCGCAGCAGCAGCTCAGCAATTTCATCCGGGACCTGCTCGCTGAGGGTGCAAAGACCGGCGGCTTCCGGGATGATGTCGCGCCCGGCGAGCTTGCAATCTTTTGCCTCCACGCTCTCGCAGCGGCCAGCAACCTGCCATCCAAAGCAGCGGTCCGCCGGCTCGTTGCGGTCACTCTGGCCGGGTTGCGGCCTCTATGCGCCAGCCACAGGTGAACGTGGAGCCGTCATCACATTGCCTCACGCCACGCGCTCCATGCTGACCATACGCACGAGGAATTGCGTAGGAGTTAGCTAATGCAGGATCTGGGCCAGAAATAGCTTGCTGCGCTCGTGGTGCGGGCTCGAGAAGAACTCGGCCGGTGTGTTGATCTCGACGATTTCACCCTGGTCCATGAAGACGACACGGTCGGCCACCTGTCGGGCGAAGCCCATCTCGTGGCTAACACACAACATGGTCATGCCCTCTTCGGCCAGCGAAACCATGGTGTCGAGCACTTCCTTGACCATTTCAGGGTCGAGCGCCGAGGTGGGCTCGTCGAACAGCATGATCTTCGGGCTCATGCAAAGCGAGCGCGCGATGGCCACCCGCTGCTGCTGGCCGCCTGAAAGCTGCCCGGGATATTTGTGCGCCTGATCCGGGATTTTCACGCGATCGAGATAGTGCATGGCGACCTGCTCGGCTTCCTTGCGGCGCATATTGCGCACCCAGATCGGCGCCAGCGTCAGGTTTTCCAAAATGGTCAGGTGCGGGAACAGATTGAAGTGCTGGAACACCATGCCGACATCGCGGCGGATTTCATCGATCTTGTTCAGGTCGCCGGTCAGTTCAATACCGTCCACGACGATGCGGCCCTGCTGGTGCTCTTCCAGTCTGTTGATGCAGCGGATCATGGTGGATTTGCCTGAACCAGACGGTCCGCAGATCACCAGTTTTTCACCGCGCTGGATGGTGAGATTTATATTTTTCAAGACGTGGAAGGCCCCGTACCACTTGTTCACGCCGACCATCTCGACGGCGGTGGGATCGTTTGTCATGGGCAGGGATGGAACGTGCCGGATGGCAGATACGGAAGTCGACATTGCAGCATTCCTAGTGAGCGGCCGGGCCCCGCCGCTCCAGGAAATCGGCGAAGCGGGCGAAGGAGAAGGACAGCGCAAAGAAGATCGCGCCAATGAAGAGAAAGGTCTCGGCGGCCGGCGACGGCCATTCGGGGTCGGCCAGTGCAGCCTTGCCTGAACTGATCAGGTCGAACAGCCCGATGACCAGGACAAGGCTCGTATTCTTGATCATAACGATGATGGTGTTGGCGAGCGCAGGGATCACCACCCGGATGGCTTGGGGCAGGATGACGAGACGTTGTGTGCGCCAAAAGGGCAGGCCGAGCGACGCTGCTGCCTCATACTGCCCGTTCGGGATGGCCTGCAGGCCGCCGCGGATCACTTCGGCGAGATAGGCAGCCGCGAAGATGGTGAGCGCGACAAGCGCGCGCACGAATTTGTCGGGCAGCAGCGCCTCGGGCAGGAACAGCGGCATCATGATCGACGCCACGAACAAGATGGACAGCAATGGCAGTCCACGCACGGATTCGATCAGCACCACCGCGCCGACCCGGACGGCCGGCAGCGTCGAGCGCCTAGCCAGCGCGAGCAGGATGCCGACCGGAAAGGCGATGCCGATGGCGACGACGGTCAAAATCAGCGTCACCGGCAGGCCGCCCCAGGATGAAGTCGGCACTTCGGCCAGTCCGAAGCCTCCCCCCATCAACCAGAAGATCAAAGCGAACGCCGCCACCCAGAGCGCCAGCAGTCGTGACGTCCAGCTCGCCGGACGCACCGACCAGCCGAGCAGCGCCAGAATGAGCAGGCAAACAATGGCTGGGCGCCAGCGTTCGTCGAACGGATAGATGCCGAACAGAAGTTGACCGGATTTGGCATAAATGAAGCTCCAGCAGGCTCCAGTGGCCGCTCGGCAGGCATTCGGGTCGGGGTCGAAGAGCACCGCATCGATCACCAGCCAGCGCAGCATGGGCGGCACGGTGACGAACAGCAGCGCGCCGAACAGCAGCGTGAGCGCGGCGTTGAGCGGTGTGCCGAACAACAGCTTGGCTAGGCGCCGCAGGCCGGCGAACCGGAAATGGTCCGGCGTTGCCTCGGAGGACATGGGAAGAGACATGGCCATGGTCACCGCTCCACGATGGCGATGCGGCGGTTGTACCAGTTGGCCGCGCTCGACAGGGTAAGATTGAGGGCGAGATAGGCGCCGAGGATGATGAAGACGCCTTCGATCGAGTGGCTGGATTTGCTGATGATGGTATTCATCACCGCGAGGAAGTCCGGGTAGCCGACGGCGATCGCCAGCGTCGAATTCTTGACGACATTGATGTACTGGCTGTTGAGCGGCGGGACGATCACCCGCAGCATCTGCGGGATGACAACCAGCCGCAGGATCTTGCCACGTGACAGGCCGAGAGAATGGCCGGCGTCCCACTGGCCACGACCGACCGACAAAACACCGCCGCGTACGATCTCGGCCACGAAACCGGTGGTGTAGATCGTGAGGCCGATGAGGATGGTGCTGAGCTCGGGCGTCAGTTCACCGCCGCCCTGGAAGTTCGAACCCGTGAAGACCGGGAAATCGACGGCGAAGCGAATATCGGCGAGCCACAGTCCCACGACGCCGGCAGCCAGGATCGCCGGCACAACCAAGGGCGGCAAGCGACCACTCCGGGCGAGACCGTAGCTGAGCGCGGCGAGCGTCAGGGCGAACAGGATGATCAGCGCGCCTGTCATGCCGATGTCGATGCTGATGGCCGGCACGACGAAGCCGCGCATGGATGCGTAGACACCGGGCAGCGGATTCAGTGCTTCGCCGACCGGCGGCAGCACCTTCCACCACAACGAATAGAGGAAAATCAAAAGGACGATCGGCGGTGAGTTGCGGGCTATTTCAACCCAGACCCGGCAGGTACCCGCTGCCAGGGGATTGCTGCTCAGCCGGGTGATGCCGACGACGAGGCCAAGGGCGGAGGAGAAGAAGATGACAAGAGCGGAAATGAAGACCGTGTTGGCCAGCCCGACAACGATCGCCCAATAGTAGGGATCGCGCGATTTATAGGTGAGGATGGCCTCGGAAATGATGATCCTGGACGGCATCGTCAGGAAATCGAAGCCAATCGGGATACCGCGCGCCCTTAGATTGGCGAAGGTGGTCGAGACCAGCAGCGCAGCGAAAGCGATGACGGTCGTCACCAACACGCCTTGAATGATGATCGATCTGGTCTTGGCTTCGCTTAGCATACCGGCCTCGGTTCATCAGTTGAAGGGAGGGGCGCGCGCTCGGCACGCCCCGACCAAGGCTCAATCCCATGGGAAGGGATAGTTGAGACCGCCGTCTTTCCACAGCGCATTCATGCCGCGTTCGACCTTGAGCGTGCTGTCCTTGCCCAGGTTCCGGTCCCAGATTTCGGCATAATTGCCCATCTGCTTGATGACGTTGTAGGCCCATTTGTCGTCCAGCCCGAGCGGCGCGCCAAAGCCGGGCTCTTCGCCAAGCACCCGTTTGATCTCCGGATTGCCCGCAGCGAGCTTTTCATCGACGTTCTGCGCGGTGATGCCGTTCGCTTCGGCCCAGAACAGGGCGTTCATTGTCCAGCGCACCACGTCGAAGAGCTGGTCGTCGCCGCGCGCGACAGCCACGCCATTGGGTTCAGCGGCGTGGCCGACCTTGAGGATGTCGTAGTCGTCCGGATTCTTGGCCACCGAGGCACGCTGGCCTGCCGCGGCGGTGCCGTCGGTTACGTAGGAGTCGCAACGACCACCGAAGAAAGCGTCGCGCGCCTGAATGGTCGAGTCGTAGTAGACCTTCTTCATGGAAATCCCAAATTCGTCCTCGGTTTCCTCAATGGCCTTTTCGGTCAGGGAGCCGCCGCCCTGCAGGCAGACGGTCTTGCCGTCGAGCAGTTTCGGCTCAGTGATGTTGTCGGCCTTGCGCACCAGCACACCGTCCGTGTCGTAGAGGTTGATCCAGACGAAACGGACAACCGTATCCCGGGTAAATGTGATGGTGGATGTGCGCGACAGGATGTCGATCTCACCCGTCTGCAGTGCCGGGAAACGTTGGCCGGCGTTGAGCGGAACGTAGCGGATTTTGTCCTTGTCGCCGAGGATGGCGACCGCGAAAGTGCGGCAGATGTCGGAATCGAAACCGCGATAATAACCTTTCTCATCCGGTCGGGAGAGGCCCGGAACGCCCTGGCTAGCGCCGCAGCTGACATAACCGCGTTCCTTGATCTTGTTGACAACGGCCTGTGCCGCCACGTCACTGATGCCGGAAACCACGCCGGCTAGCCCGATTGCCACACTGGCGAGCCACTTTAAACTTCTGCGTTTCATCTTCATTCCCCTTGTTGTTGAGGTTCTTGTTATTCGGCAGCCTTGGCACCGGCCAAGGCAGCTCCGTTCCGCCGGGCTTCGGCAAAAAGGTCGAAGGCTTGGGAAAGATCGGCCAGCAGGTCGTCCAATGCCTCGAGGCCGATCGACAGGCGCCAGACGGGACCTGGCTTCAGCCAGTCGAGGCTTGCCCGGTTTTTTCGCGGATCGCTAACGGCGATCAAAGAATGCACGCCACCCCAGCTCGCGCCGAGCCTGAACAGGCGCATGCGACCGAGAACCTTTGATTGGAGCGAGGCCAGTTCCGGCCGCAGTACGAAGGAAAACATACCTGCCGAACCGGCAAAGTCGCGTTTCCAGGCGGCGTGGCCGGGATGGTCCGGTAGGCTCGGGTGAAGGAGCTGGGCGATTTCGGTCCGCACCGACAGCCACTCCAAGATGCTGCGGGCTGTGGCGTCGGCGTGTCGCATGCGCACCGGCATGGTCATCAAGCCGCGCTCGCATAGCGCGCAGTCCTCTGGCGAAACGCCATAGCCGAGAAATCGCGCCGTATCCTTGAGGCGCCGGAAAAGAGCCTCATCACGCACGGCGAGCGAACCCATCAGCAGATCGCCATGGCCGCCGGCATGTTTGGAAAGCGCCTGCATAGAGATGTCGACGTTGTGGTCGAGCGGCTTGAACAGCAGGTGCGAGGCCCAGGTATTGTCCGCCGCCACCAATGCGCCTGCCTTGTGAGCTACTGCCACGATGGCCGGCACGTCCTGCACCTCCAAGGTGGACGAGCCCGGCGATTCCACCCACACCAGCCGTGTCGTGTCGTCAAGCAGCGCAGCTATTCCAGCGTCGAGCCGGGAATCGTAGGAAACGGCGTGGATGCCGAGCGGCCCCAGAAAACGGGCCATCATGTCGCGCGCCGGACCGTACAGTGTTTCAGGCATAAGCACCCGGTCGCCGCCACGGCAGGTGGCCATGGTCGCCAGCACGATGGCGGCCATGCCGGACGGGACGACAAGCGCGCGCGTCGCGTGCTCTAGCATGGCGATATGATCTTCCAACTGACGGCTGGTCGGCGTGCCGTAGAGCCCGTAGCTGAAGCCGTCATACAGACGCTCGACGCGACGTTCGAAGGATTCCAGATCGTCGAAGACGACGGTCGACGCACGCTCGACAGGCATCGCGAGCGACTGGAACGGCTCTTGCGAACGCTTGGGAGGATGGACATGGGAGGTGTCGTCGCGCTGGGTCATAGGCAACCATAGCCATCTCGCCCATTGCTATCTATGACCGCAACGATAAAGTTCATCCGTTTTTGATATGGCTTATCCATGAACCTGCACGACGTCGATGTCTTCAACGCAATCATGATCACGCGCGGCGCTGGCGCTGCCGCAACGCTGCTCGACACCTCGCAGCCAGCGATCAGCCGCTCGCTCGCGAAGTTGGAGGCCGAACTCGGCTTCAAGTTGTTCGACCGCATCCGCGGAAGGCTGGTACCCACGCGCGAAGGCGAACTTTTCCATGCCGAAGTGAAGGCTAATCTGGTCGGTCTCGACCGGCTGAAGCTGCGAGCGGCCCAGATCAAGGAAGTGGGCACGGGGACGATCCGTGTCGCCAGCTTGTCGGCACTGGGGCACGGGCTGGTGCCGCGCGCCATCGTGGCCTTTTCGCGCAAGCATCCGCAGGTGCGCATCAGTTATCAGGTGCGCACCTCCAATGTGGTGCGCGATCTGGTGGCGTCAGGCAGTTTCGACATCGGGCTCGCCGCTGACGAGGTGGACACGAGCGGTGTGCTCCACAGCGTCTTCAACACGCCGCGCGCGGTTTGCGTGATGCCGAAGAACCATCGACTGGCGGAGAAGGCGGTGATCACGCCAACCGATCTCGCCGACGAGCCGTTCCTGGCATTGTCACCGGAGGACACGGTGCGGGTTGCGATGGACCAAGTTTTCGCCGCGCAGGGCGTGCGCCCGCGCATCCTGATCGAGACCCCCTATGGCCTGACGATCGCCATTCTTGCTGCAAAAGGCATGGGAATCGGCCTGGTCAATCCGTCCGTTATCGCCGACCGCATGATCGCTGGCATTATCGCAATACCATTCGAGCCGGCGGTCCATTTCCGAGCGCTGATCCTGCGACCGCCAGACGGCATCAACTCGACTCTGATTGCCGATTTCACGGCGGAACTCTATGCCGCGCGCAATGTGCTGTCGGCCGAAGAGTAGGCAAGGGAGCACGTCCATAGTCGCGGCAGGCCCATACCTGTCCAGCATAAGATAAAACGAGTTCCTCGAGACCGTTAAAGTTGGCGGCTGGCCTGCGCGGTGCGCGACAGGGGGGACTTCCGCGCGGCCTGCAAACCCCGATCGCCGAAGTAGCCAATCACATATGCGTCAGCTGCGCTCCCATCCAATATTTGATCCACCAAGCCTAAGACGCTGAGAGCTTTCGTCGTAGTGCCCTTCTATCGACGGCCTTTGCGGCATTCCAGACAGGATCGACATCACCGCTCAGGGAGCGGGACCGAGGGGAGACTTGTCATCCGCCTTCTGACCTGTGAGAGGCTGTTTCGATCAATTCTTCCGGGCCTCGAACTGGAAGCGTGCGGGGACCGGTCGTTGGCCAAATCTCTGAACGGCTCGTTTCGGCGCAATGGCGCCGGGTGCATGTCTGTTCACGATGTTGCCGCCGACTCTACGATGAGAGCTTTGCAGGCCTAAGCGAGGGGAGGTGCTACGCTAGCTTACCACTGACTTCGATCGGAATCTCTGCTGTTTGCACCAATCCAGCTGAATGAATCGGATCGATGCATGGGGAAAAATCGCACGTCGGCGCGCAGTATCGCGCCCTGGCGTAGAAAAGGAAGTGACTCCCGGGCCGGACAAGTTCGACAAATCGAACCGGGTGCAAAAAGGCCAGAAAAGCGATCATTTACAAGCGTTTGATGTGACAACTTCCTCAAAGCGTCGCCCGCCTTAGTGTATCGCAATGGGTAGCAGCGGTGTATCTTCGGTCAAGCGTCATGAACAGCGTTACGACGATGCTATGCCGTCTAGGGGTCTGCCGCGTCGAACTCAATGGCAAATCCCGCGTCAATGGCGCTTCTCGCAATGAGATCGCCGATTTGCCAATCGGTCAGTTCGCAAAGTGGGAACATCTTCCTCACGGCGCTGATCACTTCGAATATCGAAACGCTCGGGTTTCGAACATGATCGATCAGGTACTGGACAATCGCTTTCCGAACATCCACTGAATTTGGCTTCTGCTCCAGCGCGGACATTTCCGGCCTACGCATGGAGCCGCATTTCTGAGCCGTCGACCGCTGTTGCGTCGAAAGCGACGGGAAC
>NZ_JBVVPV010000031.1:0-77347 GCF_055811735.1 Mesorhizobium sp. WSM4850 | reverse complement strand
CCCCCCCCCCCCCCCCCCCCCCCCCCTCCCCCCCCCCCCCCCCCCCCCCCCCCCCCCCCCCCCCCCCCCCCCCCCCCGGCCGCTGCGGCCTGTGGGACTGGGACATGGTGCGCGGCAAGATGTACTGGTCGCGTTCGATGTACGACATGCTGGGCTATGAGCCCTGCGACACGATGCTGTCGTTCGGCGAGGTCGACGGGATCATCCATCCCGAGGACGGCGACCTATTCCAACTCGCCAACAGGATCGTCGCACGAGAGATCGACCACATCGACCAAGTGTTCCGGATGCGCCACGCCGACGGACAATGGGTGTGGATGCGCGCAAGAGCGCAGGTGATCGACCCGGAAGCGCCGGAGATCCAGTTGATCGGCATCGCCGTCGACGTCACTGAGCAGCGGCACCTGGCGCTGCGCTCCGAAGCCGCGGATCTTCGCCTGCGAACGGCCATCGAAAACATCAACGAATCCTTCGTGCTCTGGGATTCGGCCCAGCGCCTGATCATGTGCAATTCCAAGTACCAGCAGGACAACGGCCTGTCGGATCGCGACGTGATGCCGGGCGCCTCGCGCGCCGTTCTTGAAGATCGCATGCTTGCCTTCGCCTCGGAGCGCCGGCTTGCCAACACCAACGGGCAGCAAGGCGGCGTGACCTTCGAGCGGCAGCTTGCCGATGGCCGCTGGCTGCAGGTGAACGAGTTGCGGACCAGGGACGGCGGCACCGTGTCGGTCGGCTCCGACATCACCCAGATCAAGCTGCACCAGGAGAAGCTGGTCGACAGCGAGCGCCGGCTGATGGCGACGATCCATGACCTCAGCCTTGCCCGCCGGGCAGAGGAAGAACGGTCGCGCGAACTGGTCGAGCTCAATCACAAATACATGAAGGAAACCGAGCGCGCCGAGGCCGCGAACCGGGCCAAATCCGAGTTCCTGGCCAACATGTCGCATGAATTGCGCACGCCGCTCAACGCGATCATCGGCTTCTCCGAACTGATGGAACAGGCGCTGTTCGGGCCCTTGGGTTCGCCGCGCTACGAGGAATACGCCACCGACATCAACGGCAGCGGCAAATATCTTCTGGGCGTCATCAACGACATCCTCGACATGTCGAAGATCGAGGCCGGCCAGTTCTCGATGGATCAGGAGGAAATCGACCTCTGCCCGCTGATGCGCGAAACGGTGCGCGTCATCTCGCTGCAGGCGGCGGAAAAGTCGATCACCGTCGAAACACGCATCCCCGATTCGCTGACGCTGTTCGCCGACCGCCGGGCGATCAAGCAGATCATCATCAACCTGCTGTCGAATGCGGTGAAGTTCACCGGCCAGGGCGGCCGCATTGCGGTAAGGGCCCGCAACACCTCCAGCGCTCTCGCGCTGACGATCGAAGACAATGGCTGCGGCATCCCGAAGGAGGCGCTGAGCAAGCTCGGGCGGCCGTTCGAGCAGGTGCAGAACCAGTTTTCCAAGAGCCATGCCGGTTCCGGCCTTGGCCTTGCCATCTCACGCTCGTTGGCCGAGCTTCAGGGCGGCGCTTTGAAAATCCGCTCCACCGAAGGCACCGGCACGATCGTGTCGGTGCGCATTCCGACCAGGAAGCCGACGCAGCCGGTCAGGGCCGCCGCCTGACTAGTGAATAGTCAGTAGTCAGTAGTCAGTAGTGAATATCTAATTCCATTCACCATTCACTACTCATTCGCATGAAGCAAAAAGCCAAAATCCTTCCTGACATTTTGCGACGTCTCCTTGAGGTGCGCTTCCAGCACGCCGAAATCCGGCAGGTCGGTGACCGCCAGTAGCAGATCCGAAAGCCCCGGCGGAACGTCGTCGCGTTCGAATACGCCGGTGAGGCAGAGCCGCGTCATCTGGGTCAGCGCCAGATAGAGCGCATAGGCATCGCAAAGCTCCTGCCTGATCTGCGCCTCGGCGAAATCCGGCGCCAGCCTCGACAGCACGTCCGCCGTCCCGGTGACCCGGCGGCCGGCTTCGACCTTTCCCGTGATCACCGCCACCTGCGCGATGAATTCGAGATCGATGAGACCACCCGGGATCAGCTTGATGTCCCAGAGATCGCGCGGCGGTTTTTCCTTCTCGATCATCGCGCGCATCTCGGCCGCCTCGGCCATCACCTTGGCGCTGTCGCGCGGCAGGGCAAGCACCCGTGCCACTTCGGTCTCGACCTCGGCGCACAGCGCTTGATCGCCGCCGATCGCGCGGGCCCTTGACAGCGCCATATGCTCCCAGGTCCAGGCGTCCTTGCGCTGGTACTTCTTGAAGGCATCGACATGGGTCGCCACCGGCCCCTTGTTGCCGGACGGCCGCAAGCGAAGGTCGAGTTCGTAGAGAACGCCCTCGGCGGTCGGCGCGGACACCGCTGCGATCAGCCGCTGCGTCATCCTGGCGTAATAGTGCGACGGGGCGAGCGGCTTGTCGCCATCGGATTCTTCGGCATCGGCGTCGTGATCATAAAGCAGGATGAGGTCGACGTCTGAGCCGGCCGTCAATTCGCGGCTGCCGAGCTTGCCCATGCCGAGCAGCGCAACCGTGCCGCCGGCGATGCGACCGTGGCGTAGCGCGAACTCGGCGATGACCGCCCGCAGCGCCGCGTCGATGGTGAGATCGGCCAGATCGGAAAAGGCACGGCCGGCGCGCGCCGGATCGATCGAGCCGGCAAGCAGCCTGACGCCGATCAGGAATTTTTGCTCGGACGCAAAGATGCGCAAGCGGTCGAGCACGTCCTCATAGGCCCTGTCGCCTTCGAGGAACGCGGCGAGACGGCCGGACAGATAGGCGCGGTCCGGCAGTTCGGTCAAAAGCGCCGGATCAAGCAGGCCGTCAAACACGTGCGGCCGGCGTGTGATGATGGCGGCCAGCCGGGGCGCCGCGCCCATGATGGTCGCCAACAGCTTCAGCAGAGCCGGATTGGAGTGGAGCAGCGAGAACAGCTGAATGCCGGCGGGCAGACCGGCAAGGAATTCGTCGAAGCGTATCAACGCCTCGTCCGCGCGGCGCGTCTGGCCGAAGGATTGCAGCAGCGCCGGCGTCAGTTCGGTCAACCGCTCGCGCGCCTCGGCTGACTGGGTGACGCGATAGCGGCCGAAATGCCAGCCGCGGATGACGCGGCAGATGTCGCTCGCCCGCTGGAATCCCAATCTCTGCAGGGTCCGCAACGTATCGGGGTCGTCGACATCGCCGGTAAAGACCAGATTGCCGATGCCCGCCGAAAGCTCGGGCGCGGTCTCGAAAAGCGCTGCGTAGTGGCGTTCGACCTGATGGAGTGCGGCGCGGAACGCCTCGGCAAAGGTCGCCGCATCGGCAAAACCGAGCAGGCGGGCAATGCGTTCGAGCCCTTCGTCATCGTCCGGCAGTATGTGGATCTGCTCGTCGGCGACCATCTGAACGGCGTGCTCGACGCGGCGCAGGAGCCAGTACTGCCTTGTGAGCGTATCGCGCGCATCGGCAGTGATCCAGCCGCGTGCCGCAAGCTGGCCAAGCATCGGCACCGTCTCGCGGCCGCGCAGTTCGGGGAAGCGGCCGCCGGCGATGAGCTGCTGGGTCTGGACGAAGAACTCGATCTCGCGGATGCCGCCGCGGCCGAGCTTGACGTTGTGGCCCTTCACCGCGATCTCGCCAAGACCCTTGTGGGCATGGATCTGGCGCTTGATCGAATGGACGTCGGCGATCGCCGCATAGTCCATGTATTTGCGCCAGATGTAGGGCTGGAGCTCCTTCAGGAACGCAGTGCCGGCGGCGACATCGCCGGCCACCGGACGCGCCTTGATCATTGCGGCCCTCTCCCAGTTCTGGCCCCGCGCCTCGTAGTAGCGCAGCGCCGCCTCGACCGGGATCGCCAGCGGCGTCGAACCGGGGTCGGGACGAAGCCTGAGGTCGGTGCGGAAAACATAGCCGTGTTCGGTGCGGTCCTGGAGCATGCGGACCAGCCGGCGGGTCAGACGCGAAAACAGCTCCGTCGCATCGAGCGGATCGAGGACTGCTGGCGCTTGCGGGTCGAAGAATGCGACGAGGTCGATGTCGGAGGAGAAGTTCAGCTCATGCGCGCCAAGCTTGCCCATGCCGAGCAGGATCCAGCCCGACCGGCGCGCCGGATCCTCGAGATCCGGCAGTTTGAGCTTGCCTTGTCGGTGCGCGTCGCGAAGCAGGAAGTCGACGGCAGCGCGGGTGCAGCCGTCGGCAAGATCGCTCAGCCGCCGTACTGTGATTGCAGTTTCGGCCTCGCCTGCAAGATCGGCCAGCGCGATCAGGACATGCGCTTCCGCTTTCCATTGCCGCAACTCCATCATCAGGCCGTTTTCAGAGATGGCTTCCGCCCGCGCGGCCTTGCCGATGGCGGCGCCGATCGACGCCAGCCGCGCCTCGACGGTCTCATCGAAAAGCGCATCCAGGATCTGCGGGCGGCGGCGCACCGTGTCGCGCAGGAACGGCGACAGGTCGAAGACTGCCGCGAGAAACTGGACGGCGCCCTCGCCGGCCAGGAATTTCGCCAGCACGGCAAGCCCCTCTTCCTGCGCTGCGGAAGCGATCTCCGACAATTCCCGCCGGGCTCGGTTCTGATCCAGAGGCACGAGCCTTGCCGCCGGCTTCAGAAGCCAGTTGGTGTGTTCCGCAGCCGCCTTCACCGCCATCAGCGATCCTCCCGTTCGGGAAAACTCATGACGACGGATAATCCAGGATTGGCGGGCAGGAGATCAAGCCGCCCTTTGTGGAATGTCATGATCGCCTTGGCGAGGCTGAGGCCGAGACCGGAACCCGGCTGCGAGCGGCTCTTCTCCAGCCGCACGAAACGCTCGGTCGCCCTGGCGCGATCGGCATCGTCGGGAATGCCCTGGCCGTTGTCGGTGACGGAAAGCCTGATTTCGCTGCCGACGCGATCGAGCGCCACGCGAACGGTCGGCTTGGCTGTCGAGTCGGTCGAATATTTGATCGCGTTGTCGACGATGTTCGATAGCGCCTGGCCGATCAGCTCGCGATTGCCTTCAACGGCGAAGCCGTCCTGCACAGAGGTCTCGAGTGTCACTCCCGCCTCCTCCGCCACCGGCTCGTAGAGCTCGACGACATCGCGCACGGAAGCAGCCAGATCGACCCGGCTGGTGATTTCTGAGGAATAGCCCGCCTCCAGCCTTGAGATCATCAGGATGGCGTTGAAGGTCTTTATCAGATGGTCGGACTCGGCGATGGTCGCTTCCAGCGCCTGCCGGTAGGCGGCGGAGTTGTGCTTGCCGGAGAGCGTCGCCTCGGCGCGGTTGCGCAGCCTGGTCAGCGGCGTCTTCAGATCGTGGGCGATGTTGTCGGAGACCTGCTTCAGCCCTTCATTCAGCGTGGCGATTCTGGCCAGCATGGAATTGAGATTTTCGGAGAGCCGATCGAACTCGTCGCCGGCGCCGGTGACCGGCAGCCGGCCGGAAAGGTCGCCGCCCATGATGCGGCGACTGGCCTGCGACACCGAGTCGATGCGCTTCAGCGCCGCGCGGCCGACGAAGAACCAGATCAAAATTCCGCCAAGCGCCATCATGCCGAGCGCCAACGTCAAGGCGCGGCGGATGACGGCGCGGAACCGCTCAGGCTCGCCGAGATCGCGGCCGACCAGCATGATCATCTGGTTCGGCAGGCGCAGCACCAAGGCAATGGCGTTGTGGCCCTTCTCGCCTTCGACCTGGACTTCGCTCTGGCTGGGTTCGTTCGGGTCGGCGATCGGGTTGCGTTGCCGCTCGAGCTCGCCCTCGCCAAAGCGCCGGTAGGAAAACGGCTCCGTCGTCCAGCCCTCGGCCACGAGAACGCCGGGTTCCAGGCTCTGCACGTTGCCGGTCAGGATCTGGCCGTTGGCATCGGCGATCAAATAGAGATTGGCGCCGGGCTGGCGGGAACGCTGCTCGACCACCCGGACCAGCAGCGGCAAGCCGCCGCGCTGATAGACCCGGGCGAGGCCGAGCACCTCGTCGTTGATGGTCTCCTGCGTCTGGCCGGTCAGCATGCGCGCCGACAGCGAGGTCATGTAGAAGACGAGCAGCACCGCACAGATGGCGAACAGCAGGAGATAGAGCGCCGAAAGCCGCGCTGCCGTCGTCTTCATGATGGCCGGCATGGAAAGGGCCATGCTAGCCGCTCTTGAGCATATAGCCGGCGCCACGAACTGTGTGCAGGATGGGCTTGTCGAAGCCCTTCTCGATCTTGCCGCGCAGCCGCGAGACGTGAACGTCGATGACGTTGGTCTGCGGATCGAAATGATAGTCCCAGACATTTTCCAGCAGCATGGTGCGCGTCACCACCTGGCCGGCATGGCGCATCAGATATTCCAGCAGGCGGAATTCGCGCGGCTGCAGCGTAATCTCGCGGGCGGCGCGCCGCACCGAATGCGACAGCCTGTCGAGTTCGAGATCGCCGACCCGGTAAACGGTTTCGGCCTCCCTGGCGCTGGCGCGGCGGTTCAGCACCTCGACCCGGGCCAGCAGCTCGGAAAAGGCATAGGGCTTGGTCAGATAGTCGTCGCCGCCGGCGCGCAAGCCGGTGACCCGGTCGTCGACTTCGCCGAGCGCCGACAGGATCAGCACTGGCGTAGTCTTGCCTCGGGATCTAAGACCGGCGATGACCGACAGGCCGTCGCGGCGCGGCAGCATGCGGTCGACCACCATCACGTCATAGTCGCCGGAGTCAGCGAGCGCGAAGCCGGTTTCGCCGTCGCCGGCGACATGGGCGGTATGCCCGGCCTCGGTAAAGGCTTTCTGGAGGTAATCGGCCGCTTCGCGATCGTCTTCTATGACGAGAATCTTCATGGGACCGTTATACGCGATTTCGCTGGAAGAATGAGTGGCCGGCATAGACATCATGGCCTCGAGGTGCATCGCCAACAAAATAATTCAAGAAGGAGCGGTAAGTATTTGTTTTATAACGTTATTGGCGTCGAGCCGCCGCATCCTCGGATTTGGGCGACATGCTTTGTTGTTTGAGCATGTCGTCATCCCAAAACCGCCTCACACTTTGGGCGACTGCTCTGTTGTTCGAGCGGCAGCGGGCGATGGGCGCCCGCTGCCGCTGGGGCGGAACACGATGACTGACTAACGTATTCAAGCCCGGTGCTTTCCCATGCGACGGTTCGGGGTGTTTGAAACCGCCGCATCGGAAAAGTCTGGAACGTCAGCCCTTGGCGACAGGCAGCGCGACGAAGCGGTTGCTGTCGTCGCGGGTGATCTGCATCAGCACCGCCTTGCGGCCCGACTTCACCGCGTCGGCCATGGCCTTGGCGACGTCCTCGGTGCCATTGACCTCCGTCGAATTGACCGAGGTGATGACATCGCCGGGCTGGATGCCGCGATCGGCGGCATCGCTGTCGGGATCGACATCGGTCACCACAAGCCCTTTGCCATCGTCGGACCTGGTGACGGTGAGACCGAGGTCGGCCAGCGTATCGGCCTTTGGCGGAGCGGAAGGCTGCTGGTCGGCCGAAGCCTGCTTGTCACTCGAAGGCAGCGTGCCGAGGTCGACCTTGACCGTTTCACTCTTGCCGTCACGCCACAGCGTGACGTCGACCGGCTTGCCGGGCGGGTAGGCGCCGATCAGACGGGCGAGTTCCTTCGGCGACGCGACGTCCTTGCCGTCCACCTGAGTGATGACGTCACCAGCCGATATGCCGGCCTCCTTGCCGGGACCATCGTCCTGGGCGCTGGAAACGAGAGCGCCCTTATCGGACTTCAGCCCGAGCGATTCGGCGATTTCGGAGGTGACCGGCTGGATCTCGACGCCAAGCCAGCCGCGCTGGACGGTGCCGTCCTTCATCAGATCCTGAACGACCTGTTTGGCGGTCGAGGCGGGAATGTCGAAGGCAATGCCGACGCTGCCGCCGGACGGCGAGAAGATCGCAGTGTTGATGCCGACGACCTGGCCATTGAGGTTGAAGGTCGGGCCACCCGAATTGCCGCGGTTCACCGAGGCATCGATCTGGATGAAGTCATCATAAGGACCGGCGCCGATGTCGCGACCACGGGCCGAGACGATGCCGGCGGTGACCGTGCCGCCGAGGCCGAACGGATTGCCGACGGCCACGACCCAGTCGCCGACGCGAACCTTTGAATCGTCGGCGAAGTCGACATAGGTGAACTTGCCGTCGCCTTCGACCTTGAGCACTGCGAGATCGGTGCGCGGATCTGTGCCGACCAGCTTGGCGTCGAGCTCCTTGCCGTCATGCATCACCACCGTGAAGGACGAGCCCTCTCCGACGACATGGTTGTTGGTGACGAGGTAGCCATCCTCGGAGATGAAGAAGCCGGACCCTTGAGCGACCGGCCGCGGCTGGCGGTCACCACGTCCGAAACGTCGCATCCCATCCCGGCCATCCTGATCGCCAAAGCCACGGAACTCCCTGAAGAAGCGGCGCAATTGCGGATCGTCGGGGAGATTGCCGAAGGCGTCGGGCAGGTCGGAACCATCGTCGGCGGTCGATTCTATCTTGGCTTTGACGCGGACACTGACGACCGCCGGCGAAACGCGCTCGACCACGTCGGCGAAGCTCGGGACCTGAGGCGCCTCGACACGCACGGCCTCGGCCAGGACGGGGGCTGTCCCGGTGGCAACCGCGCCGAAGCCGATCGCGCCGGCAATGGCCACTGATGCGGCGGCAGCCATCAGGCGTTTGCGGGTGCGGGAATTTGAATTGGGGGCAATATTCATGGGTCTCGTATCCTCTTTCAAGGGATGCGCTTCGGTCGGCATCCTCGGGCAAGAGAAATAGAGGCGCGCACATTACGGCGCCATTTCCAGTGCATGAAACTTTGGTAATGTTTGCAGGCACCAACCCTTTGGTTGCCCCCTCCCGTTGCCCTATGTTGTACACAGTTCAGCACAAGGCTTTCACCATGACCGCAAGCGCCACCATGACGATTCGGGTTTCGTCCGAAACCAAGCTGAAGCTGGAGCGGATCGCCGCCGACACGCGGCGCAGCAAATCCTTCCTCGCGGCCGAGGCGATATCGGCCTATGTCGATCGCGAGCTTGAGATCATCGAAGGCATCAAACGCGGCATGGCCGATGCGGCAGCTGGCCGTGTCGTGCCGCACGACGAAGCCATGGCGGAAATCGACGCCATCATCGAAGCGTCGGAAGCCAGGCGCGCAGACAAGGCTTGAAGCGGTTCGTCACCTGGTCGCGAGACATCGTGACACGGCCGTGGTCTTGGCGGCGGGGCGGCCGGGCCGAATTAGTTACCCAGCACCTTGTCCAACGCTGCCTTCTCCTCGGCTGTGAGCATGGCCGCAGGCGCCGATCGGCGCGACCGGGCGGTCAGCACGATGAAAATCCCGCCGGCAAGCAGCAGAAGGACCGGCGTGCCCCACAACAGCGCATTGCGCAGGCTGAAGCGCGGCTTCAACAGCACGAACTCGCCGTAGCGGGAAACGATGTAGTCGATCACCTGCCGGTCGGTATCGCCGGCGACCAGGCGCTGGCGCACCAGCACGCGCAGGTCGCGGGCAAGGTCGGCATCGGATTCGTCGATCGACTGGTTCTGGCAAACCATGCAGCGCAGCTCTTCCGAAAGCGTCCGCGCCCGCGCCTCGAGCGCCGGGTCGGCCAAAACCTCGTCCGGCTTCACCGCAAGTGCGGCGCCAGCAAACAACAGCGTCAGCAGCAGGATCAGGGAGGCCAGTGAAGTTTTTCTTGCGGTCATGGCAGGGTCGCCGAAGGCATGGCGCCCGCCGATCTGCGGCGGCGCGACGGTGCGCCGACGCGCAGCCGCCGGTCCATCAGCGACATCGCAGCACCTGCCATCATGACAAGGGCGCCGCCCCAGATCAGCGTCACCAGCGGCTTCCACCACAGCCGCACCACGACGGAGCCGTCGGTCGCCTCGTCGCCAAGCGATAGGTAGAGCTGGCTAAAACCGATCGTCTTGATACCCGACTCGGTCGTCGTCATCTGCCGGACCGGATAGGAGCGCTTGGACGAGGTGATCACGGCGGTGGTGCTTCCATCGGCGCCGAGCAGGGCGAAGCGGCCGCGATCCTCGCTGTAGTTAGGCCCCTGGGCCGGATAGAGCCCTTCGAAGCGCAGTGTGTGGCCGGACAGTTGCACGGTCTCGCCGGCACGCATCGACAGTATCTTCTCGGTGCCGAAGCAAAGTGTGCCGACGATGCCCAGCGTCGTCAGCCCAAGACCGAGATGGGCGAGCGCGGTGCCGAAGACCGAACGCGGCAGGCCGGCGAAGCGCGTGAGCATGACGCCGGGCGCGACACTGCCAAGGCCGGACTTGACGGCAATATCGGTGAGCGCGCCGCAGATCAGCCAGAAAGCCAGGCCGACGCCAAGTGCTGCGAACACCGACGCGCCGTCGATGAACAAGGCCGTCACCAGCACGGCCAGAAGCGCGGCGGCGAAGGCCGCCATCAGCCGCTGGGCGACGGCGAAAATGTCGCCGCGCTTCCAGGCCAGAAGCGGCCCGAACGGAACCGCGACCAGGAGCGGCACCATCAGCGGGCCGAACGTCAGGTTGAAGAACGGCGCGCCGACCGAAATCTTGTCGGCCGAAACGGCCTCGACGACCAGCGGATAGAGCGTGCCGATCAGCACGGTGGCGGTGGCCGTGGTCAGGAACAGATTGTTGAGGACCAGCGCCCCTTCGCGCGAGATCGGATGAAACAGGCCGCCGGCCGTCAACCTCGAGGCGCGAAAGGCGAACAACGCCAGTGATCCGCCGATGAACAGTGTCAGGATGCAGAGAATGAACACGCCGCGCGTTGGATCGGTGGCGAAGGCGTGGACGGAGGTGAGCACGCCGGAGCGCACCAGGAAGGTGCCGAGCAGCGACAGCGAGAAGGTCAGGATCGCCAGCAACAGTGTCCAGATCTTCAGGGCCGAGCGCTTTTCCATGACGATCGCCGAATGGAGCAGCGCGGTGCCGGCCAGCCAAGGCATGAACGAGGCGTTCTCGACCGGATCCCAGAACCAGAAACCGCCCCAGCCAAGTTCGTAATAGGCCCAGTAGGAACCCATGGCGATGCCGCCGGTCAGGAACATCCAGGCGACCAGCGTCCATGGCCGCACCCAGCGCGCCCAGGACGCGTCGATGCGGCCTTCGATGAGGGCGGCGACCGAGAAGGAAAAGCAGATCGAGAAGCCGACATAGCCGAGATAGAGCAGCGGCGGATGGATGGCGAGGCCGAGATCCTGCAGGATCGGGTTGAGATCGCGGCCCTCGATCGGCGCCGGATTGAGCCTGGCGAACGGGTTGGACGTCGCCAGGATGAACAGCAAGAAGGTGGCGCCGATCGCGCCTTGCACGGCCAGCACGTTGGCTCGAAGGGTCGCTGGAAGATTGCTGCCGAAAGCAGCGACGAGCGCCCCGAAGAAGCTCAGGATCAGCACCCAGAGCAGCATCGAGCCCTCGTGATTGCCCCATGTGCCGGTGATCTTGTAGATCAGCGGCTGCAGCGAATGCGAGTTGTCCCAGACGTTGGCCACCGAAAAGTCGGACGTCGCATAGGCCGTCGCCAACGCCGCGAAGGACAGAGCGGTCAAGGCGAAGCCGGTCACCGCGACCGGACCGCCGACGGCCATCATCTTCTGGCTGTTGATACGCGCGCCGAACAGCGGCACCAGCGCCTGTACCAAAGACAGCGCGAACGCCAGGACCAGTGCGAAATGTCCGGTTTCAACCATTGTGGCCAAGCCCGCCAGGTTTTTGCTTTGCCGCAGGGTCTTGCCGCAAAATCGTGGGAACCCTCGGGTCAAGCCCGAGAGCAGGCTTTTGCGGAACCTGCTTAGTCACTTTTTGCTCTCCTGCCACACGCCCTTGGACTTGAGGCCGTCGGCCACTTCCTTGGGCATGTAGTTCTCGTCGTGCTTGGCCAGCACGCTGTCGGCGACGAAGACGCCGTCCGGCCGAAACGTGCCTTCAGTGATGACGCCCTGCTCCTCGCGGAAAAGGTCGGGAAGAATGCCGGTGTAGGTGACCTTGACCTGCTTCTGGTTGTCGGTCACCGAAAAGGCGACGGTGGTCCCCTGACCGCGCTCGATCGTGCCTTTTTCGACGAGGCCGCCGAGCCTGATACGCTGCCCGGGCTGCAGGCTGGCGGTGGTCAGATCGGCGGGCATGTAGAAGTAGGAGGCCTTCTGGCCGAGCGCATAGAAGGTCAGGCCGGTGGCGGCACCGAGGAAGGCCAACCCTCCGGCGATCACCGACAGTCTTTTCTGCTTGCGCGTCATTTTTTACTCCGTCGCCGTCAGGCCAAGCGAGGCGGCAAAGGCGGTGAATTTCTTCGCTTCGTCACTATCGGAGCCAAAAACGGCGATACCGCGATTGAGCGCGTCGCGCGCCTGATCGGCCTTGCCCAGCACGACATAGGAACGAATAAGCTGCATCCATCCTCCCACATCGCGCGGGTTTTGCCGCAGTTTTTCGTCAAGCCCCGCAACCATGGTGTTGATCATCGCTTCCCTATCCTGCGGCGACATCGACGAGGCGGCGTCGACATCCCCGGCGTTCGGGCCTTTTGCAGGCACTCCCGAAGCGACGCTGCGCCTGGCGGTTTCGGCCAGTGCCTGCTCGACGGCGCCGCGCCAGGGCGAATCCTGTGGCGAGGCCGCCAGCATTTTCTGCCAGCCGGCCGTTGCCTCCTCGATGCGGCCTTCCTGCGCCATGCTCATCGCCAGATAAAAGCTGGCCTTCGGATTTGCCGGATCGAGCTTCAGCGCCGCCTCGAAGGCGGCCTGAGCATCGGACGAGACAATGCCGCCCGCTTCGCTGGCGATCGCCTCGCCGAGGCCGGCCTGGCGGGCTGCGCTGTCGCCGTCGAGGCGAATGGCGTTGCGGTACGCCGTCACCGCGTCGGAGAATCGCTGCATGCGCAGATAGATTGGCGCCAGGACGTCCCAACCCCTGCCATCGGACGGGTTGGCGGCAAGGTGGGCCTCGGCGCGTGCCACCAGTTCGTCGACCGAACTGTCGGCGGGATTCTTGGCCAGTCGCTCGCTGAGCGGCTGCGACGGCAGATCGGGCGACCCGAGTTGGCTGTACAAGCCCCAGCTGACCAGCGGGACCGCCAGGACTGCAGCCGTCGCAACCAGCCTGGTCGCCATCGACGGTTGCCGCGCCGCTGCCTTGTCGGCGGCATTGTCGAGGCGAAGGATGCGGCGGGCGATCTCCGCACGCGCCTCTTCGGCCTCGGCCGGCTGGATCAGGCCACGCGCCACGTCGCGGTCAAGCTCGGACAACTGGTCGCGATAGACTTCAAGGTCATGATCGCTGCTTGGCGACCCACCCTTCGGGCCGCCGGCCAGCGGCAGCAGCACCGCCAGGCTTGCACCCAGCGTGAGAATGGCGGCTATGACCCAGAACAGCATGCTTCTTCCAATAACGGCAGAGCCCTGCCCTGCCAACACAGGCGTCCTGCGACGCTTTGACGGCAGATGCGTCGCATGTCCTTGATTGATGTCAACCGGACCTAAAGCGCGTCGCGTTCGACCGGCGTCATGCGACGCGCCTTAGATAGTTGTTTTCATGCATATCGTCATCGCAAGATCGCTGCGCACCCTCGAGTCAGGCCCGAGGGCATGCTTTTGCGCGAATTCTTGTTTTTATGCATGTCGTTATCGCAAAACCGCTGCACACGCTCGGGTCAGGCCCGAGGGCATGCTTTTGCGCGACATGCATTATCCGGCCGGTCGTTACGTCAGCGGCGTCCAGCTGCCATCGGCGTTGCGGCAAGCGGTTCCGCGCGCGGTGGCGCCGGCGGCGCCGGTGAACACCGTATGGGTGTATTGTCGGCAGTCCTGCGAGCCGACGCGATAGGGCTGGGCGGGCACGACTTCACCGTAATGCGCCGACCGATCGCTCTTCCACCTCACCTTCTGGCTGCTCGCCGTGTACTCGAGCGCCCTGTATTCCGCCTCCAGCGCCTTGCGCTTTTCGGGGCCGCTCAAGCCGATACCGATCGATCCGCTGACGAGGCCGCCGCCCATGGCGGAAATGACCGTCGTCGCGATCTTGCCTTCACTTGGCGGCGTTGCGGCCGGCTGCGGCGCCACCGTGGGGCCAGGGTTGCTGCCCAGCGTCGTGCAGCCGGAAACGGCCAGCAGTGCGGAGACGAGCGCGACGCGAATCTTCATGCCAAAAACCGGTCTCTTGAGTTAAAGCTGGGGGCCGCGCCATCGGGGAAGTCGGCGTGGCCATAGTGTCGATGTTTGTCGGAAATTTGGCCGCGGCCGACGGCTCCGGTACCAGTCGACATGCCGCCATATCACGCACCGTCAATCAATGTCGACTGGCCCAGCAAAAAGCATAGGCCTAAAGCGCGTCGCGTTGGCCGGCCTCGTGCGACGCGCTTCAGGTTGTTGTTTTTACGCATGTCGTTATCGCAAAACCGCTGCACACTTTTGCGCGACATGCATTAGTGAAGGCTCCGCAATCGAACCACCGCCTTCAACCCGCCCATGCTGGACCGTTCCAGAGCCAGAACGCCTCCGTATTCGTTGACGAGGTCGGCGACAATGGCAAGTCCAAGCCCGGTGCCCGGCCTTGTCTCGTCGAGACGCCGTCCGCGCTTCAGCGCCTCGCGTGCCTTGTCTTCTGGAATGCCCGGACCGTCATCCTCGATGCTGATCTCGAACAGATTGACAGCACCCTCCTTGCCGGAGCCAGTCGTCTTGTCGGAGCCAGTCGTCTTGCCGGAGATTGGCGCCACCGACACGGCGACCGCGCTCTTTGCCCATTTCATGGCGTTGTCGAGCAAATTGCCAAGCAATTCTTCCAGATCCTCGCGTTCGCCGGCAAAGACGATATCGACTGCCGGCAGCGAAAGCGAGAGAGCGGTCTGCGGATTTAGTTTTTGCAGCACGCGCACCATGCGCTGGACCAGCGGCGCCACCGGCGTACGGTAGACGACGCTGTCACGTTGCGCCGCAACGCGGGCGCGCTGCAGATAATGGTCAATCTGCTTCTGCATCGAGGCGGCCTGTTCGGCTATGAGCTGGCCCTTGGCGCCGCCGAGCGCCCGTCCCTCGTTGATCAGCACCGCCAGCGGCGTCTTCAGCGAATGGGCGAGGTTGCCGACCTGCGTCCGCGAGCGCTCGACGATACGCTTGTTGTTTTCGATCAACGCGTTGGTCTCGTTGGCGAGCGGCTCGATCTCGGCAGGGAAGCGACCGTCGAGCTTTTGCGCGGTTCCTTCGCGCACCATGGCGAGAGCGTCCCTGACCCGGCGCAATGGCTGCAGGCCCAGCAGGATGGCGATGGCGTTGATGGCGATCATGCCGACGCCGAACAGCGAAAGATAGGTCAGCAGGCGACGCTGAAAGGCGCTTATCTCCTGCTCGAGCTCGGTCCGGTTGCCCATGACGCGGAAGCGCGCTGCGCGATTTTTCGCGTCGAGAACGAACTCGCTCTCGAACACTTCCAGTTCCTCGCCATCGATGCCTTCTGTCGTATAGCTGCGCTGGAAGCTGGCATTGAAAGGAACCTCGGCGACGCTTGGCGACAGGATCGCCGTGGTCATCGAGGAGGAGTGCAACTCACCACTCACGCCTTCCGACGCAGGCTCCACCGACCAGTACCAGCCGGAATTCGGCTCCGAGAACCGAAGGTCGCCCAGGTCGGGAGCGCCGGTCAGCGAACCGCCTTCGGACACGCCGACCGAGCCGATCAGATTGAACAGATGCGCCGACAGCAGGCTGTCGAAACCGCGCTCGCTGGCCTGGCGATAAAGGGTGGTGATCAGCGTGAAGATGACAATCAGAGTGAGTATCGCCCAGACCGTGGAAAAGGCGATCACCCGGAACGCCAGCGACCGCGGCCCGAACCGCAGTGAAAGCGGCGTCCTTGCAGTCTGTTTGAGCGGTTCCGCCTTACGCCTCCGGCTCACGCATTCGATAGCCCATGCCGCGAACGGTTTCTATCATGTCGATGCCCATCTTCTTGCGAAGCCGCCCGACAAATACCTCGATTGTGTTGGAATCGCGGTCGAAATCCTGATCGTAAAGGTGCTCGACCAACTCGGTTCGGGACACGACCTCGCCCATATGGTGCATCAGATAGGCAAGCAGGCGAAATTCGTGCGACGTCAGCTTCAACGGCACGCCGTCGACATCGGCCTTGGAGGCTTTGGTGTCGAGCCGCAGCGGCCCGCAGGTCAGCTCGGACGACGCATGGCCGGCCGCGCGCCGGATGAGCGCTCGGACCCTGGCCAGCACCTCTTCGATGTGGAACGGCTTGGTGACATAATCGTCGGCGCCGGCGTCGATGCCGGATACCTTGTCGCTCCAGCGATCGCGCGCCGTCAAGATCAGGACCGGCATCTTGCGGCCGCCGCGCCGCCAGCGTTCGACCACGCTGATGCCGTCCATCTGCGGCAAGCCGATGTCGAGCACCACGGCGTCATAGGGCTCGGTGTCGCCGAGGAAATGCCCTTCCTCACCGTCGAAAGCCCGGTCGACAACATAGCCGGCATCGACCAGCGCGTCTGATATCTGCCGGTTCAGATCCTTGTCATCTTCGACGACGAGTACGCGCATGCGGGAATCATACCCAGTTGAAGAATCGGCCTGTTGAAAAATCGGCCGGTTGAGGAGCTGGACGTCAGATATAGGCCGATTCCAGCGCCTGGGATACGGCAGGCATCAGTTCAGCGGAACGACGATCTCCGTGCGGCGCGGACGCTGCCCATCCTTGCCCGGAACCAGCACGACGATGACGCAGACCGGCTGGCCACCGCGCGTCGACTGCGACGCCTTGGCCAGCGTGCCGCCATTCTGCTCGGCGACCTGCTGACCGATCGCGTAGCAGTCGGAGGCGGCCAGGACGATCGGCCGGTTCTGCTCGGGCACGACGACCGGCAGCGCCGTCGCCTGCGACGCAAACAGACCGGCAGCGCAGAGAGCAAGTGTCGCGGTTGGGAAGTGGGAGCGAAGCGTTTTCATGATCAGCGTCCTAACGCATCGGTGCTGAACGTGATATGAACATTGCCTGCAACACATGCCTGTCTCACCCCCTGAAATGCGACACAACCAACCCCGGTGATTTGGCCGCCCGAACCCGGCAAATCCAGGCGCCAGTCTAGACTGTGTTGCAGCCTTATTGAAAGCGCGTCAGGCGTTTTCTTCCGTCACGGCAAGAAAGCGCAGCAGCCCGTGACAGGCTGAAAGATCCTGGTCGTAACGGACCTCGGTGAATTCGAGCCTGAGATTGACGCTGTGATGCTCGTCGAGCGCCAGCGCCGCATCCTGGAGGCGGGCGCTGACCATGTCCATCACGTCGAGCATTTCTTTCCTGGCCTCGGATTTCGACCAGAAATGCAGAGTGAAAAGCTGCTCGGCGTCTTTCTCCCTGCCTGTTACCCAATCATAGACGCTGGTCCGGCCGAACGTCACATAGGGAAACGGGATGTTTTCCGGGGCATGGTCGAATAGTTTTGCGCCGCCCAGCGCCGCTGACAGGGAACCGTCAGCGTCCAGCGCCTGGAACAAGGCCTTCTGCAACGCGGCAGCCGGCGCGTTCATTGTATTCTCCCTCGCCCGTCGCGGCTGAACAGGCCTTTGTGCCGTCAACGATTCGTGCTTGCAGCGTAGCCGCGTTGAGGTGGCTGCGCCAGATCAGGGGGATCTCAGGTGGCTACCCACACCTTTCATTTGACATGCAAGGCGTTTGAAAAACGGTGCTATGGAGTGTTTGTTTCTCCAGACCTTCGAGGTTGTTTTCGTGCGCGAGCCATCGCTGCTGCCTGTTTTCGGAAAGCTTGGGATCAAGACGCCAGTCGTCGTTGCGGCGGCGCCGACCATGTCGAAAAGCATTAAGAACATTGTGTCCCGCATGCGGGAGGTTCTGTCTTCATACGGAGGCCTAGCCTTGAAGCTGTTCGTCGTCGTTTGGACGGTCCTTGTCGTGGCGGCAGTGTTCTACATCACGCAGGCCTGACCAATCGCATTCATCGATCGGGGGCGGAAACGAAACGGATGCCGGAATGGCAAACCGCTACGCACTGCGCATGGAGCATCCGCACAGCTGGACCGTCTTCGATGGCTTCACCGGCCAGCCCGTCGAGCTTGAGCACCAGGTCTTGGTTGGCATGAACACGCGCGATGCAGACGCGATGGTCGGATCGGCTGAACAGCCGAGATGTCAAGCGACGGGCAAAGGCGGAGAGCAAGCCCTGATCCTGCCGCTAGGTTCACTCGGCACATTCGTGCGCCTGGATCGGATCTGGCGCGTTGGCCCTGAACGCGATGACGTTCGGGATTTAACGAAAATCGGCCGCCGTCAGCACATATATGCTCTTGCGGGTCCGGTCATAGGCATTCCTGGCGACGTCGTGGATGGAGTTGGAAGCCGTATCGAAGGCGGCGAGATAGGTGGCTTCTGCAGTTGGTGTCCCTGACTCTGCCTTCGAGATGGCATCCGTGGCGACGGAGAAGGAAATCTGGAACATGCCGTCATGGCCGACGAAGCGGATGCGTTTGCCCGCCTCGTCGTAGCTCCGGCTTCGATTGGGAAATGTCAGGCTCATGACTTGACCTCCGTTGATGCAACGTCTGCTTTCTTGATCGCCCGCGACGCCCGCTTTTTCTTGGGGGCGACGGGATTGAGGGCCTCCGCGGCGCGGTCGGCCTCTTCCTTGGCCAGCCGCAACGCCCGCAATCTTGCCGTCTTGATGGTCCTGGCCTTGGCCTCTGAAACATATTCGGCCGTTGCCTGATTGCGTTCCGCGGTTTTCTTCTGCTTCTCCATGAAGCGCGCTTCGGCTTTTTCCATGATGTTCTGGCTAACTTCCGCCATCGATCAAAACCTCCTTTTGGCTGCAATGATGAAAATGATTTTCTCCCTTAAAATAGTCACTCGATGTGGAAAAATCAAATTCTGACCTATTTTTGATCGAGCAAATTTCTGAAGCGAAAAGGCAAAATAATACTATTCAATGTTTTACGGCGGCCAACGAATATTTTTTGGCACTCCTATCTATCGAGTGCCAACGCGCCTATAGAAGGGAGCGGCCGCCTAAGCCGGCCCCAGAAAGAAGTTTCCATGAAATTCCGGCCACTCCACGATCGCGTCGTCATTCGGCGCGCCGAAAGCGACACCAAATCCAAGGGCGGCATCATCATCCCCGACAATGCCAAGGAAAAGCCGCAGGAAGGCGAAGTGATCGCCGTCGGGCCGGGCGCGCGTGACGAAAGCGGCGCGCTGATCGCGCTCGATGTCAAGGCCGGCGACCTCATCCTGTTCGGCAAATGGTCCGGCACCGAAGTCAGGATTGACGGAGAGGACCTTCTGATCATGAAGGAGGCCGACATCATGGGCATCATCGACAAGAGCGAGATGGGCATCATCGACAAGAGCGAGATGGGCATCATCGAGAAGACCGGGGCTGCCAAGAAGGCCGCCTGATTGGAGCGCCGCGCGTCTTGGACGCGCAAAGGACGCTCCAAATTTTTGATTCAGGCGGTGCTGACAGCGCCCTGCCGCAACCAACCGAACTGGAAAAAAGATGTCTGCCAAGGAAATCAAATTCTCCACCGATGCGCGTGACCGCATGCTGCGTGGTGTCGAAATCCTCAACAACGCCGTCAAGGTGACGCTCGGCCCCAAGGGCCGCAACGTCGTCATTGACAAGGCCTATGGCGCACCGCGCATCACCAAGGACGGGGTGGCGGTAGCCAAGGAAATCGAGCTTTCCGACAAGTTCGAGAACATGGGCGCGCAGATGGTGCGCGAAGTGGCGTCGAAGACCAACGACCTTGCCGGCGACGGCACCACCACCGCCACGGTGCTTGCCGCTTCCATCTTGCGCGAGGGCGCCAAATTCGTTGCCGCCGGCATGAACCCGATGGACCTCAAGCGCGGCATCGACCTTGCCGTTACCGCTGTCGTCAAGGAAATCCAGGCACGCGCCAAGAAGGTCAAATCTTCCGGTGAAATCGCGCAGGTCGGCACCATTGCCGCCAATGGCGACACCACCGTTGGCGCCATGATCGCCAAGGCGATGGACAAGGTCGGCAATGACGGCGTCATCACTGTCGAGGAAGCCAAGACCGCCGACACCGAACTCGACGTCGTCGAGGGCATGCAGTTCGACCGCGGCTATCTCTCGCCCTATTTCGTCACCAATGCCGAGAAGATGCGCGCCGAGCTGGAGGACCCTTACGTCCTCATCCATGAAAAGAAGCTCGGCAATCTGCAGGCGATGCTGCCGATCCTCGAAGCCGTGGTGCAAAGCGGCAAGCCGCTGCTGATCATCTCCGAGGACGTCGAAGGCGAAGCGCTGGCGACGCTGGTCGTCAACAAATTGCGAGGCGGCCTCAAGGTTGCGGCCGTCAAGGCGCCGGGCTTCGGTGACCGCCGCAAGTCGATGCTGGAAGACATCGCGGTGCTCACCGCCGGCCAGATGATTTCGGAGGACCTCGGCATCAAGCTCGAAAACATCACCATCGACATGCTAGGCCGCGCCAAGCGCGTGCTGATCGAGAAGGACACCACGACGATCATCGACGGCGCCGGCGAGAAGGCCACGATCCAGGCGCGTGTCCAGCAGATCAAGGGGCAGATCGAGGAAACCACTTCCGACTACGACAAGGAGAAGCTGCAGGAGCGGCTGGCTAAGCTCGCCGGCGGCGTCGCGGTCATTCGCGTCGGCGGCGCGACCGAGTCCGAGGTCAAGGAAAAGAAGGACCGCATCGACGATGCGCTGAACGCCACGCGCGCGGCAGTGGAAGAAGGCATCGTTCCCGGCGGCGGTGTCGCGCTGCTGCGCGCCAAGGCCGTGCTGAACGGGCTGACCGGAGCCAATGCCGATGTGACGGCGGGCATTTCGATCGTGTCGAGAGCGCTCGAAGCGCCGATCCGCCAGATCGCCGAGAACTCCGGCGTCGAAGGTTCGATCGTTGTCGGCAGGCTCACGGACAGCAAGGATCACAATCAGGGCTTCGACGCCCAGAACGAGACCTATGTCGACATGATCAAGGCTGGCATCGTCGATCCCGCAAAGGTGGTGCGGACCGCGTTGCAGGATGCCGGGTCGATCGCGGCGCTGCTGATCACCGCGGAAGCCATGATCACCGACATTCCGGCAAAAGACGCTGCGCCTTCGGCCGGCATGGGCGGCTACTGACCACCCCTCCCGTAAATAGGCCCTGCAAGGCCTGGCCCCAGCAAGGCCAGGCGACCGATCCCAACATCAACCAGGAAGGAACTGTCCGTGGCCACACAAAGCAGCAAGCCATCTCTCGCGCGTCGATGGGAAGATTACCAGCCGGCCAAATCCACGCTTTTGTGGGCATGCGCTGCAACCGTCGTCGCCACGCTGATCATTGGTTTCAACTGGGGCGGCTGGGTGACCGGCGGCACCTCGCGCGCGCTGGCGGCCACCGCCGGCGATACGGCGCGCGGCGAGCTGGCCTCGGCGGTCTGCGTCGATCGCTTCAATACGGCGCCCGACGCGGCCGCCAAACTTGTCGAGTTCAAGGCCATAACTGACAGCTACAAGAAGCGGCAGTTCATCGAGACGGGCGGCTGGGCGACCATGCCCGGAAAAACCTCGCCCGACAGGCTGGGTGCGCAAAGCTGCGCGGTCGCTCTCGCCACCTAACATCTTCGACCTCTCGGAGAGAACGTGCTCTTGACGAGAGCCCGAAAGACAGCCGCCGGGGCATCCTCCGGCGCGCAGCCGTCGGCAAGGAGATCGATCCATGATTGCATTCGTCCCGAAGCCAAATGCTGTAGTAAAGACCAAAGTGGCCGAGGAAAGCCGCTTCGATCGCATTCGCAGACTCGCCGCCGACAAGCACAGAAAAGCCGATGCCGGCACGATCCGCCGCGACCCGCAGAAGGCAGGCGACAAGCGCCCCATGTAACGCGCGCTTGCTGAACTACATCACGAGACCGGTGCTGCGCCACCCTCTTCCATGCGCCGCGCAATGAATTCGTCGAGAACACCTGATGTGGCAGCGGCGCAAGCCGGCGGCCGAAAATCGGCCAGCAGCCGTTTCCAGATGCCGGTGGCGCGCTCCGTGGCGGTTCTTGACCCGGCATGCGTCCAGTTGCCGAAATTCGACCAGTCGGCGACCAGCGGCTCGTAGAATGCGGTGCGGTAGCGCGCCATTGTGTGCCCGGCCGAGAAGAAATGCCCGCCCGGCTGCACTTCGGCGATAGCCTCGAAGCCGATCGCGGCCTCGTCGCCGGGCGTCGCCGCGCAGAGTTCCGCGATGGTCTGCAGCGCCTCGATATCGGTGATCAGCTTCTCGAACGAGACGCTCAACCCGCCTTCGAGCCAGCCGGCAGCATGGATGCAGACCGTCGCGCCGGCGAGCACCGAACCCCATAGCGCGAACTGCGTTTCGTGGGCTGCCTGCGCGTCCGAAATGTTGGCGGCACTGCCGCCGCCGGACCGCCAGGGAAGGCCGGTGAAGCGTGCAAGCTGACCGGCGCCGAGCGTCGCCTTGACGTGCTCCGGCGTGCCGAAGGCCGGCGCTCCAGACTTCATGTCGACATTGGAGGAGAAGGAGCCATAGACGACCGGCGCGCCAGGCCGCGCGATCTGGGCCAGCGTCAGCCCGGCCAGCGCTTCGGCGTGCTGCAGCGTCAGCGCGCCGGCCACGGTGATCGGCGCCATGGCGCCGGCCAGGCAGAAGGGCGTGATGATCAGCACCTGCCCCGCCTTGGCAAAGTCGATGATGCCTTGCGCCATCGGAATGTCGAGTTGACGCGGCGAGTTGGTGTTGATGACGGTGTAGCAATGAGCGCCCGAACGGAATTCGTCCTCGGACAGGCCGCGCGCCAGCCGCAGCATCTCGAAGCCGTCCTCGACCTGCGGCGTGCCGCGCGCGAAGACGAACGGCAGCTTGTCGGAGAGCGTCAACTGCGCGCGGTTGACGGCATAATGGCGGAAGCGGTTGTCGATGTCCTGCGGCTCGATGCAAGGTCCCAGCATGTGCAGCACGTCGAAATGCTGCACCAGGCGGATGAGATCCTCGAAAGCGGCAAGCGTTCCCGGCCGCCGGCCGTGCTCCAGATCGGTGACGTTCGGCGCCCCGGATCCTGCCAGGAACGTCATCGAGCCGAGTTCGAGCGTCAGGTCGCGGGCACGGTCACCGGCATGGACGCGGATCGATTTCGGCGCCGAGCCCAGCGCCGCCGCGACGATGTCGCGGCCGATGCGCACCATCTGGCTGTCCTCGTCGACCAAAGCGCCGGCACGGGCAAGAATAGCGCGCGCCTCCGGCAGCAGCACCTTGACGCCGAGTTGCTCGAGCACGTGCAGCGCCGTGTCGTGGATCGCGGCGACCTGATCGGCCGAAAAGATCGGCTGCGGCAGAAACGGGTTCTTCAGCGAACGATAGTCCGGCCGGCGGCTGGTCTCGCTGCCGGCCTCGCCGGTTCGTCCGCGCCTGCGTTCGCGCCTGAGGTTGCGTGCTGCGTCATCGACCATGGCGGATACTCCTCATTGCCGTATTGCCCTGCCCTGCGGATCGTAGGCAGGAGCCGCGATGACGCGCGTCGGCCGCTCGCCCAGTTCGTTGAGGCAGACAGGATACTTGCACTATACATATGTGTCTAGTACGGTTGTATGCAGTTCGCCCTCATGCCTATTGTGCGGCCATGATCATGATTTCCCCGCAGGACGAGCCGGCGTCCGGCAACACCAAGGTGACGCGCCGGGACTGGATCAATCTTGCGCTCCAGACACTGATTTCAGACGGCATCGAAAGCGTGCGCGTGCTGCCGCTTGGCCAGAAGCTCGGCGTATCGCGCTCAAGCTTCTACTGGTATTTCGAGAGCCGTCAGGACCTGCTCGACCAGTTGCTTGCGCATTGGCGGGACACCAACACCAAGTCGATCATCGAACGCGCGCAGCGGCCGGCCGAAAGCATCATCATGGGGGTCATGAACGTGTTCGAATGCTGGGCCGACGAGCGCCTGTTCGATCCCAGGCTCGACTTCGCCATCCGGGAATGGGCGCGTCGCTCCGAGGACGTGCGCCGGGCCATCGACCTGGCCGACAATGACCGACTGGGCGCGATCCGCGACATGTATCGCCGGCATGGCTACGGCGAAGAGGATGCCTTCATCCGCGCCCGTGTGCTCTACTACATGCAGATCGGCTATTATGTGCTCGACCTCAAGGAACCGGTCGAGGCGAGGGTCAGTCATCTCGCCGCCTATCTGCGCAGTTTCACCGGCCAGGAGCCAAGCGATGCCGACGTGGCGCATTTCATGCGCTTTATCGCGGCGCGTTAAGTGAGTGCGAGGTGGCAGAGGTGGCAGGCCCGACCCTGGTATAAACAAACTGTACCGCGAAAGCCCCCTCACCCTTGTGAGCGAGGCCAAAATGGACAAATAGTCTGGTAGGAGTGCCGCTTCTCAGTGGGAGGCGTAGCCGCAGCCGGATCTTGGAATGGCCAGTCCTTTGAAAACACGCAGGAGAAGGGGTCCGATTGCCGCAAGACTGCTGGCGGCGGATGCGTGGTTCGATTCCTCGCTCTACGAGACCGGCTTCAAGGCGCGCCGGTTCTGGGAAGCGGCCACCATTTTTTTCCGGCGCTTCCGCGTCTCCGGCTGGCGCCGCGGCATCATCGAACTGTTGAGCGAAGGTTTCACGCTCGGCGCCGGCGGCATCGTCGTCATGCTGGCGCTCGCCTTGCCGGCCTTCCAGGAAACCGCCGGCGACTGGCGCGCCCAGGGCGATTTCGCCATCACCTTCCTCGACCGCTACGGCAATGAGATCGGCCAGCGCGGCATCATCCAGCGCGATTCGGTGCCGGTCGACGAGATGCCCGACCAGGTCATCAAGGCGGTGCTGGCCACCGAGGATCGGCGTTTCTTCGATCACTACGGCATCGACGCGCTCGGCCTTTCGCGGGCGATCTTCGCGAATGTGCGGGCGAATTCCGTGGTGCAGGGCGGCTCGAGCATCACCCAGCAGCTGGCCAAGAACCTGTTCCTGACCAATGAACGGACGTTGGAGCGGAAGGTCAAGGAAGCCTTCCTGGCGCTGTGGCTCGAGGCCAATCTGTCAAAGAAGGAGATCCTGCAGCTCTATCTCGACCGCGTCTATATGGGCGGCGGCACATTCGGCATCGAAGCGGCCGCCGATTTCTATTTCGGCAAAAGCGTCAAGGATGTGAACCTCGCCGAAGCGGCGATGCTGGCCGGCCTGTTCAAGGCACCGACCAAATACGCGCCGCACATCAACCTGCCTGCTGCCAGGGCGCGGGCCAATGTGGTGCTGTCGAATCTCGTCGAAGGCGGCTTCATGAGCGAGGGTCAGGTGCTGCAGGCGCGGCTGCATCCGGCTGAAATCGTCGACCGCGGCGAGCAGAAGAGCCCGGATTACTACCTCGACTGGGCATTCGAAGAGGTCAAGAAGATCGTCGCGAAGTCCGGCCAGCATTCGCTGGTCGCCCACACCACTTTCGACGCCAACATCCAGAAGGCGGCGGAAGAATCGATGGAGTTCCATCTCCGCCAGTTCGGCAAGGAATACAACGTCACCGAAGGCGCCATGGTCGTCATCGAAACCAATGGCGCAGTCAGGGCGATCGTCGGCGGCCGCGACTACGGTGCCAGCCAGTTCAACCGCGCCACCAAGGCGCTGCGCCAGAGCGGCTCATCGTTTAAACCCTACGTATACGCAACGGCGATGGAGCACGGCTTCACGCCGGACTCCGTCGTTTCCGGCGCGCCGATCTCCTGGGGTGCCTGGTCGCCGCACAATTACAATGACGGACGGGCCGGCAAGGTCACGCTGATCACGGCGATGGCCAAATCGGTCAACACCGTGCCGGTGCGGCTGGCCAAGAATCATCTCGGCATCAAGCCGATCAAGGCGATGGCGGAAGCCATGGGCGTCGAATCGCCGCTCGAATCGCACAAGACGATGGTGCTCGGCACATCGGGCATGACCGTGATGGACCAGGCGACAGGCTTTAGCGTGTTCGCCCAGAACGGCTTAGTCGGCTCCCGGCATGGCGTCACCCAGCTCGTCACCCGCACCGGCGAGGTGGTTTACGATTTCGCCAAGGATGCGCCGCCGCCGCGCCGTGTGCTCTCGGAGCAGGCGCTGAAATCCATGAACACCATGCTGGCGGCGGTGCCGGTGATGGGCACGGCGCGGCGCGCTGCGCTTCCCAATATCGTTTCAGCCGGCAAAACCGGCACAACGCAGTCTTACCGCGACGCCTGGTATGTCGGCTTTACCGGCAACTATACGGCTGCCGTGTGGCTCGGCAATGACGACTTCACCCCGACCAACAACATGACCGGCGGCTCGCTGCCGGCGATGGTTTGGCAGCGGCTGATGGTCTATGCGCACCAGAATATCGACCTCAAGCCGATCCCCGGCCTCGATCATCCCTTCGTCGACGAAGAGATCGCCGCCAAGGCCGAGGAAGCGGAAAAGAAGAATGCCGAGCAGGCAGCGGCCGACACTGCCGCCGAGCGGCCGCCGGTGCTGTCCAGCCAGACGACGCGGGCGCTCAGGGACATCACCAGGCTGTTCCAGTCGGCGCCCGTCCTCCAGGCGCCTGCGACACCGGAGACGCTGTCGGCGCTTTGATGCCGGCACGACGGGCCAGGCCATCCCTCGCGCCGCAATTCCACAGAGGTCCGCTTGCCATGGCCCCCTGCCCCGCGATATCCCCGAGCGGCACTCCTCTTGCCCGCGGCTCTTCATGCTCAAGAACGCATTCCTGACGCTCCTCGCGCTTGCCATAGCCATCGGCGGCGGCGGCGGCAGCGTCTGGTACGCTCTCAAGACGCAGGATGGCATTGGCGCGATCAGGATCGGCCAATGGACGGCGTTTCCCGATATCGGCACGCAGACGGCGGATCCTTATTCGAAAGCCCGCGTGGCGCGCGAGGGCGTCCTTGCACTCGGGCAGGCAGAAGGCCTGTCGTTTATCGCCGAACGCGATTCAGATGGCGAACTATTGAAACGCCAATGCGCCTATGAAATCGAAGGCGGGTTTCCCACGGCCCGGTTCTGGACCCTCTATGCCGCCGATCGGTCGCTCGGCGTGGTCGAGACCGGCAAGCCAAGGCTTGCGGCACTTCAGTCCTACCAGGTGCTGCGCCAGCCCGACAATTCCGTGCTTATTTCCGTCAGCAACCGCCCCGCGCCCGGCAACTGGCTGCTTTCCGACGGCTTCGGCCGGATGTATCTCGTGCTGACATTCTACGACACGCCGATCGCCAGCAGCACGGGCCTTTCGGATGTCACGCTGCCGCAGATCGTGAAGGTCGGCTGCAATGCGTAGGCTGCTGCACGCGATCCTGCTCGGCCTGCTTGGCGCCGGCATCGTACACATCATCGTGCTGCTGCTCGCCCCGGAATTTTCCGAACGCAATGCCTGGTCGCGGCTGGCCATGGCCTCCAACCTTTATCGGATGACCAGGCTCGACGCTGAGGCCGGCGGTACGCCTGTGGTGAAATCGGTCGATCCGCTGTTTTATGCTGCGGCTTGCCGCTTCGATCTGTCCGATGGGATGGTTCGAGTGAAGGCACCGGGAAACGTCCCGTTCTGGTCCGTATCGGTCTATGACCGCAGCGGCCATAACATCTACTCCTTCAACGACCACAGTGCGACCGGAAGGGTGCTGGACAGTATCGTACTGACGCCGGCGCAGATGATCGAGATCCGCAAGGATCTCCCGGAGGAATTGCAAGGGGCAATCTTCGTCGAAGCGCCGATCGACGAAGGCATGTTCGTCATCCGCTCCTTCGTGCCCGACGACAGCTGGAAGCCGACCGTGTCGCGATTTCTCGAGCAGAGTTCCTGCGAGCTGCAGGACTACTGACGTCAACCGAAACATGCTGCCGGTTCCGGCCCCATGCCTTGCGACCCGCCGCGGCGGTCGTTCAAGGGGATAGAGCATCCTTGCGCGCCCAGCCAGCCGCGACGCGCTTTAGTGATGCGGAACAGGCAACGTCCCCGACGTCCCCGGCATCGTCTTTGACGAACCCGGCATCGTCTTTGACGAGCCCGGCTTGTCCGGACCGGCGCCTGGCCGCGTCTCGCCCGCCAGTGGCGGTTGCTCGTAGCGGACGCCGGGGAAAATGATCACCGCCGCCGGCGCTCCGGTGTTTCGGTCTGCTCGATTGGTTGCCGCCGGTCGCGGCACGAAAGACAGTACCATGCCCATGGTTCGTGCATTCCTCTCGGTTGCCCCGGAGCACAACGCAACGCCTCCAATCTGATTAAGGAGCCAGTAGGTTAACGGAACGCTAACGGATCGCCGCTAATTTGATCTTTGTTCTGAGGTCAGGAAGTCCTGACCCGTGGCAAATGCGAAACCGACACAGTCCCGGTCGAGCATGGTCAAGATTGTGTCGAGTGTCAGGCGTATCCTTCGTGTCATCTGCGGATTTCAGGCAAATCGCTATACGGGCTGAATCGGGAAAGGCCGAAAGGCTGTTCCGCGCCACGGTGTCGGCGTTCTGTTCGCTGACCCGCCCTTCGCGCCGGGAGATCGCGCAACTTGAGGATCTGACGCTGCCGCTTTTCGCCGATGTGTCGGTCGAATCGCGCCGCTACGTCGCCGCCGCCCTTTCCGAATGCGAATATGCGCCCGCTGCGCTGGTCCGGCGGCTTTGCGAGGAGCCGGTCGACGTTGCCGCGCCGCTGCTCATCCGCTCGCGCGCGCTCAGCGATATCGACCTCATCGCGCTGATCGGCCGCCATGGCCTGCCGCATGCGCGCGCCATTGCGCGCCGCAAGGATCTGAACCCGACCATCGCCCACCTGATCAGGGCGCTTGAAAAGCCGACGCTGGTGAGCGTGCGGCAGCCTGAGGCGAACGCCAAGGCGGTGCCCGAAAGCGCCGAAGTCGTCGCCGATAGCAGCCAGCAGGTGCCCGGCGCCGCCGCCGAGGCTGCACGGCGCCGGCTGCGGTCGATGATGCGTGATGCCGAAAGCGGCGGCGCGACGATCAATCCGTTCGCCGGCGCTAACACCTATGTCAAACTGCGCGAGACGGCGCTGACCGGCAATGCCGCATTCTTCCAGACAGCACTGGCCGACGCGCTCGAGATCGATTTTTCAACGGCACGGTCGCTCACCGCGCACCGGAGCTACACGTCGCTGCTGGCCGCCCTGCGCGCGCTCGATCTCGGCGAAGAGAGGGCGTTCCTGATCACCGCCGCCGTCTATCCCACAGAGTTCTCGCATCCGCAGGCCATCCGCATCTTCCTCGACCGCTACCGGCTGCTGCATCGCGACGCAGCGCTGGACAGGCTACGCGGCTGGAAAGCCGAGACACTGTCGAAGGCCATTCGCAATGCCGGACCGATCGCGGCAAACGCCGACGTCCGCAAAGCGGACAGCGACAATGCTGCCGCCAGCCCTAAAGCGCGTCGCGTTTGACCCGCCGTCGCGCCTGAAAAGAGATTCAAGCGAACGCTCTAAGCCTTTGTCTGCATATCGCTATTGCGACTTGACGGAAAGAAGCTCCTCGACGGGAACAGAGCCGGCCTCGATCTCGACCACCCAGATGTCGGGATCGAATTTCTTCTCCCTTTCCAGTCGCGCGTCAAACACGGCGGCATCGTCGCCGGCGCCGAGCAGACTGAAGTAACGGTCGTCGGGTTTGGCTGAATCGTAGCTCGTCTGCGGCGCCGGGCCAAACAAGGCAATCTCGCCCATGCGGCCACGCGCCAGCACGAAGACGGCGCCGGCCTCGGTTGCGCCGCGCTTGACCACGGCGGCAAAGCCGCCGGCGCCGAAAACCCGGCGCAGCAGGGCCGACACCCAAAGATCGGTGGTTACGCGCATGGCAGCATTCTGAAAGACATCGGACGGTACTTAGAGCGCTTTGCGTTTGGGTGAAACCAAAACCGCCCGCCTCCGCTCATCAGTTGGTCAGGCCGATCTCGCGCATCTTGACGTAGACGACCTCGTCCGGCTCGCCGGTCTCAGGCAGCCCGAACAGCGACTGGAACTCCCTGATCGCTGCCTTGGTGCGGGCCCCGACCACGCCATCGAGTTGCATGTCGTCATTGCCGAATGCCTTCAACCCGGCCTGGATCTTGATGATGCGGGCGTCGGGTGCCTGCGCCGGCGCATCTGCCGGCGAAGCCGAGACGGGAATCGCGGCCATGTCGTCCGGACGGGGTGCCGGATGTGGCACGACCGTCGAGGCGGTTGGCATGGCGCCCAGTTGATCGAGCAGAATGCTGTCGATCTCGCCGGAAGCGTTGAGCCCGACCTTCTGCTGATAGGCTTGGATTGCCTTACGCGTGTTGGGGCCGGAAATACCGTCGACGGTGCCGGAATAGAAATCGAGATCCTTCAATATGCCCTGGACCTGCTCGACGATCGGATCGCTCTTGATCGGGGCCGGCTCCGGCCGCACGATGTTGATGGTGGTTTCAGGCTCGTCGGCGCCGGCTCGAGGAAAGCCCTCCATGCTCCTGGTCGCAAAAAACGCGCCGGCATGAGGAAAGGGCTGATACCACAAAGCGTTCGCCGAGACGTAGAACAGCGTCACCAGGAAGGCGGTCGAACCGCCAACCAGAACCGGATTGCGTGAAATCTGGCTGCCGAGGGCGACCGCGCTGCGTTGGAAGGCATTGCCGCGGCGCTTGACCGCCCTAGGCTGTTTTGCGGAGCGAGCCATGCCTGTCCCCTTTCGTCTCCGCCTTGGCTGCAGGCATCGGCAGTACGCCGGGCTTGTCGTTCGAACGTCCTTTCGGTCCGTTCACCGGCAAGCTGATCGTGACCGTGGTGCCCTCCCCCGGCATGCTTTCGATCGACATCGTGCCCTCGTGCAGCGCCACCAGACCCTTCACCAGCGACAGGCCGAGCCCGGTGCCCTCGAAGCGGCGCGTATAGTCGTTCTGGATCTGCATGAACGGCTTGCCGAGATTGGCAAAATCTTCCTCGGCGATGCCGATGCCGGTGTCCCTGACCCAGAAATGCAGTCGCGAGCCGATCCGCTTGGCGCCGACGACGACATCGCCGCCATCGGGCGTGAACTTGATGGCGTTAGAGACGAGGTTGATGAGTATCTGCTGCACGGCACGACGGTCGGCGTTAATCTCGCCTGCATCCGGTGCGATCTGGGCCTGTAGATCGATGCTCTTTGCGTCGGCCTGCAAGCGCATCATCGACTGGCACATTTCGACCGCTTCGATGAAACGGAATGGTTCCGGCTCGGTTGCGTAGGCGCCGGCCTCGATCCTCGATACGTCGAGTATCGAGGTGACGACGGCAAGCAGATGCTGGCCGGACTCCTTGACCAGGCCGACATATTCCTTCTGGCGCGGATCCTTGAAGGTGCCGAACATCTCATGCAGCAGCATGTCGGAAAAACCGATGATGGCGTTCAACGGCGTGCGCAGTTCGTGGCTGACGACCGCCAGAAACCGTCCCTTTGCCACTTCGGCAGACGCGGCCGCCTCTTTCGCAGCGGCAAGCTCTTCGCGCAAGCCGGCGAGTTCGTCGTTTTCGCGCAGGACGAACGTGAGGACGTCCTGCTGCTCTTCCCCGCGCGCCAATTCAAGCGAAAACGGCCGGTAATTGTCCGCCGTCGGGCCATTGCCGTTTTGCGGCAGCCGAACGCGAAGATCCAGCCGGCGCGCCGGCGCGCCATCGCGCATGTCGGCCAGCGCGCTGAGGTATGCGACGCGATCGGAAAGATGGATGCGGTCGAACAGGCCGGTACCGAACAGCAGTTCCGGCTGCAGCTTCAGGATCGTGCGCGCCTTTGCCGACGCATCCAGAACCTCGCCATGCCGGCCGGCCCGCAGGACAACGGCGTCGATGATGTTCTCGAGCCGATCGTCGGTCGCCGGATCAAGCTGCGCGCCGGCCGGGCTGCCAAGCGCGGCGACGCGGGGAACGAGGGTGAGCGCCCAGGCCAGCGGCAGCAGCCAATGCCAGGCGGCGATTTCGGCCGGACCGAACGGGAAGACAGAACCGGCAAAAGCCTGCAGCAGGATAACGACACATGCGGATAGGGCACCCCAGAGTGCAGCGCGACGAGACGCGCCGATCCACCAGGCTTCGAACGGCAGCGCCACGACAAGCATGGCGACCGGCGAGGCCATCCCGCCCGCCGCGGCGATGACACCGGCAAGAGCAAGACTGCCCATCACTACGGCGACCTGGCCGGCGAACGCCATCTTGCCCGATGCTGCCACCAGCAAGGCAGCAAACCAGCAGAGGCCGAACGTCGCAAAGATCGCAGCCATGGTCACGGCCACGCCCATGCCCGAGGTGACCAGCGTGACTGCTGCGCCTGCGGCAAAGAACGGAGCGGCCAGCATGACACCGATAAACCGCCTCTGGCACCGGCGGTCGTTCTGTCCGAGGATCGACGGATGAACCATACGTTCGCAACCGGCTGCCATCGCGCCGGGCAACTCAACGTATCTGGCCCTTATCGAACTCAACTCAACGCACTCGCACCTGGTCGTGAACAGCCCTGCTTCGCAGATGCTTTTGTCGATCTGAAACTCGCATCCAGCGTTTAAGGAATGGATAAGGCAGGACCGATCAATGCCCGGCCTGAGGCAGATATTGGGAGGCCGGCACGGGGCAAACCTTGGCAATTGCGGCCATAGTAAATGGAGCGTTATCCGGGCGAACCGCCCTCCCGCCTTTGACAGTCGCCCCCGGTAAGCCGAACTTCTGGGAAATACATAGGGAAAACAGTTGGATAGATGGTTAACCTTAAGTGAAGAAAATCGGCTGGATTTGAGACAAATCCATTGCAAAATGCTTCGTTTCGAATCTGCCTAAAATTTGAGGAAAATTTTCGCTGACCGGGCAAGTCGTCCTTTGCGCGTTCATGCCACTATCGTATCCATAAAGAGGTCATGTCGCATGAACGCATGATCCGGTCACGAATGAGGGCTTACAGATGGGCTTTCTGATCAGAATGGCTTTCTGGTTTTCGCTGGTGCTTCTGGCGCTGCCGCTGAATGTCGGCTCCGACGAGACCGGCCACCAAAGCGTCGGGCCGATCCAGGCGTTGTTTGCGGCACGTGAGGCGGTCGGCGACATTGCCGGCATATGCGGGCGCAAGCCCGACGTCTGCGAGACCGGCAAGTCCGCAATGCACACGATCACCGCCCGGGCCAGGGAGACAGCCAGGATCGCGGCCGCCATGTTGGACGACAAGACCGCCGAACCCGACACGGCGACAACGACCGGCAGCGTGCCGGAAGACTTCGTGTTGCCGGCGAAAGTCGAGTTGCCGGCGAAAAACTGAGATATTTTTCAGCGCATCTGTCACCGTCCGCAGGCCGTCCGCGCTAAAGCGCGTCGCATTTGACCGGCCTCACGCGACGCGCTTTTCCTCTTTTTCCGTGACGCGGCGTCGCCGGATGACTATATCCGGAGTGATGACTACGACGATCCAGACGATCCGCGACGACTTCTGCCTGCTTGACGAGTGGGAAGACCGCTATCGCTATGTGATCGAACTGGGCGAGGCCCTGCCGCCATTCCCCGATGAGGAACGCAACCCTGCCAACAAGGTGCCCGGCTGCGTCAGCCAGGTCTGGCTGACCACCGAGTATGGTCCGGGGCCCGACCCAGTCGTCACCTTCGCCGGCGATTCGGACGCCCATATCGTGCGCGGCCTCGTCGCTATCATGCTGGCGCTGTTTTCCAGACGACCCGCCAGCGAGATCCAGAAAACCGACGCCGAAGCCACGCTGAAGGCACTTGGCCTCGACGAGCACCTGTCGCCGCAACGCGCCAATGGTCTTCGTTCCATGGTCAAGCGCATCAAGCGCGACGCAGAGGCGGCCTTGAAGCAGACCGCCTGATCATATCGATTGCTCGAGCATCGCCCTAAGATCAAAACGGCGCCCGGAGGCGCCGTTGATCATTTAACCCAGGTTGGGAAGGGAGCCGGTATCAGCGCCCCTTGCGCTTGCGGCCGAGACCCATCTTCTTGGCGAGCTGTGAGCGGGCGGCAGCATAGTTGGGAGCCACCATCGGGTAGCTGGCGTCCAGGCCCCATTTTTCACGATACTCGTCGGGCGTCAGACCGTAGTGGGTCATCAAGTGACGCTTGAGCGACTTGAACTTCTTGCCGTCTTCAAGACAGACGATGTAGTCGTCATGGACGGAGCGTTTCGGGTTTACTGCCGGCTTCTGCTTGTCGGCAGGAGGCTGTTCACTGGCCCCGCCCACGCGCCCAAGGGCGGCATGGACATCGGCGATGAGGCTAGGCAGCTCGCCGACCGGCACCGGATTGTTGCTGACATAGGCGGCCACGACGTCGGCCGTCAATTCGATCAGCGCATCACTATTTCTGGAAGGTGTTTCGATAATATCCATGGCTTCCTGGCCCCAACGTGAGTTGTTTCTACCTGCGCCCTATTTTTGATAGGTCGGGCATCGCGCGAAATTTTTGCAGGAAAGAGCCTCTGCGATTCGCGTCGCAGCATCCTAATGAGCCACTAAACCAAGTAAGTCAATTCGCTTCTTGCGCTGTATTCATCGATGGCAATAAAATATTCGACGATCAGCTTCAACCTTTCGTGCACTCTGTAACTTTGCGATATTTTCTGGGCAGACCAGCAGCGGCGGACGCCCAGTCAAGCTGCCGTTACATCCATGAGAGCCAGTAAAAAAATCTCAATGCTTGGCTATGCTTGGTTGTGGTGCAGGCTATCTGGTTGTTTTTAGAGTCCGCAAAACCATAGGTTGCGATTTGCTGTTGCAAGCAAGCCAGAAATCAGCCTGCGGACCGGCACCGTCCATCAATGTGGGGTTATGTATTTTCCGTAGACCCAGCCGGTGATGAAATTGCCGTTGTGTGCCGGATCGTGCCAGACTTCGCACCAGCGATAGCGGATCTTCTGTTCCTGCTTCCAAACCGGCTGCTTGGCGATGTCGAGCAGGTTTATGCCGCCGGTGCATCTCCCGGTCATCTGCAAAACGGCACCGTTGGGATAGGCCGCCTGTTTCTGGGACGATCCCGCCGGATACTTGCGCACGTTGAGCGTGTCGCCAAACGGAAGGTTGGTCACTTGCCAAGCTGCGAACACGGTTGCATGAGATTGGCCGATAAAGGCCAAGACTGTCGAAGCGACGGCGAAAGCCGCAGCAGCGTGAAAACGGAACTTCATTTTTCCCTCTCCTCCGGCTCATCTTCTGGAGCCCGGCGCAAACATATACCCCGGCACTTGAACCTGCGCTGATCGGCGTGTTCATTCTCCATACAAGTAACTTCCACAGCGAGACGCAATGACCCGACCCCCAGCATTTCCGACTGCCAGCCCGCCGCAACCAGAGAAGCGACCGGTCTTCGATGTGCATCATGGAGTGACCCGGACGGACGACTATGCCTGGCTGAGAGCCGACAACTGGCAAGAGATGTTCAGGAATCCGTCGCTGCTCGACGCGCAGATCCGCGCCCATCTCGAAGCCGAGAACGTCTATCAGGCAGCCCTCATGGCCGAGACCGCCCAGGTGCGGAAGCAGCTTTTCAAGGAGATGAAGGGCCGCATCAAGGAGGACGATTCGTCCGTGCCGATGAAGGATGGGCCGTACGCCTATGGGTCATCTTTCAAGCTTGGCGGCGAGCAGCCGCGTTATTTCCGCACGCCGCGCGAGGGCGGCGACCAAGAGATCCTGCTCGACGGCGATCTTGAGGCCGAAGGCAAGGCCTATTTTCGCCTCGGCGGTGTCGACCATTCGACCGATCACCGCAAGCTTCTCTGGGCCTTCGACGACAAGGGTTCCGAATTTTACACGCTTCGCGTCCGCGATCTCGCCGACGGCAACGATCTGGCGGACAGGATTCCGGATACCGGTGGCGGCGGCGTGTGGGATGCCGGAAATGACGGGTTTTTCTACACCCGCCTCGATGCCAACCACCGTCCTTCCAAGGTGCTGTTCCATGCCCTTGGCGACAGTCCTGAGAACGACCGGCTGATCTACGAAGAAACCGATCCGGGCTTCTTCATGAATGTCGGCGGCACACGCTCCAACGAGTGGATCATGGTTGGCATCAACGACCACGAGACCTCGGAATATCGCATCATGAGCGCCAGCGAGCCGTTCGCCGAACCGAAGCTGGTTGCGCCGCGCGAGACCGGCCTGCAATACGACCTCGAAGAAGGCGGCGATGCCTTCTTCATTCTCACCAATGCCGACGGCGCCAAGGATTTCAAGATCATGACTGCGCCGGCAAGCGACCCGGTGCGCGCCAACTGGCAGGAGCTGGTGCCGCACGAAGCGGGCCGGCTGATCCTTTCGGTAATCGGTTTCAAGGACCACATGGTCAGGCTTGAACGCAAGGAAGGCCTGCCGCGCATCGTCGTGCATGACCGCAACAGCGGCGAGGAACACCTCATCTCCTTCGACGAGGAAGCCTTCTCGCTCGGCCTGTCGGGATCCTATGAATACGATACCGAGATCATGCGCTTTTCCTACTCGTCCATGACAACGCCGGCGCAGGTCTTCGACTACAACATGCGAACCCGCGAGCGCGTGCTGCTGAAGACCCAGGAAGTTCCGTCCGGCCACGACCCGGACGATTACGTGACGCGGCGGCTGATGGCGCCCGCAGCCGACGGCGAACTGGTGCCGGTCTCGCTCATCCACCATCGCGACACGCCGCTCGACGGATCAGCGCCTTGCCTGCTTTACGGCTACGGCTCCTACGGCATCACGGTCCCGGCCGCCTTTAACACCAATTTGTTATCGCTGGTCGACCGCGGCTTCGTCTACGCGATTGCCCATGTCCGCGGCGGCAAGGACAAGGGCTATGGCTGGTACGACGACGGCAAGCGGGCCCACAAAATGAACACGTTCACCGATTTCATCGCAGTCGCCCACCACCTCGTCGCCGAACGCTATACGCAACATGACCGCATCGTCGCTCAGGGCGGCTCGGCCGGCGGCCTGCTGATGGGCGCCGTCGCGAATATGGCGCCGGATTGCTTCGGCGGTGTTGTCGCCGAGGTTCCGTTCGTCGACGTGCTCACCACCATGCTCGACGCGACCCTGCCGCTGACGCCGCCGGAATGGCCCGAATGGGGCAATCCGATCACCTCGGAGGAGGACTACCGAACGATCGCCGCCTACTCGCCCTATGACAATGTCGCCGCGCTCGACTATCCGCCGATCCTGGCGCTTGCCGGCCTCACCGACCCGCGTGTCACCTATTGGGAGCCGGCCAAGTGGGTGGCGCGGCTGCGCGACCGCAAGACCGGCGACAATCCGGTGCTGTTCAAGATCAATATGGACTCCGGTCATGCCGGCGCATCCGGCCGGTTTTCCAGGCTCGAGGAAATCGCCTTCACCTATGCGTTTGCGCTGAAGGTGGCGGGCAAGGCCGACCTTGCCACCACAGCGCCGCCGACCCTTTTGGACGCACAGACGGCGCTGTAGAAGCTTGATCTTGCGCACCACGGGTCAGGCCATGTCGATTTTCCGCTCGCAATTGCCATAGCTGCGCGCTAGCCAATGCGCGGCTTCTCGCAGCCGCGCCACCCAAAAATCATTCAGTCACGGCAAGGGTCCGCAATGTTGCTCGTCGACGTCTATCTCGACAAATCGCCCATCCAGGGCATCGGTGTCTTTGCCAAGAACCACATTCCCCGCGGCACATTGGTCTGGAAGCTCCATCCCAATTACGACCGGCGCATCCCTGTCGAGGTCTATGAGCGCGAAACCGGGCCGGTCAGAGCCTATCTCGATCGCTATTCCTATCCCGATCGGCGCGACCCGAACTTCGTCGTCTTCGAAGCCGACGACGCCCGCTTCATGAACCATGCCGATGACCCGAATTGCGACGTCGCCTCGCCCGACGAGACTTATGCACTGCGCGACATCGCGCCCGGCGAGGAAATGACCTGCAACTACAATCATTTCTTTGAAACCGGCTTCGATTTCCTCGGCGACCGCCACCTGTAAATCGGGAGCGTGGAATGCAGCGCGGGCAGGATTGACAACAACGGACCTTCAGCGCACCTTCCAAACAGGTGAATACAACCTGCTGCTTGCGCCCTCCCGGGTAAGGTGAATGTATCGAGCCACTTCAGGCTCCCTTTGCCCGAACGAACGGGTCAGTAACGCAAGCTCTGACGTCTTCCGTTCTTCGAAGCAAAGGATGATTCCATGCGCGATTTCCGCGATGCAAAAGCCATGGCGCAAACGCTGTCCGAAGCGTTGAGCGCCAAATCCGTTTCGCTGTCCCACAGCGAAAGCCTCGAGCTCATTGCCAAGGTCCTCGGCTTGCGCGACTGGAACGTATTGGCTGCAAGGATTCAGGCGAGCCAACCAGTCGGAGCCGGGCCTAGGAACCCGGCGACCGAGGCCAGCCCGCCCCGGTCCTCTGGCGCGGATCTGCCGATTTTTCCAATGCGGGATTTCGTGCTCTTTCCGCAAATGACTGTTCCGGTCTTCGTGGGCCGCGACAAAACGCGGCGCGCGGTGGAGCACGCGATGGCAGGCGACCGCCGCGTTCTTGTGGTCGCACAGAGGCAGGCGACCGACGACGATCCCGGCAACCTTGATTCTCTCTATCCGGTGGGTGTCACGGCTAGCGTGATAAACTGCCAGACGCAGGTGGATGGGATACTCAAGGTCTCGGTCTCCGGCCTCCAGCGAGCCGCGATCCTTCACCTGGTCAACGCCGACTTTCTGGCGGCGGAGGTCGCGCCGGTCGAAGAGCAGCGTCGCCAATCGGCGGAGGCGGCAGCACGTTCGAGCGCGGTTCTCGATACATATCAGAGCTATGCCAACATCGATTTTTCCTCGCTTCCACGAAGGCCCAAGGCGCGACTCGGCCTGCCCTCCATCGGCGATCCCGGTGTCCTGGCCGATACGCTCGCGCCGCTGCTGTCGATCAGTATCGAACAGAAGCAGCAGCTTCTGGAAACCAGCGATGTCGTCGCCCGGCTTGAAAAGATCCTCGACCTGATGAAGGCTGGCCGGCCTGAGAATGGGCCAGAACCAGCCGGCTGACGGGTGCTAACTAATTCGCCGGCTTGCGTGGGGGATAGCCGTTGGGGTGCGGCGGGACGGCCTTCAGATAGGCCGCGATCGCCGCCCGGTCCTCGGGCGTCAGCTCGGCCATGTTTCTCTGCACGTCGACCATGGCGCCACTGACGGAATCGAAATCAGGCGTGAAGCCGGTTTCCAGAAAGTAGGCGATGTCGGCCTCCGACCAGTCACTGAGCCCGCCTTCGCCCGAGGTGATGTTCGGCACGATGCCGCTGCCTTCGGCAGCGGTGGCTCCGGCCAGCCACTCGCTCTTCCTGGTGCCGCCAGCAAAATCGCGCGGCGTGTGGCATTCGCCGCAATGGCCAGGCCCTTCGACCAGGTAACGGCCGGCCATCACCGGATCCGGCGTGCCATCGGGGAAGGAAACCACCGGCTGGTCACTCAAATAGAGACGTTTCCACAGCCCGATGCCGCGACGGATGTTGAACGGGAACCCCAGTGAATTGGGCGGCGCCTTGCCCGCCACCGCCGGAAGCGTTTTCAGGAAGGCATGGAGATCGGCTATGTCGGCCGGCTTCATGCGTGCGTAGGATGCATAGGGAAACGCCGGATAGAAGTGCTCGCCGCTCGGCGACACGCCCTTCAGCATGGCGTTGGCGAGATCTTCGACTGACCAGCCACCGATACCGTCCTCGGCATCTTGTGAGATGTTCGGTGGCACGAAGATGCCGAACGGCGTCTTGAGTTCGAGACCGCCGGCCAGTTGAAGGCGGGCGTCGCCTTGCGAGCCTGGCTTCGCATGACAGGACGTGCAGCCGCCGGCATAAAAAATGCGCTTGCCCCTGGCGGCATCGCCGGGGCCGAGCTGCGCCAGGGTCTCGCTGTCGAGCCTGACCGGTGCCGACAGGAACCAGCCGGCGACCGCGCCGGCGGCGCCCAGAACGAGAGCGGCGCCGACGAGTTTTTTCAGCAGGCGCATCGCCCGCTATCAGCCCTTCTTAATCCTGTATGTCTGGTGGCAGGTGCCGCAATCGCCGCCTATGGTGTTGAACCCCGCCTTCAAGGCATCGACGTCGGCAGGAGCGGCGGCCGCCGCAGCCTTGACGTCGGCGAGATATTTGCCTTCCACCGCCTTGAAGCCGGCCATATCCTCCCAGATTTTTGGGGCAGCGGTGGTGTCGCCGTTGCCGCTGCCAGCCGGGAAAAGAGTGTCGACTTTTGCATGGAACTTCTCGGCGTTTGCCTCCAGTGCCTTCAACGCCGCCAGCACGGCCGCTGCGTCATAAGGGGTCTCGCCCTTGACGACTTTCGACAATTGGCCGGCGATCTTTCCACGTTCCTTCATAATGGCCTGCCGCTCCTGGATCGGATCGGCAAACGCCGCCGAACCGGCGAAGGCGAGCATCGAGATGGCGAGGATAAGCTTTCTCATTCAACTGGCTCCATGGTGAAGATGTTTCGGGTGAAGGTCCGACTGATCGATAACGGCAAAACTGGCTTGAAAATTCCGGAAATTCGCCTCACGCTTGTGTGAATTTTTCGCGACGGTCGTTGGAAAAGGGCGGCCGATCATTTGGCACACAGAGAAAAGCCCCGGTTTTGCCGGGGCTCTTATGCAACTCAGTCAGGCCTACGCCTTTTCGTAGAGCTCGAGGACATGGTCCCAGTTGATGAGACTGTCGACGAAGGCTTCGAGATATTTCGGCCGGGCGTTGCGATAGTCGATGTAATAGGAGTGCTCCCAGACATCGACGCCCAGGATCGGGGTCGCGCCATGGACCAGCGGGTTCTCGCCGTTCGGGGTCTTCGAGATCGCCAGCTTGCCGTCCTTGACCGAAACCCAGGCCCAGCCCGAACCGAACTGGGTGGTGCCGGCGGCGATGAAATCGGCCTTGAACTTGTCGTAACCGCCAAGATCGCTGTCAAACGCCTTTTGCAGCGCGCCGGGCAATTTGTTGCCGCCGCCGCCCTTCTTCATCCACTGCCAGAAGTGGATGTGATTGTAGTGCTGGCCGGCATTGTTGAAGAGCCCGGGGTTCTTGCCGAAGGATTGTTTCACAACCTCTTCGACCGACAAATCGCCGAGCCCGGCTTCGGCAGCCAGCTTGTTGCCGTTGTCGACATAGGCCTTGTGGTGCTTGTCGTGGTGATACTCCAGCGTCTCCTTCGACATGTAAGGCTGCAATGCCTCGTAGTCATAGGGCAAGGCGGGCAATTCAAAAGCCATCGGTCGTACTCCTCGTGGAAAAATCCGGTGTCGATACCGGACTAACATAGGTCTGGATTGGTGTGGAGCAACTCCGGAACGAAGCGCCGGTTCGCTTTTTAGCCAGTCAGCCGGCCGAAGTCGAATGCGCCCACTCCCAATAGAGTTCGCGCGCCTTTTTCGCTACAGGCCCGGGCTGGAGACTGCGATCCTCGATGCGGGTAACCGGCACGACTTTCGAGTGGTTTCCGGTCGAGAATATCTCGTCCGCTTCGAGGAATTCGCGCACCGACAGCGCCTTTTCGATGGTCTTGAAGCCATACTCGTCAAGCAGCGTCATCGTCCGCGAGCGGGTGATGCCGGACAGGAACGTGCCATTCGGCGCCGGCGTCAGGACATGGCCATCCTTGACCAGGAAAATGTTCGAGGTTCCAGTCTCGGCGACATTGCCCAGCATGTCGAGCACCAGCGCGTTGTCGAAGCCGCGCATCTTGGCTTCGAGGATGGCACGACCGTTGTTGGGATAAAGGCAGCCGGCCTTGGCGTTGGTCGGCATGGTCTCGATGGTCGGGCGCCGGAACGGCGAGACGGTGACCGAAAAGCCCGACGGCGGGATCATCGGCGATTCATAGAGGCAAAGGCAGAAACGGGTCGAGGCCGGATCGGCCGGCACGCCCATATAGCCACCATGCTCGGCCCAGTACATCGGCCTTATGTAGACCGCCGTCTTGCCGTCGAACTTCTTCAGCCCGTCCCAGGTCAGCCCGACGATCTTTTCGGCGCTCATGGATGGTTTGAGACCAAGCGCGATCGCCGAGGCGTTCACCCTCGCGGCGTGGCGGTCGAGGTCGGGGGCGACGCCCTCGAACCAGCGGGCGCCATCGAACACGCTGGTGCCGAGCCACATGGCATGGCTGCGCGGCCCCAGAATGGCGACGTTGCCTTCATACCAGTCGCCATCCACGAAGGTCCATGTCGCGGATTGCGCCGCAGCCGCCAGTGTCATCGCTTGATTCCGCGTTTCAGAGCTGTCCTGTCTCGCCATTGGAAGATGCTTTGGCGTCTGCCGTCAACTGATATGGCTGAGATTTGTTAAGGCCAGCGGCATGCGAAATTGCAATCCGTGCTTGCGCCTGGCCTTGCCTCGCCGCAAAACTGTCACCATGCAACATGCGGCTTACGTTTTCGACGCTTACGGAACGCTGTTCGACGTGCACGCAGCCGTCCGCCGTCATGCCGACCAGATCGGACCGGACGGCCAACTCCTGTCGGAGATCTGGCGCGCCAAACAATTGGAATATTCCTGGGTGAGGACGCTTATGGGCGCCTACGCCGATTTCTGGCAACTCACCGAACAGGCGCTGGATTTCGCCTTGCGCAAGGTTCCCTCCGCGGACAAGGGACTGAGGGCCAAGCTGCTCGACGCCTATTGGCGGCTGGACTGCTATCCGGAGGTGCCGGCCGTGCTCAAGGCGCTCAAAGCATCTGGCGCCAAGCTGGCGATCCTATCCAACGGCTCGCCTGAAATGCTGGAAGCGGCGGTCAAATCGGCCGCGCTCGACCAGGTTCTGGACGACATCTATTCCGTCGAGGCCGTCAAGCGCTTCAAGGCCGATCCGTCGGTCTACGACATGGTCACGACAGGCTGGCGTCTCTATCCGGGTGCGGTGTCGTTTCAGTCATCCAACCGCTGGGACGTCGCCGGCGCCACCAAATTCGGCTTCCGGACAGTCTGGATCAACCGCTCCGACCAGCCCGAGGAATACCGGGACTTTCCGCCGGCCCTGATCCTACCCTCGCTCGAAGGCCTGCTCGCCGCAGGCTGACACATGAGCCCAAATCGGAATCGATTTTTGGAAAGGATCATTACGCGCGGCGCTGTGGGCCTGTTGCCTCGGCGCAACAGGGGCTGAACCGTCACAGCTTTGCCTTTGTTTGTTCACCCTCAGGCCAGAATCGGAACCACCTATCGCGCCAGGCATTGGTAGGGCTGGCGCGCCGCACTGATTGGCGTATTCATGTTCTGTTTCGATATGAGACTTAAAAAGGCAACGATGTTCACAACCGAAATCGACCCCTATCGCCTGAGCCGTCGCGGCTTTCTCAACGCCGCTGCGCTCGGCGCCGCCTCGATTGCGGTTTCCGCCTGCACCACGACGGCAGGCCGGCCTGTCGAGCCGCCGCCGCCAGCCAGCGTCGAGCCGCCGCTCATGGACTATGCAACAATGTACGGTCCGGTCAGCGACAATGGGTTCGAGCTGCCGGGCATACCCTACGAGAAAATCGACGAGCAATTTCTGCGTCAGATCGTTCCCGATCCGACCGGCCAAGCGCCCGGCACCATCGTCGTCGATACGGCCGGCCACCACCTCTATTTCGTGCGTCCGGGCGGACAAGCCATTCGTTATGGGGTCGGGCTGGGTCGCGCCGGTTTCGAATGGTCTGGCGATGCCGTCGTCCAGTGGAAGCAGAAGTGGCCGAAATGGACGCCGCCGGCCGAAATGATCGCCCGCCAGCCCGAGTACGCAAAATACAGCGAAGAGAATGGCGGCATGCCCGGCGGGCTCACCAATCCGCTCGGAGCGCGCGCGCTGTATCTCTTCGAGGGCAACGAGGACACGCTTTACCGCCTGCACGGCTCGCCGGAGTGGTTTTCCATAGGCAAATCGGTGTCATCTGGCTGCGTTCGCTTGATAAATCAGGACATTATCGACCTTTATGACCGTGTGCCCAACAAGACGCCGGTGATCGTTACCTCCGGTGTCGGTCAGGAACTAGTTGCCACGGCAGACCGCAAAGCCATTCCGATCGATGCGGGCGTCCCGGAAGGATCGATCCTGCTCGGCCCGGCGGGGGCGATCTCGGAGTCGATCTTCTGAGCTGGTCGAAAGCGCTGGAGCGGTGGACTTTCGGTGCCGCAACTTGCCGGTCCGATGCTTTTCCCTGAGCATCGGATCCTAGCAAAACCGGTGCCCAGTTTTTTGGTCCGATGCGGTGCTTTCAGCGCCGCCCCCTAGCCAGGCTGCCGAGGATGCCGCGCACGATCGCCCGTCCAACTGACGTGCCGACCGAGCGAACCACCGATTTGATCGCCGCCTCCGCCACCGACTGGCGATTGGACGCTCGCGGCGCCGGTGCTCGCCTGCCGCCGGTGGGCTGGGGGGCGGGATCGTCATTGCCGAAGCCTGGAATGGTCCAGCGCGAGCCGCCGCTCTCCTGCTGCTGCGCCTCCGCCTCCAGCGCATCCTTGGCTTTTTTCTGCAGCATCTCGAAAGCCGATTCGCGATCGACGGTCTGGTCGTACTGTCCCGCAACCGGGCTCTCGGTGATCAGCGTGCGGCGCTCATCAGGCGTGATCGGGCCAAGTCGCGAGGACGGCGGGCGAACCAGCGTCCGCTGGACCATGGACGGAACACCTTTGGCTTCCAGCGTCGAGACCAGCGCCTCGCCGGTGCCGAGCTGCGTGATCACGGTAGCACAGTCGAAGTCGGGATTGGGCCTGAACGTCTCGGCGGCGGTCCTCACGGCCTTCTGCTCCCGTGGCGTGTAGGCGCGCAGGGCGTGCTGCACCCGGTTGCCGAGCTGGGCCAGAACGGTTTCGGGGATATCCAGCGGATTCTGGGTGACGAAGTAGACGCCGACGCCCTTCGAACGGATCAGGCGGACCACCTGTTCTACGCGGTCGATCAGCACCTTAGGCGCGTCGTCGAACAGAAGGTGCGCCTCGTCGAAGAAGAAGACCAGCTTTGGCTTGTCGGGATCGCCGACTTCGGGCAGCTCCTCGAACAGTTCCGACATCAGCCACAACAGGAATGTCGCATAGAGCCGGGGATTCATCATCAGCTTGTCGGCGGCCAGCACGCTGATCGCGCCGCGCCCGTCGCGGGTGGTGCGCATGATGTCGGCGATCCGCAATGCCGGCTCGCCGAAGAAGTTCGTCGCGCCCTGCTGCTCCAGAACCAGCAGCGTGCGCTGGATTGCGCCAACCGAAGGTTTCGTCACATTGCCGTAGCGAGCGCCGATTTCTTCGGCGCGTTCGGCGATGTTGGCAAGAAGCGCTTGCAGGTCCTTCAGGTCCAGCAGCAACAAGCCTTCCTCGTCGGCGATGCGGAAGGCGATGTTCATGATGCCTTCCTGCGCCTCGGACAGGTTCATAAGCCGCGACAGCAGCAGCGGCCCCATTTCCGAGACGGTGGCGCGGATCGGATGGCCCTGCTCGCCGAAAAGATCCCAGAATATGACCGGAAATTCCTGGAAATCATAGGGATCGAGCTTGACCTGCTCGGCGCGCTTGACCAGAAAATCCTGTGCCGCGCCCATCATGGCGATACCGGACAGATCGCCCTTGATGTCGGCGCAGAAGACCGGCACGCCGGCATTGGAGAAACCTTCCGCCAAAATCTGCAAGCTCACGGTCTTGCCGGTGCCGGTCGCGCCGGTGACCAGGCCATGACGATTGCCATACTGAAGCAGCAGGTTTTCGGCGCGCTGGTAGCTGTCATCAGGCTTTCGGCTGGCTCCGATGAAAATACTGATGTCGTCAGCCATGTGTCGGGTCTCCGCAACCTGAAGTGTTGAATGCCCTGATCTATTGAAAGTAGCGGGGCTCGCCGCAGGTATAATGACGCCATTGCGCAGCGACAATGGCCATGGTCGAAATTGGGTTTTGGAGCTTGCGGATTTTGCCCATGTTTGGCAATCGGTTGACGGTTCACCGTCGCAGGGCGCGTGTTGCATTGTGATATGCGACGGGGAACCGTAGACTGACGTTCCAGGCCTATCGGCCGAGAAGACGAGGAGAGCGGATGGCCGGTGCCTTGAACCACGATGCCGAACTTCCGAACCCTGACCGGCAGCGGTGGCTGGCCCTTGCGGAAAAAGCCCTGGCCGGCGGATCCTTCGAGGAAAAACTCGTATCCCATACGGACGATGGCATCCGCATCGAACCGCTTTATGATCGTTCGGTCACCGCAGAGCCTCTCCCACGGGCAAACCCCGGATCGCCGTGGATCGTCAGCCAGCGTATCGACGATCCGGATGTCGGCCGCGCCCAAGCCCAGGCCCTGGAGGACGTCGCACAGGGCGCCACCGGATTGTCGCTTGTCTTCGAAGGCGCGCCGAATGCGTTCGGCTACGGCCTGCCGAGGACTGCCGAGGCGCTGGAGACCGTGCTGGACGGCGTGCCGCTCAACCGCATCCAGGTCCGCATCGACGCGCATCCCTGGAGCCGCGCCGTGGCCGACTGGCTGGTTGCGTTCTTGAGCAAGCGCCGGTCAGACCCGGCAAAGCTCAACCTATCCTTCGGCATCGACCCGGCGGCGATCTTTGCCGGAACCGGCCGGTTGCGGATGTCGATAGAGGCCTTGCAGGCATCGATGCCGCAGTCCCTGGCGCACTTTTTCTCGATGGGCGTGCCCGGGGTCCTGCTGGAGGCAGACGGACGCGTCTTCCACAATGCCGGTGCCACCGAAGCGCAGGAGCTGGGTACCATGATGGCTTCGGCGGTCTCCTATCTCCGGATGTTTGAGGAGGCGCGCCAGCCGCTTGTCTATGCGGCGCCCCATATCGGCTTTGCGCTGAGCGTCGACCAGGACCAGTTCGTATCGATGGCCAAGGTCAGGGCCCTGCGCAGGCTGTGGGCGCGGGTCCAGGAGGCATGCTCGATCTCCGCCGCCACCGCCAACATCCATGCCGAGACATCGTTCCGCATGATGACTTCGGCAGACCCGGAGACGAACATACTGCGCACCACGATCGCCGCTTTTGCCGCGGCAGCCGGCGGGGCGGACTCGATCTCCATCCTGCCGCATACGATCGCGCATGGCCTGCCGGCGGGCTTTGCCCGCCGTATTGCCCGCAATACGCAACTGATCATGGCCAACGAAAGCCATATCGATCATGTCGCCGACCCTGCTTGCGGTTCGGGCGCCGTTGAAGCGCTGACTGCCGAACTCTGCGAAGCGGCGTGGGAAGAATTCCAGCGGATCGAGGCGGAAGGCGGCGTGCTGTCCAGCCTGCAGCAAGGACACATCCAGAAACGGGTTCAGGCGGCCGCCGCACGCCGCAATGTTGCCTATCAGACGGGCGACCGGGCCATCATCGGCACGACGCTTCACCCGTCGAAGATCGAACGTCCGGTCGAAACCTTGGCGGCGGAGCGGCGGCCCTCGGTCACCGAGGGCGTCGCGGTGTGCGAGCCGCTGTTTCCGATCCGTATCGATCAATCGATCGGAGCAGCATCATGATTCCGGATTTCAGCCAGATCGGCTGGTCGGCGCCGCGCCGGGCGCCGATTGAGGTCAAGGGCCAGCGGATGACCCCGGAAGGACTGGCCATCAAGCATCTGTACAACCAGGGCGACCTCAAGGGGTTGCCGCATCTCGACACTTATCCGGGCCTGCCGCCATTCGTGCGCGGCCCCTACCCGACCATGTATGTCCAGCAGCCGTGGACGATCAGGCAATATGCCGGCTTCTCGACGGCGGAAGAGTCGAACGCCTTTTACCGGCGCAACCTCGCGGCCGGCCAGAAGGGACTGTCGGTCGCTTTCGACCTTGCCACGCATCGCGGCTACGACAGCGATCATCCGCGCGTTGCCGGTGATGTCGGCATGGCAGGCGTCGCCATCGATTCCATCCTCGACATGCGCCAGCTCTTCGACGGCATCCCGCTCGGCGAGATGACGGTGTCGATGACCATGAACGGCGCGGTGCTGCCGATCATGGCGCTCTACATCGTCGCCGCGGAAGAACAGGGCGTTGCGCAAAAGGACCTCGCCGGGACCATTCAGAACGACATTCTGAAAGAGTTCATGGTGCGCAACACCTACATCTATCCGCCAAAACCTTCGATGCGGATCGTGTCGGACATCTTCTCCTATACGTCGCAGCACATGCCGAAGTTCAATTCGATTTCGATCTCCGGCTATCACATGCAGGAGGCAGGGGCGACCGCCGACCTCGAGCTCGCCTACACGATCGCCGATGGAATCGAATATGCCCGCGCCGGTGTCGCGGCGGGTCTCGATATCGACCGTTTTGCGCCGCGCCTGTCCTTCTTCTGGGCGGTCGGCATGAACTTCTTCATGGAGGTCGCCAAGCTGAGGGCAGCCCGCCTTTTGTGGTCGACCCTGATGCTGAAGAACTTCTCGCCGAAGGACGAGCGCTCGCTGTCGCTGCGCACCCATTGCCAGACTTCGGGCTGGTCGCTAACGGCGCAGGACCCTTACAACAACATCATTCGCACCATGATCGAGGCGATGGCGGCGACGCAGGGTCATACACAATCGCTGCACACCAACGCCTTCGACGAGGCGATGGCGCTGCCGACCGACCATTCGGCCCGCATCGCCCGCAACACGCAGCTCATCCTGCAAAAGGAATCCGGCACCACCCGCATCATCGACCCGTGGGGCGGCTCTGCCTATCTCGAACGGCTGACGCATGACCTGGCGGCGCGCGCGCTTGCCCATATCGAAGAGGTCGAGAGCCTGGGCGGCATGGCCGCCGCAACCGAAAAAAACATCCCGAAGCTGCGCATCGAAGAGGCCGCCGCGCGCACGCAGGCGCGGATCGATTCCGGCGAGCAGGTCCTGGTCGGCGTCAACGCCTATCGTCCCGAGACGGATATCAAAGTCGACGTGCTGAAGATCGACAACGCCGAAGTCAGGGCCCGGCAATTGTCGAAACTGCAGCGGCTGAAAGGCACGCGCGACGTCGGCGCCGTCGAGAGCGCACTGAGTGCGCTGAGCCGGGCTGCGGAGAGCGGCGAAAATCTGCTGGAGTTCGCCATTCGCGCGGCTCGCGCCAACGCCACGGTCGGCGAGATTTCACTGGCGCTGGAAAAGGTTTTTGGCCGCCATGTCGCCTCCGTCCAGACGATCTCCGGCGTCTATCGCAAGGCGCTCGGCGACAATCCGGCGGTCGATCGGCTGCAGGACAAGATCGTCGCGTTCGAGGAGAAGTCCGGCGGCAAGCCACGCATTCTCGTCGCCAAGATGGGACAGGATGGCCACGATCGCGGCCAGAAAGTGATCGCCACCGCCTTTGCCGATCTAGGCTTCGACGTCACCGTCGGGCCGATGTTCCAGACGCCGGACGAGATCGCCAGGCTTGGCGTCGAGCACGACGTGCATATCATTGGCGCCTCGTCGCTGGCGGCGGGTCATTTGACGCTCATTCCCGAACTCAGGGACGCGCTGAAGAAGCTTGGCCGCGACGATATGCTGATCGTCGCCGGCGGCGTCATCCCGCCGCAAGATCATGAGGCGGTACGGCAGGCGGGTGCTGTGGAAATCTTCCCGCCAGGCACCGTCATCCCGGAAGCGGCGGAGCGGCTGATGGATAGGCTGCTGCAGGCCGGCTGAACTTGTTATAATCCATGTTGCAACGACCGACAATTTGAGTTATAATTGGCGTTGCAACAAGGGTTGAATCCATGAACACGACCATTCGCAAAATCGGCAATTCCGAAGGCGTGATCCTGCCCAAGGAAATTCTCGATCACCTGAATCTGAAGGCCGGCGATCAGCTTGAGATCGTCGAAACGAGCAAGGGCATCGCCCTTCGGCCAGTGGACGACAGCTTCGAGCGGCAGATGGAAGCTGCTCGCCAAGTCATGGACAAATACAAGGTCGCGCTTCAGAAGCTCGCCGAATGAGCTGGGAGTTCCTGAGCCGGCGTGCGGTCGAAGCCATGCACGCCGAGCAGTTGCGTCGGCACGGCGGCGCGCACGGTTTGAGGGATGAGAATGCCCTCGAATCGGCGCTCGCCCGAGCCGAGAACAAGGCCAACTATGGTGATCCATCGATCGAGGATCTGGCCGCGGCCTATATCTTCGGCATCGCCAGAAATCACGCCTTCGTCGACGGCAACAAGCGCACGGCCATCATCGCCGCCGGCGCGTTCCTGATTGTCAACGGCTATGTGCTGACGGCCGACAACGGCACGATCTATGAGTTCGTCATGGGCGTTGCCGCCGGCGAGATCGACGAGGCTGGTGCTGCGGCGTTCTTCCGCGACCATGTCATCAAGATCGATGTCTAATTGTCGGAGAGCTTGACGATTTCCCACTCCTTGCCGTTCACCACGGCAATTTCGCCGACCTTCTTGCCGAACAAGGCCAGGGCCATCGGTGAAACATGGGAAATCGTCCCCTTGGCCGGATCGGCCTCATCCTCGCCGACGATCTTCCAGTGCACCTTCCTGCCGTCATCGCCTTCCAGCGTGACGCCCATGCCGAAGCGAACCAGGTCGCTGCCCGGTTCCGGCACGGAAAGCTCGGCGCTTTCACGCCGCGCGGTCCAGTAGCGCAGATCACGCGAGATGAGCGCGATGCGCTCGCGGTCGGCCCTCTTTTCCGCTCTGCCCAGATCGTCGCGCAGGGCAGCCAGTTCGGCGTCGATCAGCGCCAGGCCGCGTTGCGTCACCAGATTGCGATGGTGGCTGATCGGCCGCTCGCCGATGCCGGCGATGGCGTTTTCGCTATCTTCTTCGCGCGTGAAGGCTCTGCTCATCAGTCGAGCTTATGCCTCGCGTGGCGACTCCACAAGCTATTGCCGGCAAACCGGATCTGCCGATCCGGCGTGACACGATTCCTGCGGCGCGACGGCAGGACGCTGGGAATTTGTGTGGCTTTGCGCAACTGACCGTCGGACGCAATCATGCGAGTTGAATGCCCGTTCTCAGTCCAGCGCAGCAGTAGGGCGGAGTGAGCCGACCTTGGCGCCGATCCGGCTTTCTATGGGCGGATGTGCCTGTTCGATCAGTATCGCCGCCAGCGCCTTGTCGGCGTGCAAAAACCTGGCCAGCACGGCCGCGACCGTGACTTCAGCGGCGCGGCCGGCGCCATCATCGCATTTCAGCGCAATGCCAAGGCCAAGCTCGGGAAGTGCCGCGCAATAGACGCCTTCTGCCCCTACCTTCACAAAAATCCGGCCTGACCCGGCCTGCATCAGCGCCACATCGGCCCTGCCCGTGCCGGCGACCAGAAACGGCTCGGCCATGCAGGCGGAAAGCAGCCGCTTTGCGGCTTTGGCGCGCACGGGCTCAAAGCCGATACCTGTCGCCATGCGGGCAAAGCCGAGCGCGAAGCTGCGCAGCGGCGCGGCATAGGTCGGGATCGAGCAGCCGTCGGTGCCGCAATGATCGACATCATGAGCGGCACCGGTCACCGCTTGCATCGCATCGCGCACCAGCTCTTGCGAGGCATGGCCGGACTTGACATAGCCGCGATAGGCGATGCCGGCGTGGGCGCAGGTGCAGACAAAACCCGCATGCTTGCCGGAACAATTGTTGTGCAGCGCGTTTGGCGAGGTGCCGGCACGGGCGAGCGCAATTGTCGCGTCATGGCTGGACGGCCAATGGGCGCCGCATTCCAGCGCCGCCACGTCCAGCCCGGCCTTGGCCAGCATCGCCCGCGCCAGTTCGACATGCGCCGGCTCGCCCGAATGCGAAGCGCAGGCCAGCGCCAGTTCGCGGTCGCCGAAACCGTACGCATCGGCGGCGCCGCTTTCGACCAGCGGCAGCGCCTGGATCGCCTTGACCGCCGAGCGCGGGAACACCGGGCGAGCCGTATCGCCGATTTCCCAGACCGGCTTGCCATCGGCATCGAAGACCGCAATGGCGCCACGATGCGCGCTCTCGACCTCGGCGCCGCGCAAAACTTCGACCAGAACCGGATTTGTCATGAATTCCCCGCTAACGCACGACCTCGAAAATCGGATTCGATTTTCGAAAAGGATCATGCGTAAAATCAAAGTGTTACAGCGTCCTTTGCGCGCCCGGAAGGGCGCGCGGCGCCGTAATGCGGGCGGTTTTTATCTGATCCGATCGAGAATGGAAACATAGTTGGCGACGGCGGCGCCGCCCATGTTGAAGATGCCGCCGAGCTTTGCTCCGGGCACCTGGATGCCGCCGGCCTCGCCGACGAGCTGCATGGCGCTCAGCACGTGCATCGACACGCCGGTGGCGCCGATCGGATGGCCCTTGGCCTTCAGCCCGCCTGACGGATTGACCGGCAGCCGGCCGTCCTTCGCCGTCTCGCCGTCCAGCGCCAGTTTTGCGCCCTCGCCCGGTTTGGCCAGGCCCATCGCCTCATATTCGATCAGCTCGGCGATGGTGAAGCAGTCGTGCGTCTCGACGAAGGACAGATCGTCGAGCGTCACACCGGCCTTGTTCAGCGCCTGATTCCAGGCCTGCTCGCAACCCTCGAATGCCAGGATGTCACGCTTCGACATCGGCAGGAAATCCTGCACATGCTCGTTGGCGCGGAAAGCGACGGCGCGGCGCATCTTCAATGCCGTCGCCGTGTCGGCAAGCACCAGCGCGGCGGCGCCGTCCGACACTAGCGAGCAGTCGGTACGCTTCAGGGGACCGGCGACGAAGGGGTTCTTCTCGCTCTCGTGCCGGCAGAACTCATAGCCGAAATCCTTGCGCATCTGCGCGTAGGGATTGTCGACGCCGTTCCTGTGGTTCTTGGCGGCGATCATCGCCAGGGCGTCCGACTGGTCGCCATAGCGTTGGAAATAGGCTTGGGCGATCTGGCCGAAAACGCCGGCGAAGCCTGCCGGCGTGTCGCCCTCCTCGGGCAGATAAGAGGCCTTGAGAAGATTCTTGCCGATTTCCTGACCTGATGTCGTCGTCATCTGCTCGGCGCCGACCACCAGCACGATGCGAGCCGCATTGGCGTCGATGGCGCGGATGCCTTGCCTGACCGCCGCCGAGCCGGTGGCGCAGGCGTTCTCGACGCGCGTCGCCGGCTTGAAGCGCAGCCGGTCGTCGGCCTGCAGGACCAGGCTTGCGGTGAAATCCTGTGCGGAAAAGCCGGCATTGAAGTGGCCGAGCACGATCTCGTCGACCTCGTCCGGACCGATGCCGGCATGATCGAGCGCCTCGCTAGCCACCTTGGTAATGAGGCCCTCCAGTGTCTCGCCTTCGAGCTTGCCGAAGCGCGAATGCGCCCAGCCGACGATGCATGCTGTCATGGTTATCTCCATCCCTGCGGGCCGGGGCTACGCGATGTCGCGGCGCGCTATCAACATTGTTCAAGAATGAACCGTTCCAGCGACTTCGTAAAGGGGCCAGAACCACACAACCGCTTGATCTTGATATCTGGTCACGGCAGCTGACATTTGCCACAAAATCGCGTCGGATTTTTGTTGATTGATCCGTCAATAAAAAATAATCTTGCGGCAACGGACCGGAGCAAAGATGCCGAAAATCGGAATGGAGCCGCTGCGCCGCAGGGCGCTGATCGACGCGACGATCTCGGCGATCGGCGAGCGCGGTTCGCTTGATGTGACGATGTCGGAAATCGCCGGGCGCGCCGGGGTGTCCTCGGCGCTCGCCCATCACTATTTCGGCGCCAAGGACGAACTTTTGCTGGCGACGATGCGGCACATCCTGGCCGAGTTGACCGCCGACATGCGGCGCGCACTTCGATCGGCCAGCACGCCACGCCAGCGCGTTTCGGCGGTGGTCGCGGTCAATTTCTCCGACGCCCAGTTCCAGCCGGAAACGATAGCCGCCTGGCTCGCCTTTTATGTCGAGGCGCAGAAATCGCCAGCGCTGCGCCGGCTGCTCAAGGTCTATGCGCGACGCCTGCATTCCAATCTGTTGAGCGGGCTGACCGGCATCCTGCCGAGAAGCGAAGCCGACCGCGTCGCCGAGGCGACAGCGGCGCTGATCGACGGGCTCTACATCAGGCGCGCGCTGAAGGACGGCGTGCCCAATGCCGCGACCGCGATCGCGCTGATCGAGGACTATCTCGAAACGAAACTCAACCGGCGGAGCGCGCAGTGACGTCGAAGCGACCCAATTTTCTGATCGTCATGGTCGATCAGCTCAACGGCACATTGTTCCCGGATGGGCCGGCGGACTTCCTGCATGCGCCGCATCTGAAGGCGCTGGCGGCTCGTTCGGCGCGCTTCAAGAACAATTACACCGCCTCGCCGCTCTGTGCGCCGGGCCGTGCGGCGTTCATGAGCGGCCAGTTGCCGTCGCGCACCGAGGTCTATGACAATGCCGCCGAATTCGCCTCGTCGATCCCGACCTATGCGCATCATCTGCGTGCCGCCGGCTACCACACCTGCCTGTCCGGCAAGATGCATTTCGTCGGGCCGGATCAGTTGCATGGCTTCGAGGAGCGGCTGACCACCGACATCTATCCGGCCGATTTCGGTTGGACGCCGGATTATCGCAAGCCCGGCGAGCGGATCGACTGGTGGTATCATAATCTCGGTTCGGTGGCCGGCGCCGGTGTCGCCGAGATCACCAACCAGATGGAATATGACGACGAGGTCGCCTTTCACGCGGTGCAGAAGCTTTATGATTTCGCCCGCGTCTCGGACGATGCCGCGCGCCGGCCGTGGTGCCTGACCGTCTCCTTCACCCATCCGCACGACCCCTATGTCGCGCGCCGGCGCAATTGGGATCTCTACGAGGATTGCCCGGCGCTCGTGCCGGAAGTCGGCTTCATCCCCTATGACGAACAGGATCCGCATTCGCAGCGGCTTTACCGCGCCAGCGACTATGACAGTTTCGACATCACCGGCGAGCAGATCCGCCGCGCGCGGCGCGGCTATTTCGCCAGCATCTCCTATCTCGACGACAAGGTCGGCGAACTGCTGTCGGTGCTCGAGCGCACGCGAATGCTCGACGACACGATCATCCTGTTCTGCTCCGATCACGGCGACATGCTCGGCGAGCGCGGCCTGTGGTTCAAGATGTGCTTCTTCGAGGGCTCGGCGCGGGTGCCGCTGATGATCGCCGGAAGAGACATTTCGGCCATCCTGATCGACGCACCGGTCTCCAATCTCGACGTCGTGCCGACGCTTTGCGACCTCGCCGGCATCGACATGAGCGCGATTGCGCCATGGACCGACGGCCAGTCGCTGCTGCCGCTGCTCGACGGCAAGACGCGCACTGAACCTGTGCTGATGGAATATGCGGCCGAAGGCTCCAACGCGCCGATGGTAGCGATCCGCGAGGGCCGTTACAAATTCATCCATTGCGAGATCGATCCGCCGCAACTGTTTGATCTTGAATCGGATCCGCGGGAATTGACCAACCGCGCCGCCGACCCGGCGCACGCGGCTTTGGTGGCTTCTTTCACCGATAAGGTCCGGGCGCGCTGGGACATGGCTGCCTTCGATGCCGCCGTACGCGCCAGCCAGGCGCGCCGCTGGGTGGTCTATCCGGCGCTGCGCAACGGCACGCATTACCCCTGGGAATTCCAGCCGCTGCAGAAGGCCTCGGAACGTTACATGCGCAACCACATGAACCTCGACCTGCTCGAAGAGCAGAAGCGCTTTCCACGAGGCGAATGATGGCAGACGGTCTTGAGGCGGATTTCGTCATCATCGGCGCCGGCTCGGCCGGCTCGGCCATGGCCTACCGGCTGTCGGAGGATGGCAAATATTCGGTGATCGTCATCGAATTTGGCGGCAGCGACATCGGGCCGCTGATCCAGATGCCGTCGGCGCTGTCGATCCCGCTCAATATGAGCCTCTACGACTGGGGTTTTGCCAGCGAGCCGGAGCCGCATCTCGGCGGCCGTGTGCTGGCGACGCCGCGCGGCAAGGTCATCGGCGGCTCGTCCTCGATCAACGGCATGGTCTATGTACGCGGTCACGCCCGCGATTTCGACCATTGGGCAGAACAGGGCGCGGCTGGCTGGGGGTTTGCCGACGTGCTCCCCTACTTCAAGCGCATGGAGGACGCCAACGGCGGCGAGAATGGCTGGCGCGGCCACGGCGGCCCGCTGACGGTGCAGCGCGGCTCAAGGACGAATCCACTCTACGGCGCCTTCGTCGAGGCAGGCCGTCAGGCCGGCTTCGAGCTGACCGACGACTACAACGGCGCGAAGCAGGAAGGCTTTGGTCCGATGGAGCAGACCATTCGCGGCGGCCGCCGCTGGTCGGCGGCGAGTGCCTATCTCAGGCCGGCGCTGAGGCGGAAAAATGTAAGCCTGGTCAAGGGCTTCGCCCGACGGGTGATCATCGAGAATCAACGCGCCACCGGTGTTGAGATCGAAGTGCGCAGACGGATTCAGGTGATCAAGGCGCGACGTGAAGTGATCGTTGCCGCCTCCTCGATCAATTCGCCCAAGATCCTGATGCTGTCCGGCATCGGCCCGGCCCAACATCTGAGGGAATACGGCATTCCGGTGATCGCCGACCGGCCCGGCGTCGGCCGCAACCTGCAGGACCATATGGAACTCTACATCCAGCAGGAATCGACGCAGCCGATCACGCTGAATTCGGTGCTGAACCCGTTCTCCAAGGCGCTGATCGGCGCGCAATGGCTGTTCTTCAAATCGGGCCTCGGCGCAACCAACCATTTCGAGGCGGCCGCCTTCGTGCGCTCGCGCGCCGGCGTCGACTATCCCGACATCCAGTATCACTTCATCCCGGCGGCGGTCCGCTATGACGGCAAGGCGGCGGCGAAAGCGCACGGTTTCCAGGCGCATGTCGGGCCGATGCGATCGAAGTCGCGCGGTTCGGTCACGCTGCGCTCGCCCGATCCCGGATCGAAGCCGGTGATCCGCTTCAACTACATGTCGCATCCGGACGACTGGATCGAGTTCCGCCACTGCATCCGGCTGACGCGCGAGATCTTCGGCCAGTCGGCATTCGACCCTTATCGCGGCAAGGAGATCTCGCCGGGCTCGCACGTGCAGTCGGACGACGATCTCGATGCCTTCATCCGCGACCACGCCGAAAGCGCCTACCACCCCTGCGGCACTTGCAAGATGGGCCGCAAGGATGATCGGATGAGCGTCGTCGATCCGGAATGCCATGTCATCGGCGTCGAAGGGCTGCGGATCGCCGATTCTTCGATCTTCCCGCGCGTCACCAACGGCAATCTGAACGCGCCGTCGATCATGACCGGCGAAAAGGCCGCCGACCACATTCTCGGCCGCACGCCGCTGGCGCCGTCCAACCAGGAACCATGGATCAATCCGCGCTGGCAGGTGTCGGATCGATAGAACGACGTGCGTCCATTCGGACGCACAAGCGCTCTATCGCTTTTTTAGTCCTCGCATCGTGCCTTCCGAAAATCGATTCCGATCTTCGAGCCGATGCGATAAGCCATGATCCGGCGGTGCCCGCCCGCCGGTCCCATCGAAAGACAGTTTGGAGAAGGTCCCATGCGCGCCCAGCCAAAGGCATCGCACTATGTCAACGGACGCTACATCGACGATGAGCAAGGTGCGCCGCTGCCGGTCATCTATCCGGCAACCGGCGAGACCATCGCGATGCTGCGTTCGGCGACGCCGAACGTGCTTGAACTGGCGATCGAAGCAGCGCGTGCAGCACAACCGGCCTGGGCGCGGCTGAAGCCGGTCGAGCGCGGGCGCATCCTGCGCCGCGCCGCCGACATATTGCGCGTGCGCAATGCCGACCTGGCGCGCATCGAGACGCTGGATACCGGCAAGGCGATCCAGGAGACACTGGTGGCGGACGCGCCATCGGCAGCCGACTGCCTCGAATATTTCGGCGGCGCGGTCGCTGCCTATAATGGCGAGTCCGTCGATCTCGGCGGCGCCTTTGCCTATACAAGGCGCGAGGCGCTGGGCGTCTGCGTCGGCATCGGCGCCTGGAACTACCCGATCCAGATCGCCGGCTGGAAATCGGCGCCGGCACTCGCCATGGGCAACGCCATGGTGTTCAAGCCGTCGGAGAACACGCCGCTGTCGGCGCTGGCGCTCGCCGAAATCTATACCGAGGCCGGCCTGCCCGACGGGCTGTTCAACGTCGTGCAAGGCCATGGCGATGTCGGCGCCGGCCTCGTCGGCCACGATGTCGTCGCCAAGGTCTCGGTGACCGGCTCGGTGCCGACCGGCCGCAAGGTGCTGTCGCTCGCCGGCTCGAAGATAAAGCACGCCACCATGGAACTTGGCGGCAAGTCGCCGCTGATCGTCTTCGACGATGCCGATCTCGAAAACGCCATCGGCGGCGCCATGCTCGGCAATTTCTATTCGACCGGCCAGATCTGCTCCAACGGCACGCGGGTCTTCGTGCAGAAGGGCATCCACGACCGTTTCGTCGAACGGCTGATCGAACGGACCAAGAAAATCCGTATCGGCGATCCGCTGGACCAGGAAACGCAGATGGGACCGCTGGTCTCCAAGGCGCAGCATGAAAAGGTCATCGGCTATATCGAGGCCGGCAAGCAGGATGGCGCTGTGCTCGCCTGCGGCGGCAATGTACCTTCGCTGCAAGGTTTCCAGGGCGGCTGCTTCGTCGAGCCGACGGTCTTCACCAGCGTCACCGACACGATGCGCATCGCGCGCGAGGAGATTTTCGGGCCTGTCATGAGCGTGCTGAAATTCGACGGTGAGGATGAGGTGATCGACCGCGCCAACGATACCGAATTTGGCCTTGCCGCCGGCGTGTTCACGCGCGATCTGCCGCGCGCCCACCGCGTCATCGCCGAGTTGCAGGCCGGCACCTGCTGGATCAACGCCTACAATCTGACGCCCGTCGAAATTCCCTTCGGCGGCTTCAAGCAGTCGGGAATCGGGCGAGAAAACTCGCTTGCCGCGTTGGCACTCTATTCGCAGTTGAAGTCGGTCTATGTCGAGACCGGCGACGTCGCGAGCCCCTATTGAGGCTCACCGGCGCCGCCGACCAGAGACCTTAGCCAGAGAACTTAGAACGTCTGGTTGTAGGCGCCGACTTCGGGGCTGCGGCGCAGCACCGCATCGACGGCTTCGAACATCTGACGGCGCCGCTCCGACGACACCGGGCTCTCCACCACGACGACAAGCTCCGGCTTGTTCGACGACGCCCGCACCAGGCCCCAGGTGCCATCCTCGGCAACGACGCGAACGCCATTGACGGTGATCAGCTCGGCGATCTTCTGGCCAGCGAAGATGGCGCCGTCGTGCTTCATGGCCTGAAAGTCGGAAACGACCCGCTCGACCACGCGATATTTCAGCTCGTCGGCGCAGTGCGGCGACATGGTCGGCGTGCCGAAGGTCAGCGGCAGGTCGCGATAGAGATCGGCCATGCTGCTTGTCGGGCTGCGATCCAGCATCTCGCAGATGGCGATGGCTGTGATCAGACCATCGTCATAGCCGCGCCCGATCGGCGGATTGAAGAAGAAATGACCGGATTTCTCGAAACCGGCGATAGCGCCAAGCTCGGCGACGCGCCGTTTTATGTAGGAGTGGCCGGTCTTCCAGTAGTCGGTGACGGCGCCATCGGCGCGCAGCGCGGCGTCGGTATTGAACAATCCGGTCGACTTGACGTCGACGACGAAGGTCGAGCCTGGATGCAGGCGCGCAATGTCACGCGCGAGCATGACGCCGACCTTGTCGGCGAAGATCTCGTTGCCCTCATTGTCGACCACGCCGCAGCGGTCGCCATCGCCGTCGAAGCCAAGCCCGACGTCTGCTCCTGTCTCCAGCACCTTGTCGCGGATCGCGTGCAGCATCTTCATGTCTTCGGGATTGGGGTTGTAGTTCGGAAACCTATGATCGAGCTCGACATCGAGCGGGATCACCTCGCAGCCGATCCGTTCCAGCGCTTCAGGTGCAAAAGCGCCGGCAGTGCCGTTGCCGCAGGCGGCGACCACCTTGAGCTTTCTCGCTATGCGCTTGTCGCGGGTCAGGTCGTCGAGATAGATCTTGCGGAAATCCGCAACGAAGTCATAGGAGCCGCCGCCGACCAGATCGAAGTCGCCGGCAAGCACGATCGCCTTCAATGCGCTCATTTCCTCCGGACCGAAAGTCAGCGGACGCGCCGCCCCCATCTTGACGCCGCTCCAGCCGTTCTCGTTGTGCGAGGCGGTGACCATGGCGACAGACGGCGTGTCGAGCGCGAACTGGGCGAAATAAGCCATCGGCGATAGCGCCAACCCGATATCCCTAACCCGCGCGCCGGCGGCCATCAGCCCGGAAACCAGCGCCAGCTTGATCGCCAGCGAATAGGAGCGGAAATCATGCCCGGTCACGATGTCCGGCCCGGCGCCCAAACGCCGGATCAGCGTGCCGAGCCCCATGCCGAGCGCCTGGACACCGATCAGGTTGAGCTCAGGTGGCTCTGCAGAGCCCGGATGGCCGAACCACCAGCGCGCATCATACTCACGAAAGCCGGACGCCTTGATCAGCGCCGAGGTTTCAAACTCGAAAGTGTTGGGAAGGGCTTCGCTAACAATCTTCAGGGACAAGACAGCAACTCCAAGCGGCTGGATTCAGAGTGGTTTCAACGCAGGTGGCCATGCCTATAACACGAGCCGTTAAGCGGTGTTTATCCCGCAGGGAACTGAAACCTGTATGACGTTAGAGCGAAACGGCAAGAAATGCGACAGAAGCGCTGCCATTGGCGCTTGCAGGAACGAAGTACGGCGGCTATAAGCCCGCGGTCTGGTCACGGAGTGTAGCGCAGCCTGGTAGCGCACATCGTTCGGGACGATGGGGTCGCAGGTTCAAATCCTGCCACTCCGACCAGAAAAAACAATGGGTTAGGCATCCCGAATACTGCCTGCCCCACAGATATCCCCACTGAAAAGATGGAAAAGTATCTAGGCCGCTCGATGGAGCTGGCAGACGCATAACTATTTAACTGCGACACGCTATTGCTGCCATTTCACCCGCCAACCCAGGTCGGCTGTTCCGGCACATACCCACTCGCGATTTTGCAGAATCTGAGGCCGCGCCATCTAAACTATGTCTGCTTCGCGCACCATTGGCGCTGTGCGCGGGATTTAGGCGGATCGGACACCGCCGGCACCGGCGAATCGTCCAACGATCTTGCCCAGCGTTCGCAGCGTCCAGGCCAGCGGCGCCAGAACCATCCTCAGCAGAGAAGCCAGGACAAGACAGAGTATAAGGTAGGCTGCAAAGGCGCCGAGCCAGGCCGGGAGACCTGCTTGTTCGGCTATCCAACCGGCTGCGTTTGTCAGAAGGTGAGGTCGCGTGATCGCCACATAGGGAAGTGCGACGACGGCGGCGACACCGGCTGCGGTACCGACGGCGGAAAGCGATTGGAACGCACCTTTGCCTGCAGCCCTCAGATGTACTATCCGCACAGTTCCGCGACCAGCTGCGGCCACCGGTGCCCTCGCAACGCGCAATGCCTTGGCTGCGGCGCCCATGCCCCCGACGACTATTGCCGCATCGAAGGCCGCCCAACCCATCTCGCCCCAGGTCGGAAGCCGCTCGCCGCGGGTGATCACCCCTTCCAGATCGGAAACGCCGCCCAGGACTATGTTCTTCGCACCAAGCAGCGTGCGGGTGAACTGTCTGCGGACTGCTGTTCCGTCAACGATCTCGAACTCCGACAGCATCTCATGCCCGCGATCCTTGAGCTCGTGAATGGCAATAAGCCCATATTGCTCCGGCGAAATCTGGGCGAGGCCGAATCCCACCTGCCGGTCGTCCCACAGGCTCGAGAGGCCCTGACCGACGGTTTCCTGCAACAAGTACTGCGACGATCCATTCTTCACGAAGTAAGCAATCACCGGCACGACCGGATGGCCGAGGCGGTCGAAAACCTCCACGAAATCCGCATCCTCGCCATAGACGAGGAACACTCTGGCTGCATCGTCGCCATATTTCTTCGCTGCCTCATGCCAGCCGAGCCCGCCTGCCGCGCAGGCTGCAAGAACCCATGGCCGAGCCTGCTCCACAGCTTTGCTGCTGAGCGGGCAACGGGTGTCGTCCCGGCGAACTTCCTCCGCCAGCGCGGCTCGCATGACCTCATCCTCGAAGTGATGGGGCTCCCGCCATTCCCATCTGAGCGTCAGGACGATCGCCACAACGAGTGAGGCTGCTAGCAGATATCTCATTCTCAAGGGGGCATCCTCCCGCAGTCATGTCATGCCAAGACGTGCCGAAACTATCAACCAATCCCGATGAAGCGATCGTTAGTTCTGGGATGTGGTGGAAATTTGCTGGAGGGCGCGCCGACAGCGGACGTTTCGTTTTCCACCAAACCTCGGCGTTCATGGTCATTTTGGGGCCGAGAGGCGTCCGTCAGCTTTCGGGAATGCGATGTCGAGAAGTTGCCGTTCCGCTGCGCGGGACATGGGATAAATGCCGATACTAGGATTGCGCCGGCGTCTGTTGTGGAGAGTCGGAAGCGGTTGCGTCTGGGGTCACAGGTATCGGCCCAATCAGAGGGACTCTAAAAGCTTGTAACCGCACGCGGTCACCCGTCAATTTCCACTTCGGCTTCGCAGTTTACGGGCGCATTCAAAGGGATGGCCATGCCGATGGACGAGCGGGCGTGGGCGCCAGCGTCAGGCCCGTATAGGCGCAGTATCAAATCGGAATAGCCGTTTGTGACCAGTGGTGTCTCATTGAAACCCGGAGCAACATTCACCATGGCGAAGACGCGCAGCCAAGCAGTAACCCGATCGAGGTTTCCGACGGCCCGCTTGAGGCTCGCGAGATGGGCTAGGGCAACGAGCCGCGCAGATGCGTAACCCTGTTCTGGCGAAACCTCGGTCCCGACCTTGCCGAGGGGTCTTGCCAATGTTCCATCCCGGTTACACGCGACGTGACCCGAGATGTAGGCGCGGCTGCCGCGCACCCGGACCCAGGCGAAAGGCATATGCAGCCCCTCGCGAACTTTCAGAGGCTCGGGCAGTTCCAGGCCCATAGCAGCTAGACGTTGTTCGATGATGGTCATAGAGCACCTCCCGGCCCGATTAGGGTACGATGTCGTCGAGCTCCGGCATCAGCACGACGCTCTCGTTTGCTGCGGGGTCGTTGCGGGCACCGAGGAACTCGGCATTTTCCGTGCTGCGATTGACGGCCACGTGCGGAACGCCGGCCGGAATGAAAAGGTAGTCGCCGGGAAGGACCATATCGCACCGTTCGAGCGCGGCCCCCGACCAGATCTCGATCTCTTTGCCTGCGGTCATAAGAAGGGCTGTCTCGTGCCCCTGATGGCGATGGGCGCTGGTTCGTCGCCCTGCAGGTAGCGAGATTGTTCCGAGCCACAGCATGCTAGATCCGACGCTCTCCGCCGACACTCCCGAGCGATAGACAGATCCTTGCTCGGCGATATAGCTGTCACTCCCGCGTGCGATTTTCGCGGATAACGAAGAAGCATTTTTCGGTTGCATTGTTTCGTTCTTCATCGCTCTCACCACCTCAACTGCTGCATGGAGCTGAATCTGCGCGCGGAGTCGGCACAAGTCCTGAAACGACGCCGAAAAATTCCGAAAAACTGCAAAATCGGGCGTATCATTCCCAATATGAGCGCCCAGCACCTTGTATTCGGCCCCTTTGAGTTCATTATCGAGGACGGATGCCTTCACCGTGAGAATCGGCACGTCTCCATCGGCACCCGCGGCGCTTCATTACTTGCCGCTCTGCTCGCGGCAGATGGGCGTGTCATCACCAAGTCGGCGCTGATGGATGCCGTTTGGCCTGGGCTCGCTGTCGAGGAGAGTAATCTTTCCGTTCAGATTGCTGCCCTTCGCAAGCTGCTTGGCCCGGCATCAGACGGCGGCGACTGGATCGTCACGGTCCCACGGGTCGGATACAGATTTTCCGGTCCGGTAGAGAGCCGGTCCGCCGGACTCGGTAGCGAAGGGCGTTCAGAGGCGAGATCCAGCTCCGCTATTGCAGTACTGCCTTTCGAGAATCTCGGCGGCGGTGCAGAGAGACAGTATCTGGCCGACGGTATCGCCGACGACCTGATCATGGCACTCGCTCGGTTCCGATGGTTCCGCGTCGCGTCGCGCGGGGCGAGTTTCGCAAGGGGGAATGTCTCGAAGGACCCGAAGTCTATCGCGCGCGACCTTGGCGTCGATTTTCTTGTCGATGGAGCCATCCGTCGCGCCGGCGATCGGATGCGGATATCGGTGCACCTCGCGGACGCAATGAAGGGCGCCACCATCTGGTCCGAACATTACGATCTTCCGGTGGCCGAGGTATTTGCTGTGCAGGACGCCATCGCCGAGCGGATCGCAGCGGCGGTCGAGCCCGAGTTGCTGTTGCGCCATGGACTTCAGGTTGCTCCGCACACCGGCAACGTGACCGCCTGGGATCTCGTACGGCAAGGCACATTCAACTTTCACAAGGTCACGCAGCCGACGCACAGTCTCGCACGACAATTCTTCCGAGGGGCAACGGAACTCGATCCCATGCTTCCCGAGGCGCAGATTTGGCTGGCGCGGGTCAACGCAGGCCTCATCGCCTATGGTTGGACGGAAAATCTCGCCGCAGACGGGAAGGAAGGACTCGATGCGGCCCTGCGGGCGATATATCTCGATGCTCGAAATCCCTATGCCCACTATGCGTTGGCGATTGTGTCAGCCTACACAGGCAGGGCCGAACATGCGATCCTCGCAGCGGAACGGTCCATCGAACTCGGTCCGAGCTTTGCCTTGGGGTATCTCGTCCTCGGTATGGCCCGTCTTTTCGTGGGCGATGCGGCCGGTGCGCGAAAGCCGTTGGCTCGCGGCCTCGAACTCAACCCCCACGATCCCCAGAATGCGGTCTGGTTTAGCCTCTTGATGCTTGCGCTGTTCTTTTCGGGCGACGTCGAGGGCGCGCTCAACTCGGGACGCGCGGCGCTTAAGGCGCGGCCTGATTGGCCGGCGCTCCTCCGCATTCAGGCATGCTGCCAAGCAGCCGCGGGACATAATCAGGAGGCTCGCCGCCTCGCCGTCGCTGCAAGCGATCTCCCGGAGCCTGCAGGCGACGCGCTTGGTCCGTTCAGAGATGGGAACAGGGAATGGGCGGCTCGCCTCGAGGGCCTGCTGCGAAAGGCGGAACACGGGTCGGGACCCATAAACTGAGCGAAGACTCGGATGACGGCTTCGAGCCGCAAACGCGACCCCGTCAGGGTCTGCCGCGTTGTCCGCTTCCAGGCGAAGGCAAAGTTTACCCCTACGACAGAGATTAGGCGCATTGCGGACCAAGCGTTGGGCCGTATGCGACCGGAAGCTTCAGGACAAAAAGACCTGCTAGGCGGATAGTTCGCATGCCGCCGTGTCCGGCTTATAGCGGACATTCGGCAATTTGGCAGCGAATGACCACATTGTGACAATCTTGCCGAAGACGAACGTCTAACCTAAACCTCATCCCAGGACATCAACCAAATTGGAGCCACTGTTTGGGACCGGGCGTAGTTGCGACGTTTGCCCTATCCGGACGTGTGAGCAAATGCCGTGGGCAACCGTGATGCGTGCATTTTTTCGTTCGGTTGCTGCGACGATCGTGATGTCCGGCCTGGCAGGTTGCACGAGCATTTCCTACTATGCACAATCCTTGAAGGGTCACGTGGAGATCATGGCGGCGCGCCAGGATGTCGAAGAGCTGATCGACGATCCTTCGATCCCTGGGACATTGCGCGCTCGAATGGAATCGGCGAGCGCCATCCGACAGTTTGCGATAGATGAACTAGCGCTGCCGGACAACGATAGCTACCGCAGCTATGTCAACGTTGGTCGGGACGCGGTGACATGGGCCATCTTCGCCGCGCCGGAATTCTCGCTGACGCCACGAACATGGTGCTTTCCGGTGTTCGGATGCGTTCCGTACCGAGGATACTTCTCCAAAAGGTCTGCGATTGAAACCGCTGTCGAACTTCAGAGACAGGGCCTGGACGTCTATGTGACGGGCATCACTGCATATTCCACGCTTGGCTGGTCAAGTGACCCGCTGCTAAGCACGATGCTCAGCCAAGATGAAACGTATCTTGCAGGGCTAGTTTTCCACGAGTTGGCCCACCAACGCGTCTATGTGAAGGACGATTCCGCATTCAACGAGGCGTTCGCTGTCGCCGTCGAAACAACCGGCGTGAGAAAATGGCTGCGCGCGGCTGGTGATACCGCCGAGTTGCGCCGTTACAAAGCCGACCGGAGGCGCAGAGCTCAATTTCTTGCGCTGGTGTCGCAGACCCGGGACGAGCTAAGCCATGTCTATGACGGCAGCGCTACCTCTGAGCAGAAGCGGGCCGCGAAGATGGCCGCGATCGAACGGCTGCGGATGCGCTACCGAGAGATGCGCGACAGTCGCTGGCGTGGATACCGGGGATACGATGTCTGGTTCAATGCTCCGATTAACAACGCGAAGCTCGCGGCGACTTCCGTCTACGGCGATCAGGTGGCGACGTTTCTCCGCTTGCTCGATTTGTGTTCGGGCGACTATCCACGGTTCTTCGCGTCGGTTCGACGGATCGGAGCGTTAGACAAGGCTTACCGCGCTGAAGCGCTTAAAGCGGCAGATTCATGCGATCGAGCCGGTCAAATCCGTAGGCCAGAGGCGGCGAATCGGTCACCGATGTACTCGGCAGCCGGCGCAAGTGATTGAATTGACCATTTGGCGGCCGATTTCCCACATACTTTGACGTCGGGCGGGTCGGAAGCCAAAAGTCGGGCTACAGAAGGTAGAAGCCAAAAGCGGACTTGCCTGAGCCCCCCGGCGGATCCTGGACCACAATGGTTGCCGGCGGGCCGTGGCGCCTCAGCGTGCGCCCTACGAGGCCGAAAACCTCACGCTCACGCCGCGCTGCCGAAAATAAGCCTGCATCAGCTTGCGGCCCGAACGGTTGTTCTGCGCAAGCCTGGTCGGATCGAACACCGCCTGTTTTATCCCTTCTCGTGTCATCGCCGCCTTAAGCGTCGCGATATGCGCGTCGATGTCGGCATTGTCCGCCCGGAGGGAGGCATAGATACTTTCGGTCGCCTCGGCCACGGTCGGTTCGCTCACAGGTGTCGTCCTTTGGTTGGTTGAGCGGCGGCTTACCACAGATTCGCGGCTCCGCCGATACCGATGAGACGGCTAGATGGGCGGCAACAGTGTCCCTTGGGACTTAAAAGGGATGCCAATGACGGGCGCCGGCGGCTAACGCGCCATAAGGATCGGCATCGACGGGTCTTCAAGCATCGAGACGGTGACGCCACCGAAGATGCGCTCGCGCAACCGGGAATGACCGTAAGCGCCCATCACCATCAGGTCGGCGGCGATGTCGAGCGCGTGCCGGCGAAGCACGTCGACGACTGAATGGTCCAGGCTGGGCAGCCGGTCGACTGTGACATTCACGCCATGCCGCGCGAGATAGGCGGCGACGTCGGCTCCGGGTTCGGCCCCGTGGCGGTACTCGTCCTCCACCGGATCGACCATGACGAGGTGCACCTCATCGGCGCCTGGCAGCAGGCCGAGGGATTCGCGGACGGCACGCGATGCCTCCAGACGGGCGTCCCATGCAATCAGCACGCGTTTCGGCTTCAGGGTCGGCTGCGCCCCCGCGGGGATTAGCAGCAAGGGCTTTCCCGAAGAAAACAATGCGCCTTCGATCGCTTTGCTTTTCAGCGTTTCGTTGGCGAGCAGCTCCGGTCCAATGACCGTAATGTCGGCATAGCGGGCACGGCGGCCGATGGTGTCGTCGGCCCAGCCGGCTTCCGGATATTCGCTGGAGACATCGGCCGAAAGCACGCTGCCGGCGAGAAAAGCCGACAGGTCAGCAGTCCGCTTCTTCAACAGATCCTCGACGGCCCGACGCTCGTCGAGCCAGGCTTCTGAAACGACCGCGGCATACTCCCCGACTGGTGGCGGCGCAGCTACGGCAACGACCAGAACAGCAAAATAGGCGCCGATCTCGTTGCACAGGTCGGCGGCAGGCTTGAGATCACCGTCTCCCTCGTGCGGTCCCGTAACGGCAAGTATCGTCCTGAAAGCCATGGCGGCTGCTCCCGATTTTGCCCCAAAGCCCAATCGTCGTTGCAACAACAGCGAGACGGCTCGGCGCGCTGCTAGCGCTGAGTCAAGAACGCCGCCGGTCATCATTTGATCCGTATCAACATGCCCACGTGCCGACGCCAACAGGTTTCAGGCCGCTGGAGGACGCCAAGAATACGCCCCGAACACCGGAGCAGCAGCATCACGGAACGCATTCGTGACCTGGCTGGTTATATCCAGGCGCTGTGGCAGCAAGGGCCTGATGGCGTGGAATTTCAGCGACCACGCTCGCTGGCTTCCCCAGGTTGGGTACAAAACAAAGAGGCATCCGATGATCGTCGAGGATCAGCAATCCGTGGCCGCGATGTTGATGGACCCTGCCGCATATGGCGAGAGCGGACCGGTCGAGGCGATCGAGACCCATATCTCGCGGATATTCCTGGTTGGCCAGCGCGCCTACAAGATCAAGCGAGCGGTCAAGCTGCCCTATGTCGACTTCTCGACCCCGGCGCTGCGGCTCGCCGCTTGCGAGAAGGAGGTCGATCTCAACTCCAGGACTGCCCCCGGCCTCTATCTGGGGGTGCGGCGCGTCACCCGCGAGGCCGGCGGCGAGCTGGCCTTCGACGGAAGCGGCAAACTGGTCGATGCGGCGATCGAAATGGTCCGCTTCGATCAGTCGAAGCTGCTCGACGGAATGGCAGTCGGTGGCGAACTGACGCCTGCGCTGATGACGGATGTCGCGCGCATGATCGTGCGCTATCATCGCGGCGCGCCGGAGGTCCACAAGGGCAGCGGATCCTCGAACCTGGCAGGCGTGCTCGCCATCAACGAAGCCGGCTTTGCCACCAACCATGTTTTCGAGCAAGCCGAGATAAAGCCATTCACCGGGATGTTTCGCACCGCCCTCGCCCGTCATTGCGAGTTGCTCGACCGGCGGGAGGCGGCAGGCAAGATCCGGCGATGCCACGGCGACCTGCATCTGCGCAACATCTGTCTCTTCGACGGAGAGCCCCGCCTCTTCGATTGCATCGAATTCAACGACCAGATCGCCAGCATCGACGTGCTTTACGACCTGGCTTTCCTGCTGATGGACCTCTGGCATCGCGGCTTTCCGGAACTCGCCAACCTGGTGATGAACCGCTATCTCGACGAAGCAGACGACGAGGACGGCTTCATCCTCCTGCCTTTTTTCATGGCAGTGCGGGCTGCGGTGCGCGCGCATGTCACCGCAACCCAGATCGAGGAAGGCGGTGACATGCCCGGCGGCCTGCTTGCCGAGGCCAGATCCTATTTCGAGCTTGCCCGAACACTTCTCCAGGAAAAGCCGCCTCGGCTGATCGCCATCGGCGGCTTGAGCGGTTCCGGCAAGACGGCCGTTGCCGAGGCACTCGCCGCACATGTTGGCGCGCCGCCCGGCGCACGCATTGTCGAAAGCGACCGCATCCGCAAAGCCCTGCATGGGGTGCCAGCCGAGACGAAGCTGCCGGACAGGGCTTATCGACCTGATGTGTCGGACCGCGTCTACCGCGAAATGGCATGGCGCGCCGACTTGATCCTTGCCGAAGGCGGTTCGGTGGTCGCCGATGCCGTCTTTGACCGGCCGGCCGATCGCAACCGCATCGAGAAAGCTGCAAACGGCAGAGACGTTGCTTTCGCCGGATTCTGGCTGGAGGCGGATCCGCTCGTTCTTTGGCAGCGGGTGAGCGAGCGCAGTGGCGGTCCTTCTGACGCCACAGTCGATATCTTGTCGCGGCAATTGCAGCGAAAGGCTACCCCGTCCAACTGGCGCAATGTCGACGCCGATCGAAAGCTCGCCGATATCGCCGCAGAATTGGCCAAGGTTTCGGACGCGGTCGCTTTTGCGCAGAATCCTCCACTCAAGACCGCATCGTGACGGCGACGATCGACGCGCATAAAGACGGGTAAATGGGCATGGCGCAGGAAAATCTGGTGGTTTGCGGCAAATGCGGCGGGGTCAATCGCCTGCCGCCAGCACGCGATGCCGGGGACGCGAAATGCGGAAAGTGCGGCTCCAAGCTGTTCTCGGGTCACCCGGCAGACGTCGATGCACAGAGTTTCGATCGCCAGGTCACGCGAAGCAGCCTCCCCGTCGTCGTCGACATCTGGGCACCATGGTGTGGCCCGTGCAAGATGATGGCGCCGGCCTATGAAGCGGCAGCCAACGAACTGGAGCCGCATGTTCGCCTGATCAAGCTCAATTCCGACAATGAGCAGGCCGTTGCAGCCAGGCTTGGCATCCGCGGCATCCCGACCATGATCCTCTTCCATGGCGGGCAGGAGGTTGCGCGCACATCCGGCGCAATGACGGCGGGACAGATCGTCAGGTGGGTCCGCGATCACCTGCCGGCTGCAGCCTGAAAGCTGCCACTGCGTGGATTTCACTGATCGCGGTGCCCAGCACGACGGGAGATCTGATGGCCGACGCTGAACACAGAAGCCATACGATGACCTTAAGATATTCGACATCGGACGACGAATTTTCATATGATGACCTCGCTTTTGGCCCGCACTGGGAGTATGGATCCTCAGGATCCGGCAAAGTTGGGAGGACCCATGCAGCAGGCCGAACATCGAACGTCCCGGCGGTCGTTCGTCTCTCAAGTTGCCGATGCGCTGCGCGACCAGATCGAAGCCGGCTTTTATGCGCCTGGCGATAAATTGCCGACAGAACCAGCGCTGATCGACCGGTTCGGGTTCAGCCGCACCGTGGTCCGGGAGGCCATTGCCGCGCTTCGTGCCGATGGGCTGGTGGAATCGCGGCAGGGCGCCGGCGTCTTCGTTCTCGGCCCGAAACCCGTCGACGAGGGATTGAAGCTGTTCACCGACGAAACCAACAAGATCTCGGACATCATCGAAGAGCTCGAGCTGCGCATCGGCATCGAAGTCGAGGCCGCCGGCCTTGCCGCCGCCCGCAGTTCGCCGGCGCAAGAGGCCGAAATCGAGGCCCAGGTCGAAAGGTTCGCCGACCTCATGGCGCAAGGGCAACCCACGGACGATGCCGACTTCCAGTTCCACATGGCGATCGCCGCCGCAACCAACAACGCCAGGTTCAAGGCCTTCCTCGAACATGTCGGCCGGCGGATGATCCCGCGGGTGAAGTTCAAGACGATGATGGGCGGCGTCGACCCCTTGCCCAATCGCGACCATCCGATTCTGCAGGAGCACAGGGAAATCGCCGATGCGATCCTCGCCCGCGACCCGGAAAAGGCGCGTGAGGCGATGCGCCGCCATTTGGTGACCGGGATAAAGCGCTATCGCGCCCTGACCGTCCGGCGCCCGACAAATCAGGACAACACCGGCGGTTGACTCGTCTGGATACTCATCATATGAATCTAGGTGACATCATATTAATTTGTGGGATGAGTTCCTTTGTCGCCAGATGAAATCAAGTCGCGTGTCGCTTCAGGGCTGCTGTCGTTTCCGGTCACGCATTTCAACGAGGATTTCAGCCTCAATCTCGAAAGCTATCGCGCGCATGTCGAATGGCTGTCGGGGTTCGGTGCCGCTGCCCTGTTCGCGGCCGGCGGCACCGGTGAATTCTTCTCGCTGTCGCCGGAAGAGGTCGCCGACGTTACCCGCGCGGCCAAGGATGCCTCGGGAGACGTGCCGATCATCGCCGGCTGCGGTTACGGCACGGCGCTCGCCACGGAAATCGCCCGCCGCGCCGAGGCTGCGGGAGCCGACGGTCTCCTGCTTCTGCCTCACTATCTGATGGAGGCCTCGCAAGAGGGGATTTTTCGGCATGTCAAGGCCGTGTGCCAGTCCACCGGCCTCGGCGTCATCATCTACAACCGTGCGAACTCGGTCGCCAATGCCGACACGGTCGCCCGCCTTGCTGACGCGTGCCCAAACCTCATCGGGTTCAAGGACGGCACAGGCAAGATAGATCTTGTCCGCCACGTCACTGCAAAGCTCGGCGATCGGCTCTGCTACATCGGTGGCATGCCCACGCATGAGCTGTTTGCCGAGGGCTTCAACGGCGCCGGCGTGACGACTTATTCCTCCGCGGTCTTCAATTTCGTGCCGGAATTGGCACAGCGCTTCTACAGGGCGATGCGGACAGGTGATCGCGCTGCAATGGAAGAAATCCTGCACAGCTTCTTCTTTCCCTTCGCGGCTCTGCGCGATCGCGAGCAAGGTTATCCGGTGTCGATCATCAAGGCAGGCGTCGAACTCATCGGACGAACACCCGGCCCGCTTCGGCCGCCGCTGACGGATCTGAAGCCGCAGGAGAAAGACGCGCTGCGCGGACTGATCGAGAAGATCGCCGCCTAGCCGCCGCGAGATCGGCAAGTTGTCGGCAGCACGGGATGAGGAGGATCGTCTCGTGCGACAGCCAAAACGGAAGATCCCAAATGGAAGAACAAGGGAGGAGAGACATGAACAGAAGCATTCATACGATTGCAGCTGTCGCAATGATGACCGCTGCCGCGCCATCGGCCGTCGCACAGGAAGCGGCGCAGGAGATCCGTATCGTCCTGCCGGAGCAGCCGGCCAATCTGGAGCCCTGCGGCACCATCATCACCAATGTCGGCCAGATACTCAGCCAAAACGTAGTTGAATCGTTGACCGTCATCGATCCGAACAGCGGACAGCCCCAGCCGAAACTGGCGACCGAGTGGACCAGCGTGGATCCTACCACCTGGCGGATCAAGCTGCGCGAAGGCGTCAAATTCCAGGACGGAACCGAACTCAATGCGGATGCGGTCGTCTTCTCCATCAACAGGATGATCAGCGGCAAGCTTACCTGCAGCAACATTGCGAAATTCGGCGATGCCAAACTGACGCTGACGCCGCTCGACAAGCTGACCGTCGAAATAAAGTCGGACAGGCCCGAGCCCATCATGCCGACGCTGTTGAGCGTGGTCATGATCGTCTCGCCGAAGACGCCGGTCGACCAGGCGGTGAACGATCCGGTCGGCACCGGCCCGTTCACGCTGTCGACCTTTTCCCCGCAGACCGTGGTGCTGGACGCGTTCGACGGCTATTGGGGCAACAAGCCGCAGATCACCAAGGCAACCTATGTCTGGCGACCCGAATCCTCGATTCGAGCCGCCATGGTGGAGACCGGGGAAGCCGACCTGACACCGTCGATTGCCATCCAGGACGCCAGCAATCCGGAGACGGATTTCGCCTACCTGAACTCCGAAACCACCGCCATCCGCATCGATGCCGCCGAGCCGCCGCTCGACGACCTGCGCGTGCGCAAGGCGCTCAACCTGGCGATCGACTGGGAAGGCCTTGCCCAGCTGTTCGGCGACGACGTCAAGCGTGCGTCGCAGATGGTCGTCTCCGGGATCAACGGCCATGACGATGCGCTCGAGCCTTGGTCGTATGATCCGGAAGAGGCGAAAAAGCTCATCGAAGAGGCGCGCGCGGCGGGCGTCGCGGTCGACACCGAGATCAAGCTCATCGGGCGAAACGGCATCTATCCGAACGGCGCCGAAGCGATGGAGGCGATGATGACGATGTGGCAGGATGCCGGCCTCAACGTGAAGCTGACCATGCTCGATGTCGCCGACTGGCTGCGCTATCTGCAAAAGCCGTTCCCGGCGGAGCGCGGCCCCAATCTCCTGCAGATGATGCATGACAACAACAAGGGCGATGCGGCCTTCACGGTGCCGATCTTCTATCGATCGAGCGGCAGCTACTCGACCTTGGCCGATCCGGCATTCGACAAGCAGATAGACGAGGCACTGGCGGCGACCGGCGAAGCCCGCACCAACAGCTTCAAGGCGATCTTCGGCAAGGCCCGCAACGAAGTGGTGGCGGACATCCCGATGTTCCACATGATCGGCTATACCCGGGTTGGCACCAGGCTGGAATGGAAGCCCGATATCACCACCAACAGCGAAATACCGCTGGCCAATATCGCCATCAAAGACTGAGCGATACGGGGGTGCCAGGCGGTCGTCGCCCTGCGCCCCCTGACCCGCTGCCTCCGTCGATATCCGCCGAAGGGCATCCGAAATGATAATCTATCTTGGACGCCGGGCGTCGCACAGCATCCTGTCGGTCATCGGTCTTTTGACCTTGGTTTTTTTCCTGACACGGCTCACCGGCGATCCTTCCGCCTTGTACCTGCCTCTGGACTCGACTGCAGAAGCTCGGGCCGCGTTCGCGCGGTTGAACGGCCTCGATCAGCCGATCCATTGGCAGTTTCTGGGATATCTGCGCGATCTGCTGCAGCTGGATTTCGGTGAATCGCTGCGCCAGAACCGCTCGGCGATGCAGGTCGCGCTCGAGGCGTTCCCGGAAACGCTGAAGCTGGCCGTCGTCGCGATCACGCTGTCGACCGCCTTGGCAATCCTTGTCGGCTCGCTGGCGGCCGCGTGGCCAGGCAGCATCTTCGACCGTATCGCCAGCCTCGTCTCGCTGGCCGGCGCAAGCGCGCCGGATTTCTGGGTCGCCATCGTCGGCATCCTTGTCTTCGCCGTGGGGCTCGGGCTTTTGCCGACATCGGGCACCGGCACCTGGGTCCACTGGATCATGCCGACCTTCGTGCTGATGCTTCGCCCTTTCGGTCTCCTGGTGCAGGTCGTGCGCGGAACCATGCTGTCGGCGCTTGCCTCTCCATACATCAAGACCGCAAGGGCCAAGGGCCTGCCGCGGCAGAAGATCATCTTCGGCCATGCGCTTCGCAACTCGCTGCTGCCCGTCGTCACGGTCGCCGGCGACCTGGCGACCAGCCTCGTCAACGGCGCCGTCGTCGTGGAGTCGATATTCGGCTGGCCCGGCATCGGCAAGCTGATGATCGATTCGATCATCCAGCGCGATTTTGCCGTCGTCCAGTCGACCATCCTGGTGACGGCAACCGCCATCTTCATCCTGAACATCGCGATCGACCTCCTCTACGCGGTTCTCGATCCGCGCATCCGGTACTGAGCCATGACGATCATCACCCCCGACATCAAGCCGGCGGCCGTTCCAGGCAGCGGCCGCGTGCTTTTCGCCTATTTGAAGCGCGACAGGCTTGCGCTCGCCGCCGCCATTTTCCTGGTGATCGTCGTGCTCGCTGCGGTCCTCGGCCCGTGGCTGGTGGGCGATGCCGCTTCGCGGCTGGGCCTGCGCCAGCGCAATCTTGCCCCGTTCTCGCTGGCCAGTGGCTGGATCTACGTCCTTGGCGCCGACACCCTCGGCCGGCCCATCCTGGCCAGGCTGATTGTCGGCGCGCAGAACACATTCGGCATTGCCGCGGCGGCGGTGTTCGCGTCGATGCTGGTCGGTGGAACGCTGGGCCTGATAGCGGGCTATTCGGAGCGCTGGTACAGCCATCTCATCCTGCGCCTCGCCGATGTCGTCATGAGCTTTCCCTCGCTGCTGCTGGCGCTCATCGTGCTCTACACGCTGGGTCCGAGCATCACCAACCTGGTGATCGTTCTCGCCGTGACGCGCATGCCGATCTACCTCAGAACGGCGCGCGCGGAAGTGCTGGAGTTGCGCGAGCGCATGTTCGTCAGCGCGGCGCGAGCCATGGGCGCGAAGCCGGCCCGGATCATCATCCGGCACATCGCCCCCCTGGTCCTGCCGACATTGATGACGATTTCAGCCATTGATTTCGCGACCGTCATTTTGTCGGAATCGGCGCTGAGTTTCCTTGGCCTCGGCATTCAGCCACCCGACTTCACCTGGGGCGCAATGGTCGCAAACGGCCGCGGCTATCTCGCCACCGCCTGGTGGATCGCATTCTGGCCGGGCCTTGCAATCATGCTGACGACGCTGTCGCTCAACATCCTCTCGAACTGGGCGCGCACCGTCGCCGATCCGCAGCAACGCTGGCGCCTTCAGACATTGCGAAAAGCTGCCCGATGAGCAACGCGACCATTCTCAAGGTGGAGTGTCTGACCGTCGATTTTCTTTCGAACGATGAACCGATACGCGCCGTCGACGATGTCTCTTTCCACGTCAGCCGTGGCGAGACGCTGGTGATCCTCGGCGAAAGCGGTTCGGGTAAGAGCGTCAGCACCAGCACGGTGATGGATCTCATCGACTGTCCGCCAGGCGACATCGTGGCCGGCTCCTGCCTCTTCGATGGCGTCGAACTGTCAGGCCTCGGTGCCGAGGCGCGCCGAAGCATCAACGGCCGCAGGATAGCGATGATCTTTCAGGATCCGCTCGCCTATTTGAACCCGGTCTACACGGTGGGGCGCCAGATCGAGGAGGTCTATGAGAGCCACGGCGCAGAGAGCGGCAAGGGCGCACGCGCCAAGACGATAGAACTGCTTCGGCGCGTCGGCATTCCAGAGCCGCAAAACCGCGTCGACTTCTATCCGCATCAGTTCTCGGGCGGACAGCGCCAGCGCGTGATGATTGCCATGGCGATCGCGTTGAAACCGGACATCCTGATCGCCGATGAGCCGACGACCGCTCTGGACGTCAGCGTGCAAGCGCAGATCCTCGATCTGCTGCGCGATCTCCAGCGCGAAACCGGCATGGCGTTGATCATGATCACCCATGACCTCGAAGTCGCCGCGTCCATGGCGGACCGGATTATCGTCATGAACGGCGGCAAGGTCGTCGAGACGGGCATCGCCAGGGAGGTCTTCAGCAATCCGCAGCACGCCTATACCCGCCGCCTCATCGCCGCCCTGCCCCACGGTAACGCAGCGGAGGCGCCCAACAAGCGTTCGACGGCGATCGCCGGCGAGACGCTGCTCAAGGTGGAACATCTCACCAAACACTATGAGCTTGCTTCCGGAGCTTTTAGCAGCAAGCGGACGTTCAAGGCGGTGGACGACATAAGCTTCGAGGTCAGGAGAGGAGAAACGCTCGGCATCGTCGGCGAGTCCGGGTCCGGCAAATCGAGCGTCGCGCGCATGCTGTTGGGGCTGAACGCGCCAAGCGCCGGCAAGGCGGTCTTTGCCGGTGAGAACATCTTCGACATGAATGGGAAGCGCCTCATGGCGTTTCGGCGCAAGGTCCAGATGGTCTTCCAGGACCCATACGGATCGATGAATCCGCGCATGCGCGTTTATTCGATCATTTCCGAACCCTGGGTGATCCACCGCGATATCCTGCCGAAGGACAAGTGGAAGGCTCGAGTGGCAGAGCTCCTGGAATTGGTTGGGCTTTTGCCGGAGCACGCCGAGCGCTACCCGCACCAGTTTTCCGGCGGCCAGCGACAGCGCATCGCCATTGCGCGCGCGCTTGCCAGCGAGCCGGAACTGATCGTCTGCGACGAGGCGGTTTCGGCGCTCGACGTCTCTATCCAGGCGCAGGTGATCGACCTTCTGGCCGACCTCAGGACGAGGCTCGGCCTCTCCTATATTTTCATCACACACGACTTGCCGATCGTGCGCCATTTTGCCGACCGGATCATGGTCATGAAAGACGGACGGATTGTCGAGGAAGGCCAAACCGCGGCGCTGTTCGGGGCGCCTCGCCACGACTATACGCAAAGCCTGCTGCAGGCTGTGCCGCAGCCCAAATGGCTAACGCAGGCTCAATAGTTCGTCCGCGCGCGCCCAGCAAGCGTTGCCGATTGATGGGCCGAATGCGCTTGACAAAATGGCGATCGCCCGCTCAATTTGACCCATTCACCAGGGGGGTCCCGGCAAGGGGCTGAGATACTGCTGGCTTTCGCGGC
>NZ_JBVVPV010000030.1:0-79692 GCF_055811735.1 Mesorhizobium sp. WSM4850 | reverse complement strand
CCCCTTTTCCCCTATTCCCCTATTCCCCTATTCCCCTATTCCCCTATTCCCCTATTCCCCTATTCCCCTATTCCCCTATTGCCCTATTCCCCTATTCCCTATTCCCCTATTCCCCTATTGCCCTATTCCCCTATTCCCTATTCCCCTACTGCCCTACTGCCCTACTCCCCTACCTCACCACCCTCATCACCGTGCGGTCCGACAGCAGCGGCAACAGCCGGGCCATCGTGCGTGCTGTCACCGCGACGCAGCCTTGCGTCGGTGTGAAGTCGGGGCGGGCCAAATGAAAGAAGATGGCGCTGCCGCGTCCGCGGCGACGCGGCGCAACGTTCCAGTCGAGCACCAGGCAGGCGTCATAAAGCCGGTCGGCGCGCAGCATCCGTTCGTGGCTGGCGCCATAGGGGATCTTGACCGGACGGTTGTAGTTGCGGTCCTCAGGCACTTCGCACCAGCCGAGATCGCGACCGATCGGCGCCATCGCCAGCCGGGTTTTGCGGCCGCCGGGAAAATGATCGTTGCGGAAATATCCCGACAGTATCCGCATCGACCCAAGCGGCGTGGCGCCATCGCCTTCGCGCTTGCCGGCCGATATGCCGCCGCGCCCCAGCGCACAGGAAAACACCAGTTTGCCAGCCTGCAGAAGCCCCTGGCTGGGGTGGCCGGGCCTGGCGCGCACGGTGAGAACACGAAGCCCTTTTCGCAAAAATGCGCTCGCCTCATTGCACACGTGTTTTTTCTTGTATGATCGTGCCACGGAACAAATCATTGTGATCGGCTGTTGTGCCGGTCAGCTTCCGCATAAACAGGCAGCGGTCAACTGAATTTTCTTTTCAAAACAACGGATTGATCCATGACTTCACGCACCATTCTGATCGTCGATGACGATGACGACCTGCGCGGCACGCTCGTCGAGCAATTGTCTCTCTATGAAGAATTCGACGTCCTGCAGGAATCAACCGCCGCCAAAGGCATCGCCACGGCCCGCGGCGGCATCATCGATCTGCTCATCATGGATGTCGGCCTCCCCGACATGGATGGCCGCGAGGCGGTGAAGATACTGCGCAAGGGCGGCTACAAGTCGCCTATCATCATGCTGACGGGACACGACACCGATTCCGACACGATTCTCGGCCTCGAAGCCGGCGCCAACGACTATGTGGTCAAGCCGTTCCGCTTCGCGGTTCTCCTGGCCCGCATCCGTGCCCAGCTTCGCCAGCATGAGCAGAGCGAAGACGCCACCTTTTCGGTCGGCCCCTACACTTTCAAGCCTAGCCAGAAGCTTCTGATCGACCAGCGCGGCGCCAAGGTGCGGCTGACCGAAAAGGAAGCCTCGATCATCAAGTATCTCTATCGCGCCGACCAGAAGGTGGTGACGCGCGACGTGCTGCTCGAGGAAGTCTGGGGCTACAATTCCGGCGTCACCACGCACACCCTGGAAACCCATGTCTATCGGCTGCGCCAGAAGATCGAGCGCGATCCTTCCAACGCAGAAATTCTTGTGACAGAAAGTGGTGGCTACAAGCTGGTTCCTTAAACATTTAATCATTCAATCAGCGGTTAGGGGAGGCGCCGCTTTCGGGTACGATCCTGAGACTGGAGGTGGTTCTGGATCGAGCTCGCTGACGCAACGGCCCAAAAACCGGATTCGTTTTTGGAAAGCCCGGTGCGTCGATTTCAAAGCGTTTAGAGCGTCCTTTGCCGCGTCCAAAGGAACGCTCGGCGCTCCAATGGAGGGATTTGACTGGCCGTTCGGGGACACAGCTAGATGGCGTTGGATGACGACATCCGCATCCTGTCCGCCGTGAGGCTCTTCGAGAGCTTCACGGAGGAACAGCTGCGTCTGCTCGCCTTTGGCGCGGAAACCACCAGGCTGCAGGCCGACCACAAGCTTTACCGCGAGGACGACGAGGCCGATTGCGCCTACATCGTGGTCAGCGGGCGCATCGTGCTGTATCGCGAGCAGGATGGCACCCGCGTCCCGATAGGCACGGCCGGCCCCGGTACGATGCTGAGCGAACTGGCGCTGATCGCCGACACCAACCGGCTGACCAGCGCATCCGCCGAGATCGATTCGGAAGTGCTGCGGCTCAGCCGCAAGATGTTCCACCGCATCCTGGAGGAATATCCCGATATCGCGGTCCACCTGCACCAGCGCATCTCCGAGGATTTTCAGGCAATGATCCGCCGCATCGAGAAGCTGGCGCCGCGTTTCGACGACTGAGCTAGCTGACGCCTCGAACGCTCTTGGATCTGTAGAGGCACCAGAGTGGTTTCTTGAATTCAAGTTCACCCTGGCCCAGAAGTCGAAAGCCGCAACGTTGATAGAAACCCAAATTCTTGCGTTCCGCGGTTTCGAGAAACGTCCCCGCTGAGACAGGGTCTCTTTCAGAAAGATCGCAGTAGGCCTCGATGAGAGCGAGGCCAGCCCGCTTTCCCTGAATTGAGGGATGGACCCCCAAAACCCCAAGATAAAAATGCGGCTCCGACGGCTCGTATTTCTCGCTGATCGTCTGAGACTTCTCGAAGCGCGACACCATCAACTCCTGCCGTTGCTGGAGTGAGGCCCATCTCTCCCGGTGATCCGGAAGCCATTCCGGTCGTTGCGTATCATAGCCCATCGCCGCACCCAGGATGCGGCCTTCGCTCTTTAATACCAGCACTGGCATGCCAAGCGCGAGACGCGCCACCATAAGGATCGAGAAGAACTCGGTCACGAGTTCAGGATCCCCTTCGAAGAAGAAGGTCATGTGCGGATCGCCTGCAAAGGCATCTGCCAGGCAGTCGGCCGCCGATGTCACATCCGACGTCTGTGCTGCAACTATCTCCATGTAGCCTAGCCAAACTCCCTCAGGATCTCAGAGGCTATTGAACCTCCAGTGTCTCGTCGAGAGGCACTTGATCATGCTCCGCCCCCTTTGGGACAAAATGCTCTAATCCAGGTCGAACCGCGCTATGACCGGCACATGGTCCGACGGCCGTTGCCAGCCGCGCGCCGGCCGCAGGATCTCGTAGCCGGCAAAGCTCGGCACCAGGTTTGGCGACGACCAGACATGGTCGAGCCGCCGGCCGCGATCCGACGCTTGCCAATCCTGCGCGCGATAGCTCCACCAGGTGTAGAGCTTCTGCTCGTAAGGCACGTTGAGCCGCATCAGGTCGACCCAGTCGCCGGCGAGCCGCATCGCCTCGAAATTTTCCGTCTCGACCGGCGTATGGCTGACCACTTTCAGGAGCTGCTTGTGCGACCAGACATCGTGCTCGAGCGGCGCGATGTTGAGGTCACCGACCAGGATCGAGCCGGACACTTCGTCGTGCTCGGCGCGGATGGCGTTCATTTCGGCGACGAAATCCAGCTTGTGCTTGAACTTGCGGTTGATAACGGGGTCGGGCTCGTCGCCGCCGGCCGGAACATAGAAATTGTGCAGCAGGATCGCCTTGCCGCCGGCCCGCACGGTGACCGACAGATGTCGGCAGTCCTCGATCTCGCAGAAGCGGCGCTTTTCGACAATCGCGATCGGCCGGCGCGCCACCGTCGCCACGCCGTGATAGCCCTTCTGGCCGTGGAAGGCGATGTGCTGATAGCCGAACTTGCGAAACGCCTTCTCGGGAAACAGTTCGTCCGGAACTTTAGTTTCCTGCAGGCAGAGCACGTCCGGTGCCTGTTCGACAAGCAGGCGTTCGACGAGCGGCATGCGCAGGCGGACGGAATTGATGTTCCAGGTCGCGATCGAAAAGGGCATGTTTGGGATTCCGGGACAGCGCAAGGTCCGCCAGATGGCTCCGACGGAAAGTCAATCCCGGAAACTACTGCCAGCCGCGCATCGTAAAAACAAGCCGGCCGCGCTTGAAGCTCGGCCCGGGCTGGCACCAGGATTCGCTGAGATTCAGGTCAGGCCGAGTCGAGAATGGTGGATTCCGAGAACCGGAGCGGAGCGTACTTACTTAAAGTACGTACCGGAAGCGCAGGAAACCGCCATTCGCAGGCCGGCCTCACCTGAATAACAGCAGATCCTACCGCGACTTGGTGTTCAGTTCGCGGTTGGCCGTGTAGTCGATGGCAAAGGTGTCGGGGGCGAAGCTTACGCCTTCCCTGACGTTGAAGATCATTACCGTCGTGTCCTTGCCTTGCGCGTCGGTGATCGTCCATTGGCGCAATTCGTAGGTTTTCGGATCGAACATCATGGTGATCTTCGAACTGCCGAACACCGATTTGTCGGCGAGTTGGATGGTGGTGACGTCGTTTTCTTCCTTGACGCTTTTGACGCGGCCGCCGGAGAGGTCGATCCTGGTGTCGAGCAGCAGCTTGAGCGGCGTTTTCGACAGTGGGTAGAGATCGGACGTTTTCAGCCGCTTGTTCAGGATGACCACCGACTTGCCGTCGGAAATCACCCGGAAATTCGACGTCCCATCATAGTTGAAGCGTATCTTGCCCGGCCGTTCCAGGAAGAACTTGCCGCCGGTCTGCTCGCCCTTGGGTCCGAACTGCACGAATTCGCCGGCCATCGATTTGACCGAGGAAAAATGGTCGGCGATCTTCTGCGCGGTGGCTGGCACCGCCGCTTGCGCCGACGCCAGCAACTGGACCCCGGGCACGACATTGATGGCCGCGGCGCCGGCCAGGACCAGCCCGAGGCCAAGCAGTTGGCGGCGGGTCGGGGCAAAATCGCTGATCGTGGCGAAAGAAGAGTTTTTCATGCCGGTTACTCTCGTCTGGTTCATCTGTTGTCGCAGTGTTTGGCCCCCCAGTTGGGCTTAAGTTTGGCGGCCGAACAGCGCTTGGTCGTTGCAAACGCGCCAGAAGGTTCAAAGTTGCTGCCGTCAGGTTGCAGCCGCGAAAATCCTGTCGGCTTGGCGGGCGGATCAGAACTTGTCGTCCTCCGTCGGCACCAGAATTTCGCGTTTTCCGGCATGGTTGGCCGGGCCGACAATGCCTTCCTTCTCCATCTTCTCGATGATCGAGGCGGCGCGGTTGTAGCCGATGCCGAGCCGGCGCTGGATGTAGCTGGTCGAGGCTTTGCCGTCACGCAGCACCACCGCAACCGCCTGGTCGTAGGGATCGTCGGAATCCTCGAAATTGCCGCCGCCACCGCCCGAGCCACCCTTGCCCGACGGCTCATCGTCGTCCTCGTCGTCATCCTCGGTAATGGCATCGAGATATTCCGGCACGCCCTGCAGCTTCAGATGCGCGACAATCTTCTCGACCTCGTCATCGGAAACGAAAGGACCGTGCACGCGCTGGATGCGGCCGCCGCCGGCCATGTAGAGCATGTCGCCCATGCCGAGCAGCTGTTCGGCGCCCTGTTCGCCCAGAATGGTGCGGCTGTCGATCTTCGACGTCACCTGGAAGGAGATGCGGGTCGGGAAGTTGGCCTTGATCGTGCCAGTGATGACGTCGACCGACGGCCGCTGCGTCGCCATGATGACGTGGATGCCGGCAGCGCGCGCCATCTGCGCCAGGCGCTGCACCGCGCCTTCGATGTCCTTGCCGGCGACCATCATCAAATCGGCCATCTCGTCGATGATGACGACGATGTAGGGCATTGGCTCGAGATCGAGGTTTTCCGTCTCATAGACCGCTTCGCCGGTCTGCCGGTCGAAGCCGGTCTGCACGGTGCGCGAGATTTTTTCGCCCTTCTTCTCGGCCTGCTGCACCCGCGCGTTGAAACCGTCGATGTTGCGGACGCCGACCTTCGACATTTTGCGGTAGCGGTCCTCCATTTCGCGCACGGTCCATTTCAGCGCCACCACCGCCTTCTTCGGATCGGTGACGACGGGCGTCAAAAGATGCGGGATGCCGTCATAGACCGAGAGCTCCAGCATTTTCGGGTCGATCATGATCAGCCGGCAGTCCTGCGGCGTCAGTCGATAGAGCAGTGACAGGATCATGGTGTTGATGGCGACCGACTTGCCCGAGCCGGTGGTGCCGGCGACCAGCACGTGCGGCATCTTGGCGATGTCGACGATGACCGCCTCGCCGTTGATGGTCTTGCCGAGCGCCAGCGCCAACTTGGCCTTGGTGGTCTCGAAATCGCGGCTGGCCATGATTTCCCTGAGATAGACGGTCTCGCGCTTGGCGTTCGGCAGTTCGATGCCGATGGCGTTGCGGCCGGGCACCACGGCGACGCGGCAGGCGATCGCGCTCATCGAGCGGGCGATGTCGTCAGACAGGCCGATGACCCGCGACGATTTGATGCCGGGCGCCGGTTCCAACTCGTAAAGCGTGACGACCGGGCCGGGGCGGACATGGATGATCTCGCCCTTGACGCCGAAATCCTCCAGCACGCCCTCGAGCAGGCGGGCATTCTGCTCGAGCGCGTCCTTGGACAGGCTGGCGTCGCGCACGACGTTCTTCGGCTCGGACAGGAAATGCAGCGACGGCATTTCGAATTGTTCGGAGCCGATCAGCGAGGACTGCGCTTCGCGCTGGACACGCGCGCCCGGAACCGGCCGCGGCGCCGACGCCGCGACGCGGGTGGCTGCATCGGAGCGGAACGGTTGCACCTTCGCATTGAGCGCAGCGCTGCGCGCAGGCTCCGGCGCAAAATCCATGTCATCGTCATCGTCGAAAACATCGGCGTCGTCGAGCGAGGCGCTACGGTCGTTGACCATGGCGGCGAAGAATTCCGGCTCGACGCGGGCCCGGCCATCGGCACTCATCCGCGACTCGGCGAATTCGGCCGATTCGACCCGTTCGGCAGCGCGCCGCCAGGCGCTGGCGCGCTCCATCTCCGGTTCGAAATCGTCGCGCTCGCGGCGGCGCGCGGCGCGGCGGCGGAGATAGGCTCGCAACGATAGCCACCAATGCGTGATCGCGCCTAGCGCCAGAATGCCCTCGTCGCCCTCATCCTCGTCATTGTCGAAAAGCAAGTCGTCCTGGTCCCTCGGATCGGCTGCGGCCGGTTGCTCCAGGACGGCGAAACCGTTCTTGCGTGCAATCAGCGCCGAGCCGTAGGCAAACAGCCACAGCGCCGGCGCGGCCAGGAGCACGGCGAGCACGCTGGCGATGAGACCGGTCGGATAGCCGCCGACGACGAAGCCTGGGATCTTGAGCACCATGTCGCCGAACACGCCGCCGAGACCGGTCGGCAGCGGCCAGGTCTTGGGCGGCACCACGCAACCGGCCATGGCCGCGGCAAGCACCGCGTAGCCGAACCAGGCGAGCCCGCGCTTCGGCAGCCTGTCGACGCCGCGCGCCGAAAACAGCAGAAATCCCCACACCACCGCCGGCACCAGCGCCGCGACCGCAGCAAGGCCGAAGAACTGCATGGCCAGGTCGGAGAAGACAGCGCCCACATAGCCCATGGCGTTGGTGACGATGTTGTCGGTGGCATGGGAGAAGCTTGGGTCGGCGACGTTCCAGGTGGCGAGGCTGGCGACGCCGAAGGCGACCAGCGCAAACAGGCCGGCGCCGAGCAGCCGGCCGACCTGACGCCGCGCGAACGCCTGGATGCCGTGCCCCGTATCGGCCAGCGCAAGCGGTGCTGAAGCCCCTGAACGCATTCGTCGTTCCCCGTCTGTCATGGACTGGCCGGACGCATGACGTACTCCGGCAGATTCGGATGCCAGACTATCGGCGGGAAGGTTAAGGCCGCATTAACCATGGGTGCGTGCCGGCGCTCCCCGAGTGGAAACCGGTCACACAAATGGCGGGCACGCTGGCCGGCCGATGTTTCATCGCCCAAGATCGATCAGGCGCCCGATCAAGCGATTGTGACCGAGCCTGGACTGCCACCGGCGTGCATCCCACGAAAAAGAGGCCCGGAACCGGTCCGGGCCTCAATGCGTGAGCCCTTTTCGGGAGCGTCACGACGGGAGGGAAGGTGTTGGGCGACCGAGGCCGCCCCAGACAAGACCCACAGGTGGCCTGGCTTACGGGTGATAGGCCGCTTCGCCATGCGCGGTGAGGTCGAGCCCTTCGCGCTCTGCATCGGCTGTCGGGCGCAAGCCTACGATCATATCGACGATCTTGTAGAGGATGGCGCTGCCGATGCCCGACCACAGGACGGTTACCAGGACACCCTTGAACTGCGACCACAACTGGGTCGCCGTGCCGGCATAGCCGGCGGCGAAGTCGGCCGTCGAATAATCGACGATGCCGGCGCCGCCGAGGGCGGGATTGACCAGGATGCCGGTGCCGAGCGCGCCGATGATGCCGCCGACGCAGTGGATGCCGAAGACATCGAGGCTGTCGTCGTAGCCGAACTTGTTCTTCACGACCGAGACGAAGAAGTAGCAGACGCAGCTGGCGACGATGCCGAGCACGATGACGCCCATCGGTCCGCCAAAGCCGGCGGCGGGCGTGACGGCGACAAGGCCGGTAACAGCGCCCGAAACCGCGCCAAGCATGGAGGCTTTGCCGCGCAGCAGCGTTTCGAGCACGATCCAGGTCACTGCCGCCGCGGCTGTGGCGACGAAGGTGTTGACCATGGCCAGCACCGCATAGGCGTTGGCTTCGAGGTTCGAACCGGCATTGAAGCCGAACCAGCCGACCCACAGCAGCGACGCGCCGACCATGGTCAGCGTCATCGAATGCGGCGCCATGACGTCCTTGTTGTAGCCGATGCGCTTGCCGATCATCAGCGCGCCGACGAGGCCGGCGATGCCCGCATTGATGTGAACGACGGTGCCGCCGGCAAAGTCGATGGCGCCGAAGCTGAAGATGAGCCCCGACGGGTCGCTGTAAGCGCTCGGGCCGCCCCAGAACCAGACCATATGCGCGATCGGGAAGTAGACGAATGTGACCCACAGGATGGTGAAAAGGATCACAGCCGAAAACTTGACGCGTTCGGCGAAGGCGCCGACGATCAGGGCAGGCGTGATGCAGGCGAAGCTCATCTGGAAGATCACGAACACCAGTTCAGGAATGGCGACGCCCTTGGTAAAAGTTTCCGACACCGTCGTCACGTCGACGCCGGCGAGAAACATCTTGGAAAGGCCGCCGACGAAGGCGTTGCCGGGGGTGAAGGCAAGGCTGTAGCCGTAGAAAACCCAGACGATCATGACCACGCTGGTGATGGTGAAGACCTGCATCAGCACCGACAGCATATTCTTGGCGCGAACCAGGCCGCCGTAGAAAAGGGCAAGGCCGGGAATGGTCATCAGCAGCACCAGGATGGTGGAGATCATCATCCACGTCGTGTCGCCCTTGTCGACGGTAAAGGCCGGCGCCGCTGGCGCGGCCGGTGCGGCCGGCGCCGCTTCCTGCGCGAATGCGGCGACCGTGCCCAGCGCTGCGATAGCGAGTGAGCCCAGCAGCGCGGTGCGCGCCACCGACTTCAAAGTAGAAGGAATATTCATTGAACTCTCCATTGGAATACGTTTCCGCAGCTCAAAGCGCGTCGGTGTCTGTTTCGCCGGTGCGAATGCGCACCGCCTGGTCGATGCCGAAAACGAAGATCTTGCCGTCGCCGATCTGACCGGTCTTGGCCGCCGCAGTGATGGCTTCGACGGCCTTGTCGACCATGTCCAGGCCGACCGCGACTTCGATCTTGATCTTCGGCAGGAAGCTGACCGCGTATTCCGCCCCGCGATAGATTTCCGTGTGTCCCTTCTGACGCCCGTAGCCTTTGACTTCGGTGACGGTCAGGCCCTGGATGCCGACTGCGGTGAGCGCTTCGCGCACCTCGTCGAGCTTGAACGGCTTGATGATTGCCATCACGATTTTCATAAGGTTTCACCCTTTACTGTTGCGGGTCCCCGCGTTTGCACGACTTCGCCGATCCCCATGAGAGCCGGAGAGTGCCCGCTAGGATTCAAGCTCCGTGCCAGTTGCCGAAGCAGGGTGTTAAGCTGCTGTTAAATAACGACTTGGGGAAGGTTTGTCGGCTGACTGTTCATAGTCGCGGCAGCGCATCTGTTTAAAAAATAGGCAATTTTGCAAAATTGCCTATTCCGCGGGCGGCCGCTTCAGCCTGATCAGGCCTTCCTGGGCAACCGAGGCGATCAACGTGCCGTCGCGGGCAAACAGCGACCCGCGCGTGAACCCCCGCGACCCTTGCGTCGACGGGCTGTCCTGCGTGTAGAGCATCCAGTCGTCGAGTGGATGGCTGCGATGGAACCACATCGCGTGATCGAGGCTCGCCGCCTGGATGTCGCTATCGAAGATGGCGCGGCCATGCGCAAAGGTCGAGGTATCGAGCAGCGTCATGTCGGAAAGATAGGCAAGCACGGCCGCCTGCGTGGCGCGATCGCCCGGAACCGGGCCGGTGGTGCGGATCCAGATGTTCTGTTTCGGCTCCAGCTTCTCCCGGCTGGTGTAATGCTCCAGCATCACCGGCTTCATCTCGATCGGCCGGTCACGCTCCCAGTAGCGCCTGATGCCGTCGGGCACGGCCGCACCGAACTTGCCGATCAATTCGCGCTGCGACAGCAATGTGTCGGGCGCCGGCACGTCCAGCGGCATCGGCACCTGGTGCTCGAGACCGACCTCGTCCTGCTGGAACGAGGCTTCCAGCGAAAAGATCGCCTGGCCGTGCTGGACAGCCACGACACGGCGCGTGGTGAAGGAGCCGCCGTCGCGAATGCGGTCGACCTGGTAGATGATCGGCACCTTGGTGTCGCCCGGCCGCATGAAATAGCCGTGCAGCGAATGCACGTGGCGTTCGGGCTCGACCGTTCGCTGGGCGGCGACCAGCGCCTGGGCGATGGTCTGGCCGCCGAAGACACGCTGCCAGTCGAGTTTGGGGCTGCGACCACGGTACAGGTTGTGTTCCAGCTGCTCGAGGTCGAGAATGCCGAGAAGCTCGTCCATGGCCGCCGTCATGTTTCGCGCCCTCGTGTCGTTTTGATTCCGAAGTTCGCCTTAATTTCGATATTTCACTCGAAGCGAGCATCAGAAGCCGCAAAAGTGTTATGGCGGTTTCCGACAGGAATGACGGGCAGTCAAGGCCGGAAAGGAATTTGGCCGGAAAGGAATTTGCCATGCTCGACAAGGCGGATGCAAAAAACCGAACCGCGCTCGACATTCTGGTCGCCGGCGCCGGCTATGTCGGCCTTGCCGCCGCCGTATCGCTGAAACAGGCACGACCGAGCCTGGCCGTCGCTGTCGTCGACGCCGCGCCCGCCGGCATCTGGCAAAAGGACGGCCGCGCCTCGGCGATCGCCGCTGCCGCTTGCCGCATGCTCGACCAGCTCGGCGTCTGGGCCGAAATCGCCCCCGAGGCGCAGGCGATCACCGAGATGATCGTCACCGATTCGCGCACCTCCGATCCGCTGCGCCCGGTGTTTCTCACTTTCGATGGCGAGGTCGCGCCCGGCGAAGCGTTTGCGCATATGGTCGCCAACAGGGATTTGAACGGCGCCCTGCGCCGGCGCGCTGAAACACTCGGCATCGACATCATCGAAGGCGTCGCCGTCAGTGCCTTCGACGTCAACGGCGCCGGCATCACCGTGCATCTTGCCGACGGCGCGACGCTGAAGGCGCGGCTGCTGATCGCCGCCGACGGCGTCAACTCGAAGCTGCGCGACATGGCCGGCATCAAGACGGTGAAATGGGACTACGGCCAGTCCGGCATCGTCTGCACCGTCGCGCATGAACGGCCGCATAATGGCCGCGCCGAAGAGCATTTTCTGCCAGCCGGCCCGTTCGCCACGCTGCCGCTCAAGCCGGACAAGGACGGCACCCACCGCTCGTCGATCGTCTGGGTCGAGCGGTCGGAAGACGCCGAAAAACTGGTCGACGGCGACGACCTCGTCTTCGAGCACGAGCTGGAACAGCGGTTTGGACTGAAGCTCGGCGAAATTCGCGTCGCCGACAGGCCACGTGCCTGGCCGCTCGGCCTGACCATCGCCCGCGATTTCGTCGCGCCGCGCATTGCGCTCGCCGGCGACGCCGCCCACGGCATCCACCCGATCGCCGGCCAGGGCCTCAATCTCGGTTTCAAGGATGTGGCGGCGTTGGCCGAAGTGGTGGTCGAGGCCGACCGGCTCGGCCAGGATGTCGGTGCGCTCGACGTGCTCGAACGCTACCAGCAGTGGCGGCGCTTCGACACGCTGCAGATGGGCATCACCACCGATGTCCTGAACCGGCTGTTTTCCAACGACATCGGCCCGTTGCGCGCCGTCCGCGACATCGGCCTCGGTCTCGTCGAACGCATGCCGCGGCTGAAGGATTTCTTCATCCGCCAGGCGTCCGGTCTGTCCGGCGACACGCCGAAACTGCTCAAAGGCGAGGCGATCTGAACCCGACTGACGGGCCGGCATCACCTGAATATCAGCACACCCTTAGTTGACCTCGAAGCCGAGCTTCTGGCGCAGCCGCAGTATCCTCTGGTCGGATATTTTTAGGGGTTGCTCACCAGCCTGCGCCGCGCGGTTCACCATCTGCAGCAAATCGTTTCGCTCAGTCACATCGAGACGTTCGCGCAGGAACGGCGCCAGTTTGTCGATGACGATCGTGGCATCGTCGATCTGGGACGCCGCCCATTTGGCGTAGACCACGGCCTCATCGGTCTTCTTGTCGTCTGCAATCTCCGAAATCACCGACCGAATCACGGCTTCGCGCTGCGGCAGGACAGGGCCGTTCTCGGAAATGATTGCGGTGATCAGCGTCGCGGCCGCCACGACCGGATCGTCGATCGCCGTCAGCGGTGAGAGCGCCGCCTGCTTGCGCAACCTCTTGCGCCGAATGTTGCCTTGCACCCGCCCGACGACGTCCGCGACCTCGCGCGCCGCATCGTTCATGGCCTTCATCCGATACCACCAGAACGCCGCCGCTCCCAACAGCCCAATTGCAGCAATCAGTATATGCATGCCCGAAATCCCCCAACCGCAGCGACGATAGGAGAAGTGCTGTCTCGCTTCAACACGCAAAAGTTGCGCCCGCCGAAGAAATCGATTCCGCCGGACGCAACCGGAATTATGTTCAAGATCCCGGCACGTTGTAGATCGCCCTGACCTCGATGGTGCCGATTTCGGCCAGCGGAATCCCGCCGGCAATCCCCAGCGCCTCGTCGATATCCCCCGCCTCGATCATGACGAAGCCGAGCAATTGCTCCTTGGTCTCGGCGAAGGGACCATCGGTGATCAGCCGCTTGCCCTTGCGCCGGCGCACGGTTTTCGAGGTTTTTACCGACTGCAGCGCCTGCGCGATGATCAGCCGGCCGCTTTGCTCCACCGATTTGTCATAGGCCAGCGAGTCGGCGTCGAGCCTGGCCAGTCTCTCCGGGCTCATCGCGTAAAGGTCTTTTTCCTCACCATAAACCAGGCAAACATATTTCATCTCTCATCTTCCTTGTTGGGACGAACTGTTGGCGACCAAGGTCCCAGCCGGGCTTTTGACCGCCGCATGATCGAGAAGGGATACCGCAACCCCTATCATGGCGACCGCAGCAAGCAGTCGACCGAAACCGGAAGGTTGCCGATCCAACCGGTCAGGTTCCTGTTCAGCCGCCTTTCGGCCGGTGTCACCCCAGTGAGCAGAAAACAGATTATTCATGGTGTCCTCCATTCGGCCACGAAACCCGTGGCCGCCCGCAGGACGGCCGAGGCAGATGGAAGTCGACATTTTTGCACGCGGATTTTTTTTACGCGTCGCCATTGGCGCGAAAGCACGGGTGGCCTTAGTGCCCGCGCGCGCTATAGTCGACCAGACGCCGATCACGGCTCAGCCACCACAATCAAGGAGGACTTCATGGACCGCACCGCAAACGCCGTCTGGAAAGGCAATCTGAAAGAGGGCAACGGCACGCTCGACACGCAGAGCGCGGCCCTGAAAGGCACGCCGTACTCGTTCAAGGCGCGGTTCGAGGACGAAAGCGGCAAGGCCGGCACCAATCCGGAGGAACTCATCGCCGCCGCGCATGCCGGCTGCTACGCCATGCAGTTCTCTCACTTCCTGGCCGAGAACGGCACCCCCGCCACCGAACTCGACGCCAAGGCGGTGGTGACGCTGGTCCCTGGCACGGGGATCACCGGCAGCGCGCTCACGGTGGTCGGCAAGGTGCCGGGCATCGATGCGGCGAAGTTCCAGGAGCTGGCCGAGAAGGCCAAGGCCGAATGCCCGGTCTCGAAGGCGCTCGGCGCCATAAAGGTTTCGCTCGACGCCAAGCTCGGCTGAGAGCGCCTTCACATATGACCAATTCCAGCCGGTGTAGGAAGCCATCATTGTTGAAGCCGGCTCCGCCCCTCATTGCCCTGCCGGGCATTTCTCCCCGTATAATGACGGGGAGAAAGAAGCTGGCCGCAGCTACGGCACCCTTCTTGCAACGCTGATAATTGCCGAAACGGCCGATGAGCATCCCTCTCCCCGTCACTATACGGGGAGAGGTCGCCGGCAGGCGGGTGAGGGGCAACGAACAAGATACCTAGAGAGGGCGCTCCCCTCCAACGCCTCAAAAGGTCATCAGCGTCCGTCGCCGGTCAGCGCGTCGATGCGTGCGCGCAGCTGTGCGACCTCTTCCTCGAGAGCCTGCACGCGCGCTTCGAGATCCGAGGCCGGCGAAGGCGCTTGCAAGGGCGCTACGGCAGCCGACAGCTGCACCGGCCCGCCCAGGAGATGCACATAGCGGTCCTCACGCTGGCCGGGACCACGATCGATCTGCTGAACGAGCGGCGGCTTGCGGCCGATCAACAGGTCGAGATTGCTGCGAAGCTCGTCGATGGAGGGCAACCGCGCCATGCGCTCGCTGCGCGCCAGCAATTCATAGGCGGTCTGCGGACCGCGCAGCAACAGCAGCCCAAGCAGCGTAATCTGCGCCGAGGTCAGCGAAAAGCGCTGCGCGACGACATGCTCGTAGCGCTCGACGCGCGAGGCAAAGACCTGCCTGACGAGCCCCTTGTGCTCGAGTTGGCCAAGCGCTCGTCTCACCTCGACAAGCTCGACCGACATCACCGGCTCGCGCGCCGTCTTCTGGTTGGCGGCGGCAAGTGCCGCATTGAGCGTCAGCGGGTAGATGTCGGGCGTCAGTTCCTTCTTTTCGATCAGGCAACCGAGCACGCGCGCTTCGACGGGAGAGAGGATGGGGAGTTCGGTATCGGTCATGGGTCGGCTTCCTTTGAAGTCGGCGGGACAGCGCCGGCGCGAAGGATCACTACCGACGAAATGATCCCTGCAGCAACCCGTCCGAAGCTAAACCCTTCTCTCCACCATCATCTTCTTGATCTCGGCGATCGCCTTGGCCGGGTTCAGCCCCTTGGGACAGGTCTGGGCGCAGTTCATGATGGTGTGGCAGCGATAGAGCCGGAACGGGTCTTCGAGATTGTCGAGCCGTTCGCCCTTGGCCTCGTCCCGGGAATCGATCAGCCAGCGATAGGCCTGCAGCAGCGTCGCCGGACCGAGATAGCGGTCGCCGTTCCACCAGTAGCTCGGGCATGAGGTCGAGCAGCAGGCGCACAAGATGCATTCATAGAGCCCGTCGAGCTTTTCGCGGTCCTCATGGCTCTGCAGCCATTCCTTGGCCGGTTCGGGCGACACCGTCTTCAGCCACGGCTCGATCGAGGCGTGCTGGGCGTAGAAATTGGTGAGGTCTGGCACCAGGTCCTTGACCACCGGCATATGCGGCAGCGGGTAGACCTTGATCGCGCCGGAAATGTCGTCGCAGCCCTTGGTGCAGGCCAGCGTGTTGGAACCGTCGATATTCATGGCGCAGGAGCCGCAAATGCCCTCGCGGCAGGAGCGGCGCAGCGTCAGCGTCGGGTCGATCTTGTTCTTGATGTAGAGCAGCGCGTCGAGCACCATCGGCCCGCAATCGTCCATGTCGACGAAATAAGTGTCCATGCGCGGGTTCTCGTCATCGTCCGGCGACCAGCGGTAGATGCGGTACTCCCGCAGATTGGTCGCACCTTCCGGCTTCGGCCAGGTTTTCCCGGCCTTGATCTTCGAGTTCTTGGGAAGCGTCAGTTCGACCATTACCTCAGGTCCTTTCGGATCGGCGTGCCGGAATATGCTGCGACCGCCAATGCCACCCTATTTCTCCGCGTGAACATAGCGGGAATTTACGAATCCCGTGCAACTGCCGTATACGCGCACTTCCACGGCTTTCTCTATAATTTGCCTTCTCGCGGCACGGGCTGGCAAATCCCCGTCTCCTACCACGCACCTAACTGGCCCATTGCCTTTCTCGAACCAAAATCTGTTTGACGACTGCGCGCTGGATGCGTCCCTCCAAACCGGGATGTCGTTAAACATCTTTGAGAATCTGCCTGCGTTATCATAAAGATAGACAGTGTCAGCTGACGTCGTGCAACCACCGGCAACAATCGAAAGCATCGGGACGGCTAAGTATTTCACCTCAATACACCCTGGCCTTGGGCGCGATCTTGGCCAGGTTGATGCCGCCGTCGGCTTCCCTAAGCAGCGGCTCGGTGTGCACCGGCCGATAGCTGAGCGACACCTCGCCGGCCTCGCTGAGCCGGGACAGCGTGTGCTTGCGCCAGTTCGCGTCGTCGCGCGCCGAAAAATCCTCCCGCGCATGTGCGCCACGGCTCTCCTTGCGCGCCTCGGCGGCGTAGACCGTGGTGATGGCGTTGGCCATCAGGTTTTCCAGTTCCAGCGTCTCGACCAGGTCGGAGTTCCAGATCATCGAGCGGTCGAACACTTTTACGTCCTTGAGCTCGCCCCAGATCTGCGAAATGCGCTTGCAGCCGCTTTGCAGCGATTCCTGGGTGCGGAACACCGCCGCATCGTCCTGCATCGCCTTCTGCATCTTTTCGCGCAAAACCGCCGTCGGCGTCGAGCCGTTGGCGTGGCGCAGCCGGTCGAAGCGGTCCATGATCCTGTCGACCGAGGCTTCGTTGGGCGACGGGATCGCCGCGTTGCGGTCGATCACCTGGCCGGCCCGGATCGCCGCCGCGCGGCCGAACACCACCAGATCGATCAGCGAGTTGGAGCCCAGCCGGTTGGCGCCGTGGACGGAGGCGCAGCCGGCTTCGCCGACCGCCATCAGCCCGGGCGACACCTGGTCCGGGTTCAAGGCGGTGGGGTTGAGCACCTCGCCCCAGTAATTGGTCGGCACGCCGCCCATATTGTAGTGGACCGTCGGCAGCACCGGGATCGGCTCCTTGGTCAGGTCGACGCCAGCAAAGATCTTTGCCGACTCCGAAATACCCGGAAGTCGCTCGTGCAAAACGGCCGGATCGAGGTGGTCGAGGTGGAGGAAAATATGGTCCTTGTTCTTGCCGACGCCGCGTCCCTCGCGAATCTCCAGCGTCATGCAGCGCGAGACCACGTCACGCGAGGCAAGGTCCTTGGCCGACGGCGCATAGCGCTCCATGAAGCGCTCGCCTTCTGAATTGACGAGATAGCCGCCTTCGCCGCGCGCGCCCTCGGTGATCAGGCAGCCGGCGCCGTAGATGCCGGTCGGGTGGAACTGCACGAATTCCATGTCCTGCAGCGGCAGCCCGGCCCGCGCCGCCATGCCGCCGCCGTCGCCGGTGCAGGTGTGCGCCGAGGTCGCCGAGAAATAGGCGCGGCCATAGCCGCCGGTCGCCAGCACCACCATTTTTGCCGAAAAACGGTGGATGGTGCCGTCGTCAAGATTCCAGGCGACGACGCCGGTGCAGGTGCCGTCCGGCTCCATGATCAGGTCTAGCGCGAAATACTCGATGAAGAACTGCGCGTTGTTCTTCAGCGACTGGCCGTAGAGCGTGTGCAGGATGGCGTGGCCGGTGCGGTCGGCGGCCGCACAGGTGCGCTGCACCGGCGGGCCGTCGCCGAAATTCATCATGTGGCCGCCGAACGGCCGCTGGTAGATCTTGCCCTCTTCGGTGCGCGAGAACGGCACGCCGTAGTGTTCGAGCTCGTAGACGGCGGCGGGTGCTTCGCGCACCAGATATTCCATGGCGTCGACGTCGCCGAGCCAGTCCGATCCTTTCACGGTGTCGTACATGTGCCACTGCCAGGAATCGGGCCCCATGTTGGACAGCGAGGCGGCGATACCGCCCTGAGCGGCGACAGTGTGCGACCGCGTCGGGAAAACCTTGGTGATGCAGGCGGTGCGCAGGCCCTGTTCGGCCATGCCGAGCGTGGCGCGCAGGCCGGCGCCGCCGGCGCCGACCACAACCACGTCGAATTTGTGGTCGACATAGCTGTAGGCGGACGCCGTGTTGGCGTTGTTCGCGTCCTTGGCCAAAATTTCAGCCTCCAAATGCCAGTTTGAGCAGGGCGAAGATCGAGGCGACGCCGACCACTACGGGAAAGAATGTGTTGAGGGCGAGCAGCGCCAGCCTCATGCCCTCGCCATGCACATAATCCTCGATGATCGCCTGCATGCCGAGCCGCATATGGTAGAGCCCGGACAACAGCACCAGGGCCAGGACCAGCGCCACGAACGGGTTGGCAAGTGCGGCGCGCACTTGCGCATAGCCGGCGCCGTTCAGCGCGATCAGAAAGCCGACGAAGAACAGGATCAGCGGAATGTTGGCGATCGCCGTCAGGCGCTGGCGCCAGAAATGCTCGGTGCCCTCGCGGGCGGAGCCGAGGCCGCGGACCTTGGCCAGCGGCGTGCGCATGTCGGTGTTGTGGTGGCTCACGATCAGGCTCCCCGCGCCATGTAGCCGGCGATCCAGATCAGCAGCGTCAGTACGACCGAGCCGGCCAGCGTCGCCCAGGCGACCCTGGAGGCGGTGTCCTTTTCAAGACCGGCCCCGGTGTCCCAGATCAGATGGCGCACGCCGCCCAGCATGTGGTGCATCAGCGCCCAGGTATAGAACAACAGCACCAGCCGCCCCAGCCACGAGCCGAAGGCCCAGTTGACGGCATCGAAGGTGGATTGCGAGCTCGCCGCCGCCATCAGCCACAGCGCGACCAGCAGCGTGCCGAAATAGAGCGCCCCGCCGGTGATGCGATGGATGATCGACATCATCATCGTGATCGGCGGTCGATAGACGGTCAGATGCGGCGAAAGCGGCCGTTCACGTCTGGCAAATTCGCGGGTGGCTGGTGATTTGCTCATGGCTCCCCCAGTTCGGCGTCTCTGGAGCCCCAGGTGGAAATGCGGCATTACCGCTTCCGGTTGCGACTTTGGACAGCCCGGTTTCTAATGCTCTTTTTGCACCGCGTCAAAGCCGGAAAATCGTTTCGAAAACCTAATTTAGTCTGACAAAAGGCGGTGTTTGGCTTCAATCGATTAGGGCGCGACCCAAAGCCGGCGCAATGTTCGCTGCGGTGCGGTATGTGGTTTCGATCCTACGGCTTGGGGCATGTTGAGATTCAGGTCAGGCCGTGGCGAAAACAGTGGTTCCGAGAACGGAACGGAGCGTACTTTTGGGTACGTGAGTACCGGCCTCCGCCGGCCGTAGCCTTAACTGCCGCTACCGCTCATGAGTGCTTCGGCCGGCGGAGGCCGGAAGCGCAGGAAACCACTGTTTGCAGACCGGCCTCACCTGAATATCGGCATGCCCCTAGCGCTTGCAGGTCAGCGGCGTCCTCCCGCCCTTCATCACCAGCGCGTCGCGCCCGTCGATCACGATTGCGTCATGCGCCGCGCCAAAGCGGCTGTTTTGATTGGCTGGCGAGGCCGGCAGGTCCTCGCTGGCGCCGTCCGGGCCAAGCACCCGCACCGAAGTGCCGAGATTTTCGATGGTGATCCTGGCGCCGTCGGCGCAAGTATAGGTCGCGGTGCGCGGCTGCGGTGAATCGGCGAGCGGATTTCCGGCCTTCGGCGCATTGGTCTGAGACACGCAGGCAATTGTGGTCAGCAATGGACAAAGGGCCAGCGTCACCCGAAACGTCCGGCCTAACGCCATATGCTGCCTCCCTGCGCGTCAATCCAGCCGCGATGCTTTGCCAAGATCACCGATGTCGCGCTCGGCGCCGGCCGCGATGGTGGCGGCAAGCATGGCCGAAAGATGGCCGCGGATATTAACCATGTTTGCCGAGACCTGGCGTCCAACAGGGCTGGCCTCTTAACAATGGTTAAGAAAAGGTTAATTTGTGATTCGAGCAAGACTCGGCCTCTGACAAATGGGGACGCCATGCGTTCGAATTCAGGCAGATCGCGCCTTCCGGCGCCCGTCTCGATGGCCGTCCTGGTGGCGGTGGCCATCGGCTTCGCATTCGCAGCGCCGGCACGCGCCGGGACGCGTGACCGCGTCTATGCCGATTCGTTCGGCAATCTCGTCATCGAGAGCGCCGCCGGCTACAAGCGCATCCTCGTTGGCGAGGGCGAATTGGCCAAGGAAATGTCGGATTACGTCGGCGCCGGCCGGCCCAAAATCGTCTATCAAGACGAACTGGACGATGTCAGCAGCCGCGACTGCTACAGGCCGCCGGTTTTCGTCAAGGGCCGCAGCTATATGTACGGGCTTTCCGACGGCGAGATGCCGGAGCTTAGCCCCTGCCGCTGATCTTCGGCCCGGCATTGGCGACAGCCGGCTGCCGGGCGGCGATTGATCCTATCGAGATCCGCACGCAATTGCGTCCGCCGCCCTTCGCTTGATAGAGCGCTTCGTCGGCGCGCCGCAGCAGGTCGGAAAAATTCTCAGTCGGGTGGAGCTCGGCAACGCCGAAGCTGGCGGTGCAACGATGGTTCGCCGGCAGACAGTCGATCGGCAACGCCCCGAAAGCGCTGCGCGTGCCTTCGGCGAAGAGCCGCGCGGCGGCGAGGTTGGTTCCCGGCAGGATGATGGCGAATTCCTCACCACCGATGCGGCCGGCGACGTGATGCTCGGCGGCCGCATCACGCAGTAAGCCGGCAAAGGCCTCGTTGACCCTGTCGCCGGATGCATGGCCGAAACTGTCGTTGATGCTCTTGAAATGATCGAGGTCTGCGATGACCAGGGCGACCGGAATACCCTTGCGCGCGGCGTCACGCATCGCGAGCTCGGCATGACGTTCGAAGCCGCCGCGGTTGAGCAGCCTTGATAGCGTGTCCGTCTCCGACTTCGACGTCGCCTCGGCGAGCACGTCACGGACCAGAATGACCAGAATAAGAAGCGCGATTGCCATGCCGAACACGGTGCCAAGCGATTGCGACACCAGAGCGTAGTTGCTCTGCAGATAGGCCTGCGGATTGACGCCCCAGCCACCCAATGCATGGGCGATGAACGGCTTGCTCACGAATTGCAGGACGCTGGCCGCCAGAACGGCCATCAGCGCATGGTCGAGCCAGTCGCGTCTTTGCCTGGACGACCAGACTATGCCGACGCCGACCACCTGCATGGCGGCATAGGGAAGCTGGTAGGCCATCATACGGGCAAGCGACTGGCGCGGCAAATCCTCCACAAAATACACGACCGCGGTGGCCGCATACAGGAAGACGAGCATCGGCAGCCAAGACGGCGCCATGCCGTATTTACGCGCAAGCCCGCCATTGAAGGCGATGGTGGCGCCAAGGAAAACCGCGAAGCCCGCGACGACCGCGGGTCGCGCATTGTCGAAGAGTGGAATGCTGAACTCGATGGCGAAGTAGGCCATCCCGAGCAGATATCCGAAGACCAGCCAGCGAGCCGACGCGCGCGCCACATCATAAAACGAGATGATCATGAAGGCAGCCGCCAGTAGGCCGGCGACGAGCAGGTTGATTGCAAGAATGAACTCTGCGCCGCCCATGTGGTTCTATCACTCCCAGCGACAGCAAATCACGAACGGGCGAAAAAGACGTTAACGTGGCCCCAGGCGCAGATGATCAGCCGGCTTTGAGCGGTTCCACTACGAGCACCGTTTCCGACCGTTCATAGGCAGGCCATTCATCAGATAGCCGCACGCTGTCGCGGCCGTTCCTTTTGGCCCTGTAAAGCGCCTCGTTGGCGCGGCGCATCAGCGGCTCCAGCCCTTCCTCGCCGGTTCGGGCCGCCACCCCGAAGCTCGCGTTTACTTCTTGTGCCGGGCGAAAGCCCATCGACGCCATGAAGCTGCTGCACGGAACTTGAAACCGCGGCCGGCGTTTTCCGGCAGCAACCAGGAGACACTTTCATGGCCGATACGATCATGCTGACCGACCACGAGGCAATTCGCTCATGGGCCGCGGCGCGCGCTGGATTTCCGGCAATCGTCGACGTGTCGCCCGAAACAGGTACGCAAGCTATGCTGAGGCTGGTCTTCGGCCAGCATGCCTATCAGGACCTGGATGAGGCCGAACGCCCGGTCAACGCGGGCGGCTACGAACTGGTCGAATGGGACGAATGGTTCAAGCTGTTCGACGAACGGCAGCTGGCCCTGGTGGTCGCCGCGGAGCAACCCGGCCGGCGTGAGCAATTCCATGAGATCGTGAGGCGCCCGGGGTGAAGAAAACCCGAACCGCATCGCGGTTCGGGTTCTGGCAACTCGTCAGCGGGTTATTTCCACTCGCGGATGTCGACGAAATGGCCGGCGATCGCCGCCGCCGCCGCCATCGCCGGCGACACCAGATGGGTGCGGCCCTTAAAACCCTGGCGGCCCTCGAAATTGCGGTTCGAGGTCGAGGCGCAGCGCTCATGCGGCTTCAGCCGGTCGTCGTTCATGGCAAGGCACATCGAGCAGCCCGGCTCGCGCCAGTCGAAGCCAGCGGCGACAAAGATCTTGTCGAGACCTTCGGCCTCCGCCTGCTCCTTGACCAGACCGGAGCCCGGCACGATCATCGCATCGACGTGAGGGCTGACTTTCTTGCCCTCGACCACCTTGGCGACAGCGCGGAGGTCCTCGATGCGGCCGTTGGTGCAGGAGCCGATGAAGACGCGGTCGAGCGCGATATCGGTGATCTTGGTGCCTGGGGTCAGGCCCATATAGTCGAGCGCGCGCTGCTTGGACGTACGCTTGTTCTCATCGGTGATATCGTCGGGGTTCGGCACGATACCCTGGACCGAGACGACGTCCTCGGGCGAGGAGCCCCAGGAGACGATCGGCGGCAGTTTCGCGGCGTCGAGCACGACCACCTTGTCGAAATGCGCGCCCTCGTCGGACTGCAGCGTCTTCCAGTAGGCGAGCGCGGCGTCCCATGCCTCGCCCTTCGGCGCGCGCGGCTTGTCCTTGACATAGGCGAAGGTCGTCTCGTCAGGCGCGATCAGGCCGGCCCGGGCACCGCCCTCGATCGACATGTTGCAGATGGTCATGCGGCCTTCCATGGACAGCGCGCGGATCGCTTCGCCGGCATATTCGATGACGTAGCCGGTGCCGCCGGCAGTGCCGATCTCGCCGATGATCGCCAAAATAATGTCCTTGGCGGTGACGCCTTCCGGCAGCACGCCGTCGACTCGCACCAGCATGTTCCTGGCCTTGCGCTGGATCAGTGTCTGCGTGGCCAGCACATGCTCGACTTCCGACGTGCCTATGCCGTGCGCCAATGCGCCGAAAGCACCATGCGTCGAGGTGTGGCTGTCGCCGCAGACGATGGTCATGCCAGGCAGCGTAAAACCCTGCTCCGGACCGATGATGTGGACGATGCCCTGGCGGATATCCTTCTCGGAATAGTATTCGACGCCAAAATCCTTGGCGTTCCGGGCCAGCGCCTCGACCTGGATGCGGCTTTCCTCGTTCTTGATGCCGAACTTGCGCTCGGGCGAGGTGGACACATTGTGATCGACCACAGCCAGCGTCTTTTCCGGATGGCGGACCTTTCTGCCGGTCATGCGCAGGCCTTCGAAAGCTTGCGGGCTGGTCACTTCATGGACGAGGTGACGGTCGATATAGAGCAGGCAGGTGCCGTCGTCCTGGCGGTCGACGACATGGTCGTCGAATATCTTGTCGTAGAGGGTGCGCGGTGCGCTCATGTGCGTAAATCCGTCGATATGAAAATGGGAAGCGACTAGCGCCGGCTAGCCGGCAAACACGGCCTAGCCCGGATATCTCAGCGAAGTCGGCTGGTCAGAGCGCCGGAAACGCGCGCCGAGAACCGCGACGGCAGGCGTTTTCTGTCCTGCAGCACGAACCCCTTGTAAGCCGGATCGCCAAAAAGCTGTTCCATGGCGTGGCTCATACCAATGTTTTGGCTTTTCGGCAATCGCGGCGGCGTTCGCAGAACCTGGGTTCTGCAAACCGGTATTCAAACCACCTCGAACACAAATGTCTTCACCAGCGCCTCAGGTTCGGCGATCGCATAGCAGCGGAACCACGGGCTTTCTTCGACCGGCCGCCATTTTTTCGCCTGCTCCAGTTCGTCGAACGTCGCCTGGAACCCGCCGCTCGCAAAAACCTGGTCGCGAACGGTGAAGATGGCGTGGCCGCCCTTCCTGGTGATGCGCACCAGTTCATGCAGGCCGGAGGCCGGTGCATGGCTGATGGTGAACACGCCGGTCGAGAAGAAGGCGCGGAAATGCCCATCCGGCCAAGGCAGCGGATCGCCGAGCATCGCCTGTTTCAGCTCGCTGTAAGCCTGCCGGCTGCCGGCGATTTTCAGCATTTCAGCCGACAGGTCGAGCCCGGCGATGTCCTCATAGCCCAGCGCCTTGAGCGACGGTCCCGACAGGCCGGTGCCGCAGCCGGCGTCGAGCAGCGGCCCCTCGCCTGACGGCACATGGCGCGCCACCCAGGCGGCGACCAGGAACGGCAGGAGGTAGCCGAGCGCGGCGGTTTCGCTGTCATAGGTCGCAGCCCAGGCGGCGTAGGCCTTGGCAAGCGCTTCCGGCGTGTCGGCCGTATACACCGCATCCAGCGCCGCATTGGCTTTGTCGACGATCACTGCTTTCTCCGGACACAGGACATATGCCGCATGGTAGCGCCGTCCTCGCCTGCCGCCTATCGCTCATCTTGGCGGCGCAACCGCTTCTCCAGCGCCCGCAGGGCCAGCGACAGGCCGACCGTCAGGATGAGATAGATATAGGCGACGATCGAATAGGTCTCGAAGAAGCGGAACGAGCCGGCTGCATAGATCTTGCCCATCTGGGTGATGTCGGCGACGCCGAGCACCGAGACCAGCGAGGAATCCTTGACCATGGCGACGAAATCATTGCCGAGCGGCGGCAGGATGGTGCGGATCGCCTGCGGAAAGACGATCAGCCGAAAACGCTGGGTGCGCGTCAGCCCCAGCGCCTTCGCGGCCTCGATCTGGCCCTTCTCGACCGCCTCGATGCCGGCGCGGAAGACCTCCGAGATGAAGGCCGAGTAGCCGATGGTCAGCGCCATGATGGCGCGCCATAGCAACGATACGTCGCGTATCATTAGCTCGCCGAACAGGCCGGCGCTCTGCAGCGGCGCCGTCAGCGCGTTCCATCCCGCGACCAAGGCCGGCGCGCCGGCGAAGGCGATCCAGAACAACAGCACCAGCATTGGCACGCCGCGAATGATCTCGACATAGAAGCGAGCGATCTGGCGCAGCCAGCGCGACCCCGACAGGCCCATCAGCGCAATGCCGAGCCCGATCGCCGAGGCCAGCGCGAAGGCGACCATTGTGACGAACACGGTGATGCCGATGCCCTTGGCAACGGTTGCGAAAACCTGGGCATAGAGGTCGCTTGCGGCGATGAAGATAGCCGCTGCCAAGGCGAGCGCCGCGGCCACGGCGAGCCACCAGGGGAAGTCGGACTTGGCGGTTGAAGATGCGGGCGTTGCCATCAGGGCGCGCCGACGAACCAATGTCGCGCCAGGCCACCCCCCTCTGGCCTGCCGGCCATCTCCCCCTCAAGGGGGGAGATCGGCAGCCTTGACGTCGCCGCCCATTCTGCAACGCTGAAAATTGGCGAAAGCCGATGCGAAAGCCAATCTCCCCCCTTGAGGGGGAGATGTCCGGCAGGACAGAGAGGGGTGCACGGGCACAGAGTCAGCGCGAGTTCCTGCGCGTCCCGCAACGTCCGCGACAAAAGTCCTACTGCCCCATCTTGTAATCAAGGAACCATTTCTTGTTGAGCGCATCGAGCGTGCCGTCGGCCTTCAGCGCGGCGATGGCCGCATTGACCGGTTTCACCAGATCCGAGCCTTTCGGAAAAATAAAGCCGAAATCCTCGGTGCCGAGTGGTCCGCCGATCAGCTTCAGCCCGCCATTGGACGCCTCGACATAGCCCTTGCCGGCAGTGCCGTCGGTCAGCACGACATCGACGTCGCCGGTCTTCAGCGCCTGCACCGTGGCGCCGAACGTCTCGAACAGTTTTATGCGCGGGTTCTGCTCATTGCCGTCGAGGACGCTGTAGACAGTGGTGTAGAACGGCGTGGTGCCGGCTTGCGCGCCGATCAGCCCGTCCTTGAAGGCGCCGAGCGTCTTGGCGTCGGTGAAGCGCTTCTCGTCGCCGCGCACCAGCATGAACTGTTCCGAGCGCATATAGGGGTCGGAGAAATCGACCTTCTGCTTGCGATCGTCCTTGATGGTGATGCCGGTCATGCCGATGTTGTACTGGTTGTCGGAAACTGCCTGGATCATCGCGTCCCAAGAGGTGTTCTGGTATTCGACCTGGAAATTCAGCCGCTTGGCGATCTCGTTCATCGCGTCATATTCCCAGCCTATCTGCTTGCCGGTCTTGGCGTCGATGAACTGCAGCGGCGGATAGGCGTTTTCCGTCACCACCACCACCTTCTTGCCGCCGAGATCGGGCAGCGCCTGCGCCAGGCCGGCGACGGGCGCAAGTACCAGAGCCAACAGGCCGGCCAACATCAGTTTCGATTTGATCATGGTACACCCCGAGCATTTGAACGGCCTCGACATTGTCGAGGCTTGCAGGAAATCCGGCGCCGACTTTAGCTTTCCGCAGGCGCCTTGCAAGCCGGCTTGATGCGGCTTCGCGCGAAAATGGATTCCATGCTTTCAACGGCATTACGGAACGATCCGTTTCGATTGCGCACCGGCGGCCCGGCAAAATCGAAACCCATTCCGCGAGGCAAAAAAGGCGGCCGAAGCCGCCTTTCCGAAACATGGTTTTTGAATTCGCCTTATTCGGCGGCAGCGGCTTCCTCGGCCTTGGCGGCCTCGTCGGCGGCCTTCTTCTCGGCGGCTTCCTGCGCGGCCTTCTCGGCGGCCAGCGCCTGGGCGGCTGCCACCTTCTCGGCCTCGATGCGGGCCTTCTCGGCGTTCAGCGCATCGCGCTCCTCATCGTTCAGCTTGCGGGCGCGCACGCCGGTGTTTTCCGAAATGCGGGCCGACTTGCCGCGACGATCGCGCAGGTAATAGAGCTTGGCGCGGCGCACCTTGCCGCGGCGCACGATCTCGACGCCCTCGACCATCGGCGAAAAGACTGGGAACACGCGCTCCACGCCTTCGCCGTAGGAAATCTTGCGAACGGTGAAATTCTCCTGGAAACCGGCGCCGGCGCGGGCGATGACGACGCCCTCATAGGCCTGGACGCGGGTGCGGGTGCCTTCGGTCACGCGGACCTGGACGCGTACGGTGTCGCCGGGCTGGAATTCGGGAAGCTTGCGCTTGGCTTCGATCTTGGCGGCCTGTTCGGCCTCGAGCTGACGGAGGATATCCATCTCTACAAATCCACTTCTTGTTCTTCCGACAGTCAGAGCGTCCGACACTCGCCTTGCAGTTCCATTGACCGCTCGGCTATGCCCTTTGTTCGAGAACATCTGGGTTCGAGAACATCGGGCAGGGACGACTACACCGTCATTGTTGACGGGTCCGGCAGATTTTCTCCCGGTTCGGCGCGCACATACAGCTATTTCGACGCTTTGTCACGCCTTTGCCGCGTTCTTTTTTGGTCGTTGGTCAACGTCGCAATCTTCCGGCACAGGGGTTGCGTTGAAGGCCCAAGCTTTTTAAGTCGGGCAGAACGTGACTTTCCTCCGGCGGCAACACCCTCCATGCCAGTTCTCGATGCGGCCCTGCTCTTTTTCGCGGGCTTTCTCTCAGGTGCCGTCAACGCCATAGCCGGCGGCGGGACATTCATAACCTTCGGCGCCATGTCGCTGGTCGGCTTGCCGCCGATCGTCGCCAACGCCACCTCGTCGCTGACGCAATTTCCCGGCTACATCACCTCGACGCTCGCCTACTGGTCCGACATCAAGCATTTCTGGCGCACCGCGTTGCTGCTCGGCCTTATCTCGGCTTTTGGCGCGCTGGCCGGTGCGCTCATCCTTCTGGCGCTCGACAATCCGTCGTTCCGCGTCCTGGTGCCCTGGCTGCTGCTCGCGGCAACCGCGCTGTTCGCCGCTGGGCCGTGGCTGAAGCCGGCGCCCAAGCCGGGCCGTCAGGCCGCGGTGGGTTCGCTGGTCGGTTCCCTGGCGCAGTTCGCCACCGCCGTCTATGGCGGCTTCTTCGGCGCCGGCATGGGCGTCATGATGCTGGCGACGCTCGGCCTCACCCAGGCCGGCGACTATCACCGCCTCAACGCGCTGAAGAACCTGCTGGCCGTGGTCATCGCGGCAGTAGCCATCCTGGTCTTCGTCTCCGGCGACCTCATCGCCTGGCGGCAGGCGATCGTCATGATACCGGGCGGCGCGCTGGGCGGCTATGCCGGCGTCTGGATCGCCAAGCGCGTGCCGCAAATTGCCGTGCGTGGCTTCGTCGTCGGGGTCGGCGTGTTTCTTACCTTCTATTACTTCACCAGGGGCTGAGCGGCTAACAGGTCCGGCCGCCGCTCTTTCGTCAATCTTTCCGATTCGGCGCGCCGCCACGCGGCGATCTTCTGATGATTGCCCGAGGTGAGAACCTCGGGGATTTGCCGGCCCTCGAATTCCTGCGGACGCGTGTAGTGCGGATGTTCGAGCAGGCCGTTTTCAAAGCTCTCTTCATCGCCCGACACCGTATTGCCCATCACGCCGGGCAACAGCCGCACCACGGCGTCGAGCAGCACCAGCGCTGCCGGCTCGCCGCCGGAGAGGATGAAGTCGCCGACCGAGACCTCCTCCAGCCCCCGCGCGTCAATCACCCGCTGGTCGACGCCTTCGAAGCGTCCGCAGACGATCACCGCGCCCGGCCCCGCGGCCAGTTCGCGCACACGCACCTGCGTCAGCGGTTTTCCACGCGGGCTCATCAGCAGCCGTGGCCGTGGATCGCCCGGTGGCGAGCTATGGTCGATCGCCTTGGCCAGAACGTCGGCGCGCATCACCATGCCGGCGCCGCCGCCGGCCGGCGTGTCGTCGACGGTGCGATGGCGATCGGTGGCGAAATCGCGGATCTGGATTGCTTCCAGCGACCATGTGCCGGCCTCCAGCGCCCGGCCGGCCAGCGACACGCCGAGTGCACCGGGAAACATTTCGGGATAGAGCGTCAGCACCGAGGCGGAAAAACTCACCGGTTGCCCCCGGCGTCCTTCGGCCCGCGCGGCCTGCCCTTCGGGTCGAAACCATCGCTGCCGGGAGCATCGCTGTCTTCGTCATCGATCAAGCCCGCCGCCGTCGGATCGATGCGGACGTAGCCGTCCTTGATCGACACGTCAGGAACGGCAGCCTGCGTGAACGGGATCAGCACGCCTTTGCGCCCCGCCAATGTCACGTCGAGAATATCGCCGCCGCCGAAATTATGCACGGCGACGACCTTGCCGATGTCGGCACCGGTATCGTCGCGGACCGTTAGACCGACGAGATCGGCATGATAGAACTCGTCCTCTTCGCCGTCGTCCGGCAGCATCGAGCGGTCGACGAATAATTCCGTGCCGGCGAGCGCCTCGGCAGCGTTTCGGTCGCTGATACCTTTGAAGCGCACCACCACGACGTTATTGGTCGGCCTGATGTCGACGATCTGGAAGGCGCGGCCGTCCCTGGCATAGAGCGGCCCGTAGTCGGCCAGCGCCAGCGGATCGCCGGTGAAGGTTTTCACGCGCAATTCGCCCTTGATGCCATGGGCGGCGCCGATCACGGCCATCTGGACAGGGTTTTGCGGTTTGGTCATTGGTGGAAAAATCCTTTGCCTTGCTCTAGCTCCACGCTCTTGTCATTTCAATGACGCGGCTCTTCACCGCTTCCTAACCCGGCTGCCGGAAGATCGCCCGGAAATGGAAGAGCGGCATATCGGAAGAGCGCAATGCAGGAATTCCTCATCCCGGCCAAGCCAGACCTTCAGGCGGCCCGCGAAAGCTGGCTCAAGATGCTGGCGCGCGAGCGCCGGCTGTCGCCGGAAACCGTGGAAGCCTATGAGCGCGACACGCGCCAGTTCCTGCACTTCCTGACCGGCCATTGCGGCGGCTCGCCCGGCATCTCGGATATAGCCGATCTGCGCCCGGCCGATCTGCGCGGCTTTCTGGCTGCCCGCCGTGCCGGAGGCGCCGGCGCCCGCACGCTCGGGCGGGGGCTCGCCGGCATCCGCTCGCTGCTGCGCTTTCTGGAGCGGCGCGGCCTCGTCAATGCGGCGGGTGCTGCGGCACTGCGCGCGCCGCGGCAGCCGAAGTCGCTACCCAAGCCGCTGACGGCAAGCGATGCGAAACACGTCGTTTCGGTGGAAGGCCAGCTGGCGGAGCAACCGTGGATCGCCGCCCGCAACGCCGCCGTGCTGACGCTGCTCTACGGCTCGGGCCTGCGCATTTCCGAGGCGCTCGGCCTGTCCGGCGGCGATCTGTCGTCGCCTGATGAAACGGTGCTGCGCGTCACCGGCAAGGGCGGCAAGACGCGGCTGGTGCCGGTGCTGCCGATCGCGCTGCGGGCGATCGCCCAATACCGCCGGCTCTGCCCCTATCATCTCGATCCGAAGGGTCTGCTGTTTCGCGGCGCCCGCGGCGGCCCGCTCAACCCGGCCATCGTCCAGCGCGACATGGCCAAGCTGCGCTCGGCGCTCAATCTGCCGGACACCGCCACGCCGCATGCGTTGCGCCATTCCTTCGCCACACATCTGCTTGGGCGCGGCGGCGACCTGCGCACCATCCAGGAACTTTTGGGCCACGCCAGCCTGTCGACGACGCAGATCTATACCGGCGTCGACACCGCGAGGCTGCTCGAAATCTATGAAGCGGCCCACCCGCGGGCGTAGCCGACGCATGATTTCGCAAGTTGCAGCCAGGGTATGCGCCGTGGAACGATGTCCGAGACAATTTTGCCGCGCCGGTTAACCGTTTCGCCGTTCTTTGTCTCTAAAAGCGAGCCATGAAACGCGTCATTGCTATGGCCGACCGCACCGCCTTTGCTTCGCTGAAGCTGCTCGTCGCGCTGAACGTCCTGTTTTTCCTCTCTTTCCTCGTCATCGCTCTGCTCGCCGCCGGCAGGGCGCGCGCTGAAACCCCAGGGGCTGAAACCCAGGTCTGCGCCGGCGCCGACATGCTGTCGGCCTTGCAGAAGGACGACCCGGCCGCCTACCGCAAGATCGAGACGGAAGCGGCCGCGACACCGAACGGTAAGGGCCTGTTGTGGAAACTGGAAAAGGCGGGCGAAAGACCGTCCTTCCTGTTCGGCACCATGCACATGACCGACCCGCGCGTGACCGCGCTGCCGCCCGCCGCGCAAAAGGCCTTTGACGCCGCCGACACTGTCGTCATCGAGACCACGGAGGTGCTCGACAAGCAGAAGATGATGGCGGCGTTCCTGAAAGAGCCGGAGCTAATGATGTTCACCGACAGCACCACGCTGTCCTCGCTGCTGTCGCCGGACGATGCGGCGGCGGTGAACAAGGCGCTCGACGCGCGCGGCATTCCACCGGCGAGCGTTGCCAAGATGAAGCCGTGGATGCTGTCGACCATGGTCGCGCTCCCGGCCTGTGAACTGGCCCGCCAGGCCGGCGGCACGCCGGTGCTCGACATCAAGCTTGCAGAGGACGCCAAAGCCTCAGGCAAGGCCGTCGATGGGTTGGAGACCGTCGCCGAGCAGCTTCGCGCCATGGCCTCGCTGCCGCTTGCGTTTCACATGAAGGGCCTCGTCGACACCCTGAAGCTCGGCGACAGGGTGAACGACGTCAATGAAACCATGATCGTGCTTTACCAGCGCGGCGACACCGGCATGCTCTGGCCGCTGTTTCGTGCCGTCCTTCCCGGCGACGAAGACGATTCAGCAAGCTATGCCGCCTTCGAGGAAATCATGATCACCAGCCGCAACAAGGTGATGATCGACCATGCCAGGCCGATCCTCGCCAAGGGCAACGTGTTCATGGCGGTCGGCGCCCTGCACCTCCCTGGCGCGGAGGGCCTGGTCGAGGATTTCCGCAAGGCCGGCTACACCGTCACTGCCGTCGACTGAGTTGCACGGTCGAGTTGCAGACTCGGCAAGGCGTGATTCGGGGCGACGCTTTGCCCGAGTCGCCGGAGGTTTGTCTCAGTACAGGACGGTCGAAAGGTCTAATTTGGCTCGATCACGGTGAGTTTTGCGAGTAAAGTGCTTGCAAACAAACGATTCCCGGCGAAGAATGCCCTGTTTTCGGCGATTTCGATTCCTAGCGTGAAACCTGTTCAACGATTGCGCGTTGATGTGTGTTGATTGATACTTTTCATCCACGGAGGACACTTTTATGGCGAATCCAAACGACCCGTACACCACTCCGACCCCCCCTCCCAAGTCGGGTGGCGGCAGCACCGGCTGGCTGATTGCCCTGGTCGTGGTTATCCTGGCCATTGTCGCTTATTATATTTTTGGAACAAGCGGTGAGGCGCCAGAGCCTGGTGAACCGCCGGCTGCAACCACGCCGGCCCCGGCGCCAGCGCCCGCTGAACCGACGCCTGCCCCGGCCCCTGCAGAGCCTGCACCTGCCCCGGCGCCGGCAGAACCAGCGCCCGCTCCGGCGCCAGCAGAACCAGCTCCGGCTCCGGCACCCGCAGAGCCAGCACCTGCTCCGGCGCCCGCACCAGCCCCGCAGTGATCGGCTGCTGACTTCAAATACGAACGGCCCGCTGAAAAGCGGGCCGTTTTTGTTTGAGCCGTCAGATGGCTGCCGGAGTTCCTTGGGAAGGCCTACATGTGGATCGGCTTAAAGAAGGTCGCCAGTGCCGCTTCCTTCACCGCTTCCGACATCGTCGGATGGGCGTGGCAGGTGCGGGCAAGATCTTCCGACGAGCCGCCGAACTCCATCAGCACCGCCGCCTCGTGGATCATCTCGCCGGCGCCGAAGCCGACGATGTGGACGCCGAGCACGCGGTCGCTCTGCTTGTCCGCCAGGATCTTCACGAAGCCGTCGGTATGCAGCATGGCGCGCGCCCGGCCATTGGCGCTGAACGGAAACTTGCCGGCCTTGTAGTCGATGCCGGCCGACTTCAGCTCTTCCTCTGTTTTCCCCACCGAGGCGATTTCCGGACTGGTGTAGACGACGTTCGGGATCACCCCGTAATTCACATGGCCGGCCTGGCCGGCAATGATCTCGGCCACCGCCACGCCCTCGTCCTCGGCCTTGTGGGCGAGCATCGGCCCGGCGATGACGTCGCCGATGGCGTAGATGCCGGGGACATTGGTCGTGAGATGGCCGTCGGTCTTGACTCGGCCGCGCTCGTCGACCTCGACCCCGGCATCCTTCAGCCCGAGACTGTCCGAATAGGCCCGGCGTCCGGTCGCGATCAGCACCCCATCCGCCTCGATCGTCTCGGCCGCGCCGCCCTTGACCGGCTCGAAGGTGACGGTGGCGCCCTTTGTGGCCTTGGCGACACCGGTCACCTTGGCGCCGAGCCTGAATTCGATGCCTTGCTTGGACAGCATGCGCTGGAACTGTTTGGCGACCTCGCCGTCCATGCCGCCGAGAATGGTGTCGAGGAACTCAACGACGGTCACCTTGGCGCCGAGCCGCGCCCATACCGAGCCGAGCTCCAGCCCGATGACGCCGCCGCCGACCACCACCAGGTGGCCCGGCACCTTGCCCAGCGACAACGCGCCGGTCGACGACATGATTACCTTCTCGTCGATGTCGACCTTTACCCCCGGAATGCCGGCGACGTCGGAGCCGGTGGCGATGACGATGTTCCCGGTCTCGATCTCCTCGACCTTGCCGTCCTCGCCGGTCACCGACACTTTTCCGGCGGACAGGACCTTGCCGGTGCCGCGAAAGCTGTCGATCTTGTTCTTCTTGAACAGGAAGGCGACGCCGTTGACGTTGGACGCCACTGTCGCGTCCTTGTGCGCCATCATCTTTTCCAGATTGAGCTTCGGCTTGCTGATTTCGACGCCGAGTGTATCAAAGGAGTGGCCGGCCTCAGAAAAAATCTCGGAGGCATGCAGCAGCGCCTTGGATGGGATGCAGCCGATATTGAGGCAGGTGCCGCCGAAGGTCGGGTTCTTCTCGACCACCGCCGTTTTCAGGCCGAGCTGCGCCGCCTTGATGGCGCAGACATAGCCGCCTGGTCCCGATCCGATGATAACGACGTCATAAGCCATGATTTGTCCTTCTGGTCTGCACTCAGCCTTGGCTGGGATTAGCGGCCGCCGCCCACTTCCAAATTCGCGCCTGTCGTATAGGACGCCCCGTCCGACAGGAGCCAGAGAATTGCCGCGGCGACCTCTTCGGTGGTCCCCGCCCTTTGCATCGGCACGCCGTTACGCATCCTCTCGACGCGATCCGGCTGTCCGCCGGAGGCATGAATTTCGGTATCGACAATCCCTGGACTGACCGCGTTGACGCGAATGCCTTCGCCGGCTACCTCGCGCGCCAGGCCGATCGTGAAAGAATCGATCGCGCCCTTCGAGGCAGCGTAGTCGACATATTCGCCCGGCCCGCCAATTCTCGCTGCAATCGAGGAGACATTGACGATGGCGCCGCCGTTGCCGCCATGGCTGGTCGACATGCGCTTCACCGCTTCGCGGGCACAGAGCATGGGGCCAATGACGTTGATGCGCATCATGCGCTCCAGCCGTGCTCCGCTCATTTCGTCGACACGCGCCCTCTGGTCGACCATGCCAGCGTTGTTGACGAGCGCATCGAGCGGCCCGAAGACATGATCGATCCTCTCAAACATCGCCTGGATATCGGCCTCGCTGCCAACGTCGCCCTTGATGGCCAGCGCTTCGCCGCCGGCCTGTTCGATTGCCTCGACAAGCGCCGTGGCAGCAGCCTCATTCGATGCGTAGTTGATCGCAACACGGTATCCAGCCGTGACGGCAAGCCTGGATGTGGCAGCGCCGATGCCGCGGCCGCCGCCGGTCACCAGCAGCACTTTTTTGGCCGCGCTCATTCCTGACAGCCCTTCAACGAAAAAACATCCCACGGCACCTTTGAAAACCCGTTGGCGCCATAGGCGGTCGACCTCTGCAGTGACGGTCCGAGGTCGGGAAAGATCAGGGTCTTCGGAGCATCTACCCCTTCGGCCGGCAACAGAGCGATGTTGCCCTTGTCATCCGCACTGTAGACCACCCCCTCCCACAGCGTGCAGGCGGCGAGCTCGTCGCCGGTGACGTCGCCTGTCGGGCATTTGTACATCAGCGAACCATGCGGCCGCGCCACGCCTTGCGTCCACATGACGATCCCGTCGAGAACGACATCGTTGTCGAGCACCATCTTGAAGGTGTTGGTGACGACAGCCGATCCCCCGGTCGGCCTGAAATCGATCTCGGCCGCACTTTCGGCATCGCCATAGACGGCGAGTTCGAGCGGGCATGCGGCAAAGGCTGCCGATCCCGTCTGCGCAATGCCGGCCGCGAGCACAGCTGCGAAAAACATTCCGGAGTGCAAACGAGAGGAACTCATTCGGTGGCGCAGATCCATTCTCCGGCTCACCTCGACCGGGCCTAGAGATCGAGCACCAGCCGTTCCGGATCCTCCAGGCTTTCCTTGACCCGCACCAGGAAGGTCACCGCTTCCTTGCCGTCGACGATGCGGTGATCGTAGGAGAGCGCCAGATACATCATCGGCCGGATCACGATCTGGCCGCCGACCACCACCGGCCGCTCCTGGATCTTGTGCATGCCCAGAATGCCCGACTGCGGCGCGTTGAGGATCGGCGTCGACATCAGCGACCCGTAAACGCCGCCGTTGGAAATCGTAAACGTGCCGCCCTGCATGTCGGCGACCGACAGCTTGCCATCACGCGCGGCGATGCCCAGCCTGCCGATATCTTTCTCGATCTCGGCTATTCCCATCTGGTCGGCATCGCGCACGACAGGCACGACGAGGCCTTTTTCGGTGCCGACTGCGACGCCGATATGGGCGTAGTTCTTGAAGATGATGTCGGTGCCGTCGATCTCGGCATTGACGGAAGGGATTTCCTTCAGCGCATGGGTGACGGCCTTGGTGAAGAAGCCCATGAAGCCCAGCTTCACGCCGTGCTTCTTCTCGAACACATCCTTGTATTTGCTCCTGAGCGCCATCACCGCGCTCATGTCCACCTCGTTGAAGGTGGTCAGCATGGCGGCGGTCGACTGCGCTTCCTTGAGGCGGCGGGCGATGGTCTGCCGCAGCTTGGTCATGCGCACCCGCTCTTCACGCGACGCGTCGTCGGCCGAGGACGGCGCACGGGCGGCGACCGGCGCAGGGGCCTTCGGCGTCTCGGAAGGCTGCGACGGAGCGCCCCTGGCGATCGCGTCGAGCACGTCGCCCTTGAGCACCTGGCCGCGCTTGCCGGAACCCGAGATCTGGTCGACCGCGAGATTGCTCTCGGCCAGCAGCTTCGCCGCCGCTGGCGCCGGCGGCATCGCGCGCGCCTCGATCGGCCCGGCATCGCCGGCGATCTTTGCGGTCTCGGCCGCGGCTTGCTTGACGGTGGCTGCGGCGGTCGGCGCCGAGGCCTGCGATACCGCGTCCTGCTTCGCTTCGGATGTTGACGGCTTCGCGGCTTCGGGTGCTGCCGCCTTTGCCCCGTTGCCCGCCGAAATCATGCCGAGCAAAGCACCGACTTCGACCGTCTCGCCTTCCTTGACGGCGATCTCGCTGAGCGTTCCTGCGGCCGCGGCCGGCACTTCGACCGTGACCTTGTCGGTTTCGAGCTCGACCAGCGGCTCGTCGGTGGCGATCGCGTCGCCCACCTTCTTGAACCATTTGCCGATGGTCGCCTCGGTGACGGATTCGCCAAGAGTGGGGACGCGGATTTCGGTAGCCATTGTGCCTGTCCGTTCTTCTGTCGGTTCTGTTCTATTCGCCGAACTCTGTTCTATTCACCGAGCGCGTCTTCGAGCAAGGCGGCAAGCTGGGCGAGATGCTTCGACATCAACCCGGTCGCCGGCGACGCGGCGGCCGGCCGGCCGGTATAGCGCACCCGCTGGTGCTTGGCGTCGATATGCGCCAGCACCCATTCCAGATACGGATCGATGAACGACCAGGCGCCCATATTCTTGGGCTCCTCCTGGCACCAGACCATCTCGGCGTTGCGGAAGCGTGACAGTTCGGTGATCAGCGCCTTGGCCGGGAACGGATAGAGCTGTTCGACGCGCAGCAGGTAGATCTCGTTGATGCCGCGCTTCTCGCGCTCCTCGTAGAGGTCGTAATAGACCTTGCCCGAGCAGAGCACGACGCGGCGAATCTTCGAATCCTTGGTGAGCTTGATCGCCTGGCCGGGGAGTTGCTGGGCATCGTCCCACAACAGCCGGTGGAACGCGCTTTCGCCCGACATCTCCGGCAGTGTCGACACCGCCCGCTTGTGGCGCAGCAGCGACTTCGGCGTCATCAGGATCAGCGGCTTGCGGAAATCCCGCTTCAACTGCCGGCGCAGGATGTGGAAGTAGTTGGCCGGCGTCGTGCAGTAGGCCACCTGCATGTTGTCTTCGGCGCAAAGCTGCAGGAATCGCTCGAGCCTGGCCGACGAATGTTCCGGCCCCTGGCCTTCATAGCCATGCGGCAACAGGCAGACGAGGCCCGACATTCTGAGCCACTTGCGCTCGCCCGACGAGATGAACTGGTCGAACACCACCTGGGCGCCGTTGGCGAAATCGCCGAACTGCGCTTCCCAAAGCGTCAGCGCCTTCGGCTCGGCCAGGCTGTAGCCATATTCGAAGCCGAGCACGGCCTCTTCCGACAGCATCGAGTTGATGACCTCGAAACCGGCCTGCGCCGCCGACAGATTGTTGAGCGGGATGTAGCGTGTCTCGTCGCGCTGGTCGTAGAGCACGGAGTGGCGTTGCGAGAACGTGCCGCGCTCCGAATCCTGTCCGGACAGCCGGACCGGATTGCCGTCGAGCAGGATGGCGCCGAAGGCCAGCGCCTCGGCCGTCGACCAGTCGATGCCTTCGCCCGACTCGATCGCCTGGCGGCGGTTCTCGAGAAACCGCATGATCGTCCTGTGCGCCTCGAATTCCTTCGGCACCTCGGTCAGCTTCTTGCCGATTTCCTTCAGCGTCTTGACCGGCACGGCGGTTTTGCCGCGCCGCTGTTCGTCCTGGTTGTCGGCTGTGCGCAGGCCCGACCAGGCGCCATCCAGCCAGTCGGCCTTGTTGGGCTTATAGTGCTGGCCGACCTCGAATTCCTGCTCGAGATGTGCCCGCCAGTCGGCCTTCAGCTTGTCGAATTCGGACTGGCCGATGTGGCCTTCGGCGATCAGCCGGTCGGCATAGATCTGCACCGTCGTCTTATGGTTGCGGATGTTGCGATACATGATCGGCTGGGTGAAGGCCGGTTCGTCGCCCTCATTGTGGCCGAAGCGGCGGTAGCAGAACATGTCGACCACGACAGGCTTGTGGAACCTCATGCGGAATTCGATGGCCACCTTGGTGGCATGGACCACGGCTTCCGGATCGTCGCCATTGACGTGGAAGATCGGCGCCTCGATCATCTTGGCGACATCCGACGGATAGGGCGACGAGCGCGAAAAGCGCGGGTTGGTGGTGAAGCCGATCTGGTTGTTGATGATGAAGTGCAGCGTGCCGGCGACGCGGTGGCCGCGCAAGCCGGACAAGCCGAGGATTTCGGCAATCACGCCCTGGCCGGCAAAGGCGGCGTCACCATGCAGGAGCAGCGGCAGCACCTTGGCGCGCTCTTCCAGCGGCACGATCTCTTCGCGGCTGCGGCCGAACAGAGAGTCCTGCTTGGCCCGCGCCTTGCCCATCACCACCGGATCGACGATTTCCAGGTGCGATGGATTGGCGGTCAGCGACAGGTGCACCTTGTTGCCGTCGAACTCGCGGTCCGACGAAGCACCAAGATGGTACTTCACGTCGCCCGAGCCCTCGACCTCGTCGGGCGCGGCCGAGCCGCCCTTGAACTCGTGGAAGATGGCGCGGTGCGGCTTGGCCATCACCTGGGAGAGCACGTTCAGCCGGCCGCGATGCGCCATGCCGAGCACGATCTCCTTCATGCCGAGCTGGCCGCCGCGCTTGACGATCTGCTCCAGCGCCGGGATCAGCGCCTCGGCGCCGTCGAGGCCGAAGCGCTTGGTGCCCTTGTACTTGACGTCGATGAACTGCTCGAAGCCTTCCGCCTCGACCAGCTTCTGCAGGATCGCCTTCTTGCCGGCGGCGGTGAAGGAGATCTCCTTGTCGGTGCCCTCGATGCGCGCCTGGATCCAGGCCTTCTCCTCGGGATCGGAAATATGCATGAACTCGACGCCGAGCGTCGAGCAATAGGTGCGGGTCAGGATGTCGAGCATCTGCCGGATGGTGCCGAATTCGAGCCCGAGCACGTTGTCGAGGAAGATCGGGCGGTCGTAGTCGGCTGATGTGAAGCCGTAATTTTCCGGCGACAGCTCGTTGTAATCCTCGAGCTTGGCGATGCCGAGCGGGTCGAGATTGGCGTGCAAATGGCCACGCATGCGGTAGGCGCGGATCATCATGATGGCGCGCACGGAATCGCGCGTCGCCTGATGGACGTCGGCGTCGGAAAAGGCGACGCCGTTCATCACCGCCTTGTTCTGGACCTTCTTCTCGATGTGCTTCTCGACGATGCCCCAATCGCCGTCGAGCGCCGACACCAGTTCGCCATTGGCCTGCAGCGGCCACGAGGGCTTGGCCCATGAGGCGCCCTTGGCATTCTTGCGGACATCGCCGGCGTCGTCCTTGAGCGCCGCGAAGAAATCCTGCCATTCGGGATCGACCGAAGCGGGATCGTCCTCATAGGCGGCGTAGAGCGCGTCGATATAATCGGCATTGCCGCCATAGAGAAAAGAGGTAAGCGAAAATTGGTCGTTGGCCTGATCTTGTCTTGCCATTTTTTCCGCGGAGCCTGGCTCCGTCTCCTGTTTTGGAGGGGAGTAGGGCAGTAAGGGAGTAGGGCAGTAGGGAAAACCAGGCACTTGCCATCGTTCGTCCCGTTCTTCCTATTCCCCTAATCCCATACTGCCCTACTCCCTTACTGCCTTAACCTTTTATCGCTTCGACCAGCGTCGTGCCGAGCCGGGCCGGCGACGGCGAAACCTTTATTCCGGCCGATTCCATCGCCGCGATCTTGTCCTCGGCGCCGCCCTTGCCGCCGGAAATCACCGCGCCTGCGTGACCCATTGTGCGGCCGGCCGGGGCCGTGCGCCCGGCGATGAAACCGGCCATCGGCTTCTTGCGGCCACGCTTGGCTTCGTCCTTGAGGAACTGCGCGGCGTCTTCCTCGGCCGAGCCGCCGATCTCGCCGATCATGATGATCGACTGGGTCTCGTCGTCGGCGAGGAACATCTCCAGCACGTCGATGAACTCCGTGCCTTTGACGGGGTCGCCACCGATGCCGACGGCGGTGGTCTGGCCGAGACCGACATTGGTGGTCTGGAACACTGCCTCATAGGTAAGCGTTCCCGAGCGGGAAACAACGCCGACCGAGCCCTTGCGGAAGATGTTGCCGGGCATGATGCCGATCTTGCATTCGTTGGGGGTCAGGACGCCGGGGCAGTTGGGACCGATCAGCCGCGATGTCGAGCGGTCGAGCCGCGCCTTGACCTTGATCATGTCGATCACCGGGATGCCCTCGGTGATGCAGATGATCAGCGGGATTTCTGCTTCGATCGCCTCCAGGATCGCCTCGGCGGCGCCTGCCGGCGGCACATAGACGACAGATGCATTGGCGCCGGTCTTCGCCTTGCCTTCAGCGACGGTGGAAAAGATCGGCAAGCTCTCGCCCGCGGCGCCGGTCCACGTCTCGCCACCCTTCTTCGGGTGGATGCCGCCGACCATTTTTGTCCCGTGATAGGCCAGCGCCTGCTCGGTATGGAACGTGCCGGTCTTGCCGGTCAGGCCCTGCACGAGCACCTTGGTGTTCTTGTCGACGAGAATGGACATTTTTTAGCGACCTGATCAGTGAGTGCGGAAGGGGTTGACGGCGACCGCGGAGCCGTAGGCCTGCCCGTGGTTGAGGTCTTCGGTGTAAAGTGTCTTGACGCCAAGGCGCTCGGCGGCGGCGATGATTGCGCCATACTCCGCGCGCTTGGAATCGTGTCCGATGGTGGCACAGACGAGAATGTTCGTGTCGAGGCAGCATTCAGCGGTCATGGAGAGCTGCCCGGTTCCAAGTCTTGCTGCCCATGTCGCCTGAAGCCTCGTAGGCAAGCCTAAGCAGGGCTTGCCGAGCCCCGTCGTTGGCACGGCGCTTCGCGGCCACTGTCGCGAAAAACTCCCGCACCAAGGCGTCGACGGTCGTTCCCTGTTCAGCGGCCGCCAGCTTAACCTGCTCCAGAACCTCGTCTTCGACCGCCAGAGTGATGTTCTTCATTTCTCGCACAAGCCCCCTATAGCCGCTTGAGATCGGCGACAGTGAGGTCGCTTTTGGCGTTGCCGGTGTTGAGCGTCGTCGCCGGCTCGAACATCAGCACCACCGGCTGTTCGCTCAGCGAGCGCGGCCGGTGCTCAATGGCGCGCGGCACGACGATGAACTCGCCGCTGCCAAGCTCCACCGTGCCGTCGCGGAAATCGATGGCGATGCGGCCGCGCAGCACCAGGAAGGCTTCGTCCTCGTTGTCATGCGCGTGCCAATCGAAGATATCGCCGAACTTGGCGATCTTGACCTGGGCGTCGTTGACGTCGCCGGCGATATGCGGATCGAAGACCTTTTTGATCTTCTGATCCGCCGCCTCGACCAGGTTTATCTTGTGCGGAGGCACCAGATCAGCCCTTCACCGCCGCCACGATTTTCTTGGCCGCGTCGTCGAGGTCATCGGCCGAGACGACGTTGAGCCCGCTGTCGTTGATGATCTTCTTGCCGAGCTCGGCATTGGTGCCTTCCAGCCGCACCACCAGCGGCACTTGCAGGCCGACTTCCTTGACCGCCGCGATAACGCCCTCGGCGATGATGTCGCACTTCATGATGCCGCCAAAGATGTTGATCAGGATGCCTTTGACCGCCGGGTCCTTGGTGATGATCTTGAACGCCGCCGTCACCTTCTCCTTCGACGCACCGCCGCCGACATCGAGGAAGTTGGCGGGCTCGGCACCGTAGAGCTTGATGATATCCATCGTCGCCATGGCAAGGCCGGCGCCATTGACCATGCAGCCGATATTGCCGTCGAGCGCGACATAGGCGAGGTCGTATTTCGACGCCTCGATCTCCTTCTCGTCCTCTTCGGTGATGTCGCGCAGCTCCATCACGTCGGGATGGCGGAACAGCGCGTTGTTGTCGAACGACACTTTTGCGTCGAGCACACGCAACCGGCCATTCTTCATGACGATCAGCGGGTTGACTTCGAGCAGGCTCATGTCCTTCTCGACGAAGGCTTTGTAGAGGATCGGGAACAACGTCTCGCCGTCCTTGGCGGCGTCGCCGTCGAGCTTCAGCGCGCCGTTGAGTTCTTTCAAATCATCCGCCGTCACACCTTTTTCCGGGTCGATGGCGACGGTGATGATCTTTTCCGGCGTGTCGTGGGCGACCGCCTCGATATCCATGCCGCCCTCGGTCGAAACGACGAAAGCGATGCGGCCGACCGAGCGATCGACCAGCAGCGACAGATAGAGCTCACGCTCGATGTCGGCGCCGTCTTCGATGTAGAGGCGGTTGACCTGCTTGCCCGCCGGGCCGGTCTGCTTGGTGACCAGCGTGTGGCCAAGCATTTCCTTGGCGTTGGCGACCACTTCGGCCACCGATTTCGCCAGCCTGACGCCGCCCTTGGCATCGGGGCCGAGCTCCCTGAACTTGCCCTTGCCGCGGCCGCCGGCATGGATCTGGCTTTTTACCACATAGAGCGGGCCGGGCAGTGCCTTGGCGGCAGCTTCCGCCTCGCTTGCCCTAAACACCGGTACGCCTTCGGCCACCGGTGCGCCAAAGCCCTTCAGCAGCGCCTTGCCCTGATATTCATGGATGTTCATGCGCGTTGTCTCCAGATCACTTTACTGGCGGGTCACTTGGCAGCGGGTCATTTGGCGGCGAGTTGCGGAGCGATCTTGACGCAAGCCTCGCACAGGCCCTGCACCGCCGCCACCGAATTGTCGAACATCTTCTGCTCGGCCTTGCCGAGCTCGATCTCGATGACGCGCTCGACGCCGCCGGCGCCGATCACCACCGGCACGCCGACATAGGTGTTCTTGACACCATACTGGCCGGAGAGATGCGCAGCACAGGGCAGCACGCGCTTCTTGTCCTTGAGATAGGCTTCGGCCATGGCGATCGCCGCGGCGGCCGGTGCGTAGAAGGCCGAGCCGGTCTTGAGCAGGCCGACGATCTCGGCGCCGCCGTCGCGGGTGCGCTGCACGATCTGGTCGAGCTTTTCCTTCGAGGTCCAGCCCATCTTGATGAGGTCGGGCAGCGGGATGCCGGCGACCGTCGAATAGCGGATCATCGGCACCATGGAATCGCCATGGCCGCCGAGCACGAAGGCGGTGACATCCTCGACCGACACCTTGAACTCTTCGGCCAGGAAATAGCGAAAGCGCGAACTGTCGAGCACGCCGGCCATGCCCACGACATGGCTCTTCGGCAGGCCGGAAAACTTCTGCAGCGCCCAGACCATGGCGTCGAGCGGGTTGGTGATGCAGATGACGAAGGCTTTCGGCGCGTATTTCTTGAGACCCGCGCCAACCTGCTCCATGACCTTCAGATTGATGCCGAGAAGGTCGTCGCGGCTCATGCCGGGCTTGCGCGGCACGCCGGCGGTGACGATGCAGACGTCGGCACCCTCGATGCCGGCATAATCGTTGACGCCGGTCAGCCTGGAATCGAACCCATCAACCGGCGACGACTGCGCGATATCCAGCCCTTTGCCTTGCGGGATGCCCTCAGCGATATCGAACAGCACAACGTCGCCGAGATCCTTGAGGCCGATCATGTGGGCGAGCGTGCCGCCGATCATGCCCGAGCCGATGAGCGCTATCTTGTTGCGTGCCATGTCAGGATGTTTTCCCTTTAGACTGTGACGGCGCCCCAAATCCCTTAACGAATTGGATGACGGCGTCGAGGAAGGAGACCGGAATGCGGCGGGGAAGCCGCGAAGATTTCGCCGCACCCAATAGCCCCGGCGCATAGAATATTCAAACGATTATTTTGGAGTGAGATTTTTCAATCGGTTAGATGGATTGGGATTTACGTAAACGTCAAAAGAATTGAGCCGACTTGGGAAAGTTACGCAATGAAGATGGAAATAAGAAGGCTGTTTTCCGGCGATGACGCCCTTGTGATGCGGGTCGCCGAAGATGTGTTCGATGAACCGGTCAGGCTGGATCGTTGGCAGCGTATCTCCGCGAACCCGGTCATTTCATGATCGTGGCATTGGCCGATGGCACAGTCGTCGGCCAATGCGCGGCCGTCATCCACCGCCACCCGGACAAGGTGAGCGAACTCTACATCGACGAAGTCGGCGTGGCGCCGGCCTTCCAGCGCCAGGCCATAGCGACGAAGATGCTCGACGCCATGTTTGAGCTCGGCCGGGAGCATGGCTGCGAGGAGGCCTGGGTCGGCACCGAGCCGGAGAATGTGGCGGCTCAGGCGCTTTATGAGTCGCGCAAGGAGCCGCACGGGCCGGCGGAGGCGTTCGTCATGTATGTGTATCGACTATAGACGCCGGCGGGACAGCGCCCCCCTCTGTCCTGCCGGACATCTCCCCCACATGGGGGGAGATCGGCGGTTTTGACGACGGGCTTCTTCCACAACGCTGGAAACTGGCGAAGGTCGAGGCGACATCTGATCTCCCCCCTTGAGGGGCCCTTGAGGGGCCCTTGAGGGGCCCTTGAGGGGCCCTTGAGGGGGAGATGTCCGGCAGGACAGAGGGGGTGTGCCGGAACGCTACGAAACGAGGTTCAGGCCCGAACCTGCCTCGCCTCCGCAGGCACCACCCGCGCCTTCTGCCTCTCCACCCAGTCTTCCAGCCATTCGTGACTCTGCATCTCGATCAGCCGCGACGCGGTGCGCTCGAACTCGAAGACCTCGTTGCCGCGCCTAGCCGTATACAGCTCCGCTGGCGGTGCGGCGGCGCTCACCACCAGCCGCACATGATGGTCGTAGAGCGTGTCGATCAGCAGGATGAAGCGCTTCGCCTCGTTGCGCATGCCTTCGCCAAGCACCGGCACATGATCGATGAAGACGGTCGAGAAGCGGCCGGCAATCGCCAGGAAATCTCGGGCACCGAGCGGGTTTTCGCAGAGATCGGCAAAGGAAAACCGCGCCGCTTCGCCGGCGGCGCGCGGCACGACGACCTGCCGGCCCTTTACGGTCAGGGCCGCTGCCTGGGTCGGCCTGCCATGCGTCATCACTTTCCAGGCCTCATCGAGGACAGCATCGGCCGCGGCATCGGCAGGGGTGACATAGACCGGCAGGCGGCTGAGCTTGTCCAGCCGATAGTCCTTGTCGGCATCGAGGGCAATCACCTGCGCATGCCGCTCCAGGATGCCGATGAAGGGAAGGAAAAGCTTGCGGTTCAAGCCGTCGCCGTAGAGATCCTGCGGCGCGACGTTGGACGTGGCGACCAGCACGACGCCGTTGGCAAACAGCGCCGAGAACAGCCGCGACAGGATCATCGCATCGGCGATGTCGGTGACGGAAAACTCGTCGAAGCACAGCACCCAGGCTTCCTCGGCCAACGCGCGGGCCACCGGCGCGATCGGGTCGTCTTCCCTGACGGTGCCCTCTTTACGCGCCTGCCGGTGCTTCTGGATGCGGTCCTGCACATCGGCCATGAAGTCGTTGAAATGCACACGGCGCTTGCGCCGGACCGGCACCAGCTCGAAGAACATGTCCATCAGCATGGTCTTGCCACGGCCGACGCCGCCGTGGATATAGAGGCCCTTGACGGCCTCGCGCGTCTCGCGCTTGCGAGCGAACAGCCAGCCCAGCGCGCTCGATTTGTGCGCCAGCCGTTTTGCCGAAATCTCGTCGATCAACCGATCGAGTGCCGCGACGACCCGCTCCTGCGCCGGATCGCGGTCGATCACGCCCGTATCGACCCAATGGTCGTAACGCTGCCGGACGGTCGCATGGGTCTGAAGGCCGTCACGCAGATGCATCGGTCACGTCGTTCCGGAGCAATTCCAAGAAAAATGTGTAGCGGTTTTCTGTCCGGAATTGCGTAAAAACAAAAGAGAGCAATTCCGGGAAAGCGTGTAGCGGTTTTCGGAATCGCCTAAAAACAATAAGGGCGGGCGGGTCAGCCTCTTGTAAGCGAGATCGGCAGGCCGTTGGAAGTCTGGCCGTCGAATTTCTCTCCGCCCGAGGAATAGAGCCGTGCCAGCGTGCCGCCATTCGCGTCGTACAGCGTCAACTGCTTGCCGGCGACGTTCCAGGATTTGATGCCGTCGATCGGCGCCGGGCAATGCAGTGGTCCAGCCCGATAGCCGGAGCCGAATTTGGTTTGCGGCGTCGCCACCTGGCAGCTCTGGCCGGACACGCTGGCCTTCCACACGCCGGCGACGCTGCTTGCGGTAAGATCCGGGGCTCCGGCCGGAGCCGTTCCGTCCGGCGGCAGCGAGGCGACCTGAGGGCCTTGCGGCGCCGTCGGAAATTTCGACGGGTCGGCGGTGCCAGGCGACGCCGGCGGCGGCAGCTGGTTTGCGGTCACCGTGCCGGAGGGCGCGGCTTGCAGCGGCGCCGGCTGCTGGTCCATCGGCGAGAACCGTGACGTTGAACAGCCGCTCGCAAAGAGCGCGGCCAGCGATACGGCCAGCAGACCGGTTTTCGAAAAATTCATTTCAAACCTCCGTCGGGTCCGGCCGGGCTGCCGTCCGCACAATATCCCCCTTACCAAGACGGAGAAGGTGGCAAAATTTCAACCCTGTATGGTTAAAATAGCATTTGCGGCGGCACCTGTTGCAACTTTGCCACAAATGCGTGCCGCCCGAAAACCTGTCCTGGGGGTCTGACGCGAGACTGCGCAGCGGTTTGCCAGGACAGGCCTGCCCCTGGCGTCCGGCCGCCAAATGCTTGCGCCAGCCCGCTTCGGTCCTATCTCTGATGAAACCGAACCTTGCCGGAGGCGAAATCTTGGCTGCGAGGAAAAGGGCGGCCAACCGCTACTATAGCGGGCCGCCCAGCGATCATTTCGACGGCACCTTGTTCTTCAATCCCAACGGCAAGTTGCCTGCCCGCTTTTCCGATCTTTTGAAGTGGCAGCTGGGCGGCGAACGCTCGAAATGGCCGTCGGCGAATCCAAGTCCGTTTCATCAGGCGACACCGGCCAAACGGATCGACGGCTCTGAACTGAGGCTGACCATGGTCGGCCATTCCACGCTGCTCATCCAGACAGCCGGCCTGAACATCCTCACCGACCCGGTCTGGTCGCGGCGCGCCTCGCCGCTCCCCTTTGCCGGGCCGAAACGGGTCAATCCGCCCGGCATCGCCTTTTCCACCCTGCCGCCGATCGATCTCGTATTGGTCAGCCATAACCACTACGACCATCTGGACCTCGCCACGCTGAAGCGGCTGAAGACAAAGCATGACCCGCTGGTGCTGACGCCGCTCGGCAACGACGCCATCATCGACGATGGCGTTCCCGGAATGCGGCTTTCCGTGCATGACTGGGGCGAGCGGGTCGAGATCGGCAAGGACGTCGCCGTCCATGTCGAGCCGGTGCACCACTGGTCGGCGCGCGGCACCCGCGACCGGCGCATGGCGCTGTGGGCGGGTTTTGTGGTCGAGACGCCGGGCGGAAAGGTCTATTTCGCCGGCGACACCGGTTTCCACGATGGCATCAACTACCGGCTGATGGCCGCAAGGCACGGCGGCTTCCGCCTCGCCATCCTGCCGATCGGCGCCTACGAGCCGCGCTGGTTCATGGCGCCACACCACCAGAACCCGGAGGAGGCGGTGCAAGGCATGCTGTTGTGCAACGCCGCCTATGCCGCCGGCTGCCATTGGGGCACGTTCCGGCTCACCAACGAGCCGATCGACGAGCCGGCAAGAAAGCTGGGCGAGGCCCTCAACGATCAAGGTGTCCCGCAAGAACGCTTTCGCGCCCTGCGTCCCGGCGAAGTCTGGGACGTGCCGGCGCTCTAGGCTGGCGACCCGGCCCCCCAGAGCCCCCGGGGGAACCCGGGACGTCGTAAACGCGTTGGTGGTGGTCCACAACCGTCGGCTGCGAGGGATTTCCCATGATCAAATGGATTGTGATTCTTCTGATAATCGCGGCCGCGGCCAGCCTGCTCGGCATGCCGGCCTTGGCCGGAGCCGCCGCCACCGGCGCCCGCATTCTCATCGGCATTGTGTTGATCATCTTCCTGCTGGTCATGCTTGGCGTCTTGGCGGTGGCATAGACCGCATCCGCCCGAAAATCGGAATCGATTTTCACGAAGCACGATGCGCAGGTTTAAAAATGTCAGAGCGTACTTTGTGCGTCCAAGTCGACGCACGTCGCGCTGGCGTCTCGCACTGGTAATTCCGGCCGCTATCCGCCATATAGGCGCCAAACCGGCATGAGACCTTTCGATCCATGGCAAGCACTGCCCCCTTCGCCAAGATGAACGGCATCGGCAACGAAATCATCGTTGCCGACATGCGCGGTCGCGCCGACCGGGTGGCGCCGGCTGCCGCCCTTGCGCTCAATGCCGATGCCGCGACGAAGTTCGATCAGATCATGGCGATCCACGACGCCAGAACGCCGGGCACTGCCTTTTTCATCGACATCCTGAATTCCGACGGAACTGGCGCGCAGGCCTGCGGCAACGGCATGCGCTGCGTGGTGCAGGCACTTGCCGCCGAGACCGGCCAGAAGACATTCGCCTTCGAGACCGTCGCCGGCATCCTCAACGCCGAAGAACATGCCGACGGGCTGATCTCGGTCGACATGGGCAAGCCGCGTTTTGGCTGGCAGGATATTCCGCTCGCCGAGGAATTCCGCGATACCCGCATGATCGAGCTGCAGGTCGGCCCGATCGACGCGCCGGTGCTGCACTCGCCCTCGGTCGTGTCGATGGGCAATCCGCACGCCATCTTCTGGGTCGACCGCGACGTCTGGTCCTATGAGCTCGACCGCTTCGGTCCGCTGCTCGAAAACCACCCGATCTTCCCCGAACGAGCCAACATCACCATCGCGCGGGTGACCTCGACCGAGACGATGGTCATCCGCACCTGGGAGCGCGGCGCCGGCCTGACCAAGGCCTGCGGCACGGCGGCTTGTGCCGCCGTCGTCGCCGCGGCGCGCACCAGGCGGACCGGACGCAGCGTCTCCCTGGTGACGCCCGGAGGTGGCTCCTTGCATGTCGAGTGGCGCGGCGACGACCACGTCATCCTCACCGGCGCCGCCGAATGGGAATTTTCCGGCAGCTTCGACCCGGCGACCGGCGTGTGGGCCCGCGACACCGAAAGCGCCGCCTGATGGCTCCCCTTGCCAAGAAGGGTCCCGCTCTTCCCAAAAGTGTTGACGTCGTCACCTTCGGCTGTCGGCTGAACACCTACGAATCCGAGGTGATGCGGCGAGAGGCGGAAAGCGCCGGCCTTGGCGCGCTGGAAGGCGGCGCCATCATCTTCAACACCTGCGCCGTCACCGGCGAGGCGGTGCGCCAGGCAAAACAGTCGATCCGCAAGGCCCGCCGCGAGAATCCGGCCGCCCGCATCATCGTCACCGGCTGCGCCGCGCAGACCGAGCCGCAGAATTTCGTCGCCATGGACGAGGTCGATCTCGTCCTTGGCAACGAGGAAAAGCTGAAGGCGCATTCCTATCGCGCGCTGCCGGATTTCGGCGTCAACGACACCGAGAAGGCTCGCGTCAACGATATCTTTTCGGTGCGCGAGACGGCCGGCCACATGGTCGACGCCATCGAAGGCCGGGCGCGGGCGTTCGTCCAGGTTCAGAACGGCTGCGACCACCGCTGCACCTTCTGCATCATCCCCTATGGCCGCGGCAATTCGCGCTCGGTGCCGATGGGCGCCGTGGTCGAGCAGGTCAAGCGGCTGAGCGGCAATGGCTATGCCGAGATCGTGCTGACCGGCGTCGACATGACCAGTTTCGGCGCCGACCTGCCGGGCAGCCCGAAGCTCGGCAAATTGGTCAAGACAATCCTGAAGCAGGTGCCTGACGTGAAACGCCTGCGCCTTTCCTCGATCGATTCGATCGAGGCTGACGACGATCTGCTCGACGCCATCGCCACCGAGCCTCGGCTGATGCCGCATCTGCATCTGTCGCTGCAGTCCGGTGACGACATGATCCTGAAACGGATGAAGCGCCGGCACAACCGGGATCAGTCGATCCGTTTTTGCCAGGATTTGCGCAAATTGCGTCCCGGCATCGTCTTCGGCGCCGACATCATCGCCGGCTTCCCGACCGAGACGGACGCCATGTTCGAAAAATCGTTGGAGATCGTCGAGGAATGCGGCCTGACGCATCTCCACGTTTTTCCGTTTTCGCCGCGCGAAGGCACCCCCGCCGCGCGCATGCCGCAGCTTCGCCGCGAACTGATCAAGCAGCGTGCTGCACGGCTGCGCGCCGCGGGTGACGCCGCCTATCGCAGCCACCTTTCCTCGCTCGCCGGAACACGCCAGTCGATCCTGGTCGAGCGCGACGGGCTCGGCCGCACCGAAGGGTTTACGCTCGCTGCGGTCTCCGACGGTGCGGCGGGCGAAATCGTCGAGGCCGCTATCGCCGGCGATGACGGCTCGCGGCTGATCGCGGCGCCGCTTGCCGCCCGCGCCGCCTGAGACGCAAGAACATGGCTGGTTTTCTCAAGAAGATATTTTCGTTCGGCAAGAAGGAAGTGGTCGAGGAGCGGATCGACGAGACCGCACCGCTGCCGCCGATCAAATGGGACGCGCTCGAGGCACTGAAACCGGCGGCCGAGCAAGCCGTTCCGGAATTTTTGAAACGCGAAGAGCCTTGGCCCGAAGCAGAAGCTGCGCCTCCGGCACAGCCGGTGCCTGTTGAAGAGGCCGAGCCTGCTCAGCCGGAGCCTGATCCGGTCGAAGAGCCAGAGCAGATTCCGGCTGCTCCCGTCATTCCCGAGCCAACTCCGGAGCCGCAGGACGTTCCTGAGCCCGAGCAGCCGGAAATCGCCCCGAAGAAACAACCCGAACCTGCGTCCGTCGAAGCGTCCACTCAGCTTCCATCATCAGCGGCTGGCGCCGCCCCTCATCCGCCTGCCGGCACCTTCTCCCCGTATAGGGACGGGGAGAAGGGTGCTGATCGCGCCGCCGGAACCACTCCCGCAGAGGCCGAGGAAGAAGCGGCTGCGCTGACGCCCCCCTCTCCCCGTCCTTCACGGGGAGAGGGTAAGGGTGAGGGGCAGCGCGAACCTGCGCAAGATGCCGCACCGACGGCCGAAATCCCGCCCCCCATTCGCCAGCCAGCGCCGATCGAGGCGAAGCCGGTCCTTACCGAGATCGCGCCCGAACCTGAAGCCATTCCAGCGCCCCACCCTCGCCTCGATGGGGAGGGTCGCCGCGAAGGGGGGGGGTTGGGTGACAGCGCCGGCGCCGGCGCCAGTCACCCCCACCCCCGAGCTTCGCTCGGGACCTCCCCCATCGCGGGGGAGGTAAAGCGCGAGCCCGTTCCACAACCGCCGCCGGAGCCAAAGCCGGCTGCCGGCAAGGTCACCGTCACCAGGAAGGTCGAGCAGAGAGCCGAGCCGCAGAAGGCGCCGGAACCGGCACCGAAACGCTCGTGGTTCCAGCGCATGAAGGAGGGGCTCGCCCGCTCTTCCCGGGAACTGTCAGGCAACATCGCCGGCGTCTTCACCAAGCGCAAGCTCGACGAGGACACGCTGCAGGATCTGGAGGACGTGCTGATCCGCGCCGATCTCGGCATGGAGACGGCTTTGCGCATCACCGATTCGCTGGCTGCCAGCCGCTACGGCAAGGACGTCTCCGAGACGGAAGTGCGCGCGATCATGGCGGCCGAGGTGGAGAAGGTGCTGACCCATGTCGCCTTGCCGCTGGAGCTCGACCTCAGCCACAAGCCGCATGTCATCCTTGTCGTCGGCGTCAACGGCACCGGCAAGACCACGACCATCGGCAAGCTGGCGGCAAAGCTGACCGACGGCGGCCTGTCGGTGATGCTCGCCGCCGGCGACACGTTCCGCGCCGCGGCGATCGAGCAATTGAAGATCTGGGGCGAGCGCACCAGGTCGCCGGTCATCGCCTCGAAGCTCGGCGCCGACGCCGCCGGCCTCGCCTATGATGCCTTCGAACAGGCCAGGCAAGCCGGCTCGGACGTGCTGATCATCGACACCGCCGGGCGGCTGCAGAACAAGACCGAGCTGATGGCGGAACTCGAAAAGATCGTCCGGGTGCTGGGCAAGCTCGATCCGGAGGCGCCGCACACCGTGCTGCAGACGGTCGACGCCACCACCGGCCAGAACGCGCTCAACCAGGTCGAGATCTTCCGCAATGTCGCCGGCGTCAACGGCCTGGTGATGACCAAGCTGGACGGCACGGCACGCGGCGGTATTCTGGTGGCGATTGCGGCAAAGCACAAATTGCCGGTTTATTTCATCGGCGTCGGCGAACAGGTCGACGACCTCGAACCATTCTCCGCAAGCGAGTTCGCCAGGGCGATCGCTGGAGTGGCATAACAAGCTTGATCCCAGGAAGTTGCAGACTTTTTGGACAGGATCATGCGCAAGAAGGAAAGCCTATGAACCCGCGCATCCTCGAACGCGACCCGTCCGACCCGCAGAAACAGAAGAAGGAAGGCGTCAATCCGCTGCTCAAGCTGGTGCTGGAGCTCGGCCCGTTGATGGTGTTCTTCTTCGCCAACGCCCGTGGCGCATGGCTGTCGCAGAAATTTCCGGTGCTGGCCGAATTCGGCGGACCGATCTTCGTCGCTACCGGCCTGTTCATGGCCGCGACCGCGATCGCGCTGGCCGCGTCCTGGCTGCTCACCCGCACGTTGCCGATCATGCCGATGGTGTCGGGCGTCGTCGTCTTCGTCTTCGGCGCGCTGACGCTCTACCTGCAGGACGACATCTTCATCAAGATGAAGCCGACAATCGTCAACATGCTGTTCGGCGGCGTGCTGCTCGGCGGCCTGTTCTTCGGCAAGTCGCTGCTCGGCTACGTCTTCGATTCGGCCTTCAGCCTCGATGCCGAGGGCTGGAAGAAACTCACCTTCCGCTGGGGCCTGTTTTTCCTGTTCCTGGCCCTTGTCAACGAAGTGGTCTGGCGGAATTTTTCCACCGACGCCTGGGTTACCTTCAAGGTCTGGGGCATCATGCCGATCACCCTTCTTTTCACCTTCAGCCAGATGCCGCTGATCATGCGCCATTCGCTTGAAGGCAAGACCGGAACGGAAGGGAAGCCCGGCAAGTAACGATTTTAAGGAGAGGGCATGGAATTCGTCACCACGCGCGAAGAGCTGAGAACGATCTACAAGACGCCTCGGCCGACCGACGGCTCGATCCGCAAGGAACTGAAGGCGCTGGATGGCCACGGCCGTTCCTTCATCGGCAAAAGCCCCTTCGTGCTGATTGGCTCCTCGGACTGCGCCGGCAATGCCGATGTGACGCCGAAGGGCGATAGGCCGGGTTTTGCCGCCGTGCTCGACGAGAAGACCATCGCCATCCCCGACCGGCCCGGCAACAACCGGCTCGACACGCTGGAGAACATTCTTCTCAACCCTTCGGTCGGGCTGCTCTTCCTCATCCCGGGCATGAACGAGACGCTGCGCGTCAACGGCGACGCCCGCATCACCGTCGATGCGGCTTTGCGCGAGCGGCTCGCCGTCGACGGCAAGGAACCGCAAAGCGTCGTCCTGGTGACGGTCAAGGCCGCCTACATGCATTGCGCCAAGGCTTTCATGCGCTCCGATCTGTGGAAGCCGGAAACCTGGTACGACCGCGCGACGCTGCCGACGCTCGGCCAGATCCTGCGCGACCAGCTGGCGCTTGCCGATTCGGCCGAGGCGACCGATCGCTGGCTGGACGAAGAATACAAACACACCATGTGGTAGTGTGCCCGGCAACGAATCGTCCAAGCTGATCTCCATTCCTTTGCTCAACATCCTTGCAATCTCTGGCAGCCTGCGCGCCGCCTCGACCAATTCGGCGTTGACCGCGGGTTTGGCGCAAAATGCGCCGACTGGCTGCCGCGTCATCGTCTATGACGAGCTAGGCCGCTTGCCGATTTTCAATCCGGATGACGAAGGCGAGCGGACGCCACCGCAAGCATCCGCGCTGATCGACGCGGTCACCGCCGCTGACGGTGTGATCGTCTCCTGCCCTGAATATGCCCATGGCGTGCCGGGCGGGCTGAAGAACGCGCTCGACTGGCTGGTGTCGCGCGACGCCGCTGTCGCCAAGCCGGCCATGCTGGTGCACGCCTCGCCGCGCTCGCTGTTTGCCCGCGCGGCTCTGGCCGAGATCATGCGCACCATGTCTTTCGCGCTTTTTGAAGACACCGCGCTCGAAATCGCCCTGCTCGGCAAGAGGCCACCGGAGGTGGACAAAATCCTATCGGAGCCGGCAAGCCAACTGGCAATGCACAACGCCATTTCGGCCTTCGCCGATTTCATCCGGTCGCGTTAAGCGGCGGCCACCGTGCTTTCGTTATCCCGGGCGGAGCGAACGCTAAGCGCGTCGGCGACGAAGCCCCCAAGTGGGGGAGATGCCCGGCAGGGCAGAGCGGGGCGCTGTCCCGCAGCCTCTCGCAAATTTCCCTTCGGTCTCAACGCCGCGACATTGGTCTCGCCGACGAACCAGTCACGCGCAGCAACCTCTTCGAAGACCCCAGGACCGCTCAAAATGTCTTTGCGCCGTTGACCATCAGCCGGACCATGTAGAGCGAGGTCGTGCCGGCGATGTAGAGGCAGTTCAGCTTGCCGCCGCCGAACACGCAATTGGCGACGACTTCCGGCACCTTGATCTTGCCGATCAGCGTTCCGTCGGGATCGTAGCAATGGATGCCGTCGGCGGCACTGGTCCAGATCCGGCCTTGGTCGTCGAGCCTAAAACCATCGAACAGGCCGGCCGTGCAATCGGCGAAGACCTTTCCGCCTGAGATCTTCTTGCCGGCCCCGTCGACATCGAACACCCGCATATGCGCCGGATTCTGCGCGCCATGCGTGCGGCCGGTATCGACGACATAGAGCTTGCTCTCGTCGAGCGAGAAGGCAAGCCCGTTGGGCCTGACCATGTCGGTGATCACCGCTTCGATCTCGCCGGTGCCGGGGTCGGCCCGGTAGACATGGCAGGCGCCGATCTCGCTCTCGGCCTTGTCGCCCTCATAATCCGTATCGATGCCGTAGGTCGGGTCGGTGAACCAGATCGAACCATCGGACCTGACCACCGCATCGTTGGGCGAGTTCAGCCGCTTGCCGCGCCATTTGTCGGCTATGGTGGTGATCGAGCCGTCATGCTCGGTGCGGCTGACGCGGCGGCCCGAATGCTCGCAAGTGACCAGCCGGCCCTGCCGGTCGACGGTGTTGCCATTGGAATTGCCCGACGGCTGCCGGAACACGCTGACGCTGCCGTCGGTCTCGTCGTAGCGCAGCATGCGGTTGTTGGGAATGTCGGACCAGACCACATAACGGCCGGCCGCAAACCAGGCCGGCCCTTCCGCCCACCGGCATCCGGTGAACAGCTTGTCCACCTGTGCGTTGCCGTTGAACAGCCGCGCAAAGCGTGGATCGAGAATTTCGTAGTCTTCGGCCATGGTTTTCTCCCGGGTCATGCAAATCGTTGGTGCCGGCGCGATCAAGCCAGCCGGCGATCGATATGGCAAGATCGTTGTATCGGGACAGGCAATGCGGCCCTTGCTCGAGTGACGGATGGAAGGACGGGCCCATGCGCCGTTAACCGGCTATGCGCCCAGCGCAATGGTGCATTGCAACATCTTCTTTTTGCGATGCACCATAACTATGTCATGCTGCGTATCGATCAGGGAGGAACAACCTGCCGCAACAATGCGGCACAGAAGGAACCTCGCTATGATTCTCGACAGTCTAATGAGCCGCGCTCGCACCAGCATCGCCAAGCGCCGGCAATACAACCGCCTCATCGCCGAAATCGATTCGTTTTCCAGCCGCGATCTGGCCGACATGCGCGCCGACCGCAGCGAAATGCTCTACCAGGTCCACAAGCAGGTCTACGGCTGAATCTTCGGTCGACCTATCACGTTCGTAATCCTTGGGCGTAACGACGCAAAGCGGAGTGAAGACCCAAGGATGACGAAACGGCGGGGCCATCAGCCGGGTGCTGCCAGCGCCTTCTCGATCTCCGGCAGCAGCAGCGCTTGTGCTGAGCCCGGCGTCAGCGGGCCGACGTGCTTGTAGGCGATCTTGCCGTCCTTGCCAACGACGAAGGTTTCCGGCACGCCGTAGACCCCCCAGTCGATCGCCGCGCGCCCTGCCGTGTCGACGCCGATCGCCTGGAACGGGTTGCCGAGATCGCCGAGGAACCGGCGGGCGTTTTCCGGCTGGTCCTTGTAGTTGAGGGCGGCGATGACGAAGCGCTTGTCCTGCGACAGCGCCAGCAGCAGCGGATGTTCGTCGCGGCACGGCCCGCACCACGACGCGAAGACGTTGACGAGCGTGACCTTGCCGGCAAACTGCCTGGAATCGAGCCCCGGCAAATTCATGCCCTCCAGCGCCGGCAGATTGGTCTGCGGCGCCGGCAGGCCGATCAGCGCCGATGGCACTTCCGAAGTGTCGCGGCCGGACAGCAGCTGCGTCAGGAACAGCCCCGCCAGCCCGAGGAAAATCAGCAGCGGCAACAGCACGATCAGGCGGCGTGAGCGCGCCGGCGTTTCCGTCTCCATGCTCATGATTTCCCCGCCTTATCGGAGCGCCGCCGCACGCCGGACGCTTCCAGCTCGGCGAGGTCTCGTCTGCGTGCACGCTGGTCGAGCAGGATCCAGCCGATCAGCCCGGCCAGCACCACGGCCGTAATGGCATAGGCAGCGGTCACATAGAGCGCATGCGCGCTCATAGGGGTCGCTCCTCCGGTGCAAAACCTTTCAGCCGGACCATTTCGCTTCGTTCCAACATGCCTTCCTTTAACCCTGCGTCATCGGCTTCGCAATCGACAGCAGCGCCGCAGCCTTTGACGCCCTGTAATCACCACCATGGCCGGCCAAATCAGTCGGTTCCATGGCGCAGCGCCAACGCTGCCGCAACCGGCCCCAGCACGGCAAGAAACAAGGTCAGCGCGGCAAGAATGAGGAAAGGCTGCAGAAACGGATCAGGGTTCGCCACCGCGCCATAGCTTGCCGAGACGCCGAAGATCAGCACCGGGATGGTCAGCGGCAGCACCAGCACCGAGATCAGCAGCCCGCCGCGCGGCAGTGCCACCGCCACCGCCGCACCGGCAGCGCCGATGAAGGTAATCGCCGGCGTGCCGACCAGAAGGGTCAGCGCCGTGGCGCCGATGCCGATCGGCTCCATGTTCATGAACAGGCCGAGCAGGGGTGCCGCGATGACCAGCGGCAGCACGCTTCCTGCCCAATGCGCCAGGCATTTTGTCAGCACGGTCAGCGCCAGCATCTGCCGGTCGTCGCCGAGCACCAGCAGATCGAGCGAGCCGTCTTCCCGGTCGGCCTGGAACAATCGGTCGAGACCGAGCAGGCAAGCCAGCAAGGCGCCGATCCACAGGATCGCCGGGCCGATGCGGGCAAGCAGATTGAGGTCCGGCCCGACGCCGAACGGGATCGTGGCGATCACCGCGAGAAAGAAGATCACGCCGGTCAGCGCCCCGCCGCCGGCCCGGATACTCAGGCGGATATCGCGCAGGAAGAGGGCTAGCATGGTTTTAGATGCCCTTGCCCAGGCACCCCCCTCTGTCCTGCCGACATTACCGAGTTTCCCCCATCCTCAATTCTTGTGCCCCCTCCAACCCCAGCGGCAGATGCGTCGCCGCAATAATGATTCCGCCCTCCGAACAGTGCTCCCGCATCAGCCGGCCGAATCGCTCTTCCGAAGCCTTGTCCAATCCGGCCGTCGGCTCGTCGAGCAGCCACAGCGGCCGCCGGCTGACCAGCAGTTTTGCGATCGCCGCGCGGCGGCGTTGTCCGGTGGAGAGATAGCCGAACGGCAGATGGCCGATACCGTCAAGCCCGACCATTGCCAGCGCCTCTTCGGCGCTCAAGAAATCCGCGCCCGAAAAATCGCGCCAGAAGCGCAGATTTTCCGCCACGCTCAGCGCCGTCTTCATTGCGTTCTGGTGGCCGAGATAGTGGCAGGCCGAGGCGACCGACGGAAAATCCTCACCGCCACCTTCAAGAAGCAAACGGCCTGCCACCACCGGCAGCAACCCGGCAACGACCCTGAGCAGTGTCGATTTTCCCGCGCCGTTCGGCCCGGTGACGATCAGCGCCTGGCCTTTGCCAAGGGCAAAGTCGAGGCCGGAAAAAACCGCCTCGCCGCCGCGTTCGCCGCCCAGATCTTCGGCGATCAGCCGCATTCCATGCCCGTCCCGAAAACATCGCGCCACGGCAGCTGCCGCATCGCACAAAATAGCCGTTCGACTGTCTAGAACTATTCCAGGAAATTCTCTATATGCGGGGCATCCGTGCCAGCGGTCGGCACGGGAAGCGAATTAGCGCCGAACCAGCGCACGCGCCGCCTTGAACGGCTCGGGTTGGCTGGGAACGGACAGCGGAAATGGCCGTACCCGCACCTTTGCGCGTGATTGCATGCCATCGGCGTCCGTTCCCTTTCAGGCTGAACAGACAAGGACGGATCGCACGTGTCAGAATCCCTCGATAGTTTCAATTGCCGCCGCACGCTGACCGCGGGCGGCTCCGATTATGTTTACTACGACCTCGTCGAGGCCGAGAAGAACGGCCTCACCGGCATCGCCCAACTGCCCTATTCGATGAAGGTGCTGCTGGAGAACCTGTTGCGCAACGAGGACGGCCGTTCCGTCACCAAGGAGAGCATCCAGGCGGTCGCCGGCTGGCTGACCGACAGGGGCACCGCCGGGGTCGAGATCGCCTATCGCCCGGCCCGCGTGCTGATGCAGGATTTCACCGGCGTTCCGGCCGTGGTCGACCTGGCCGCCATGCGCGATGCCATGGCCTCGCTCGGCGGCGACCCGCAAAAGATCAATCCGCTGGTGCCGGTCGACCTGGTCATCGACCACTCGGTCATCGTCGATGAGTTCGGCACGCCGCTGGCTTTCGCCCGGAATGTCGAGCTTGAATACGAGCGCAACGAGGAACGCTACAAATTCCTGAAATGGGGTCAGCAGGCCTTCCGCAATTTCCGCGTCGTGCCGCCCGGCACCGGCATCTGCCACCAGGTCAATCTCGAATATCTCGGTCAGGTCGTGTGGACCAACTCCGAAGGCGGCGAAACCACCGCCTACCCCGACACCTGCGTCGGCACCGATTCGCACACCACCATGATCAACGGCCTTGGCGTGCTCGGCTGGGGCGTTGGCGGCATCGAGGCCGAGGCCGCGATGCTTGGCCAGCCCGTCTCCATGCTGTTGCCCGAAGTCATCGGCTTCCGGCTCACCGGCAGGCTCAGGGAAGGCGTCACCGCCACCGATCTCGTGCTCACCGTCACCCAGATGCTGCGCAAGAAGGGCGTCGTCGGCAAGTTCGTCGAATTCTTCGGTCCGGGTCTGTCCAACATGACGCTGGCCGACCGCGCCACCATCGGCAATATGGCGCCCGAATATGGCGCGACCTGCGGCTTCTTTCCGGTCGATGGCGAAACCATCCGCTACCTCACCATGTCCGGCCGCGAGGAAAACCGCATCGCGCTGGTCGAGGCATACGCCAAGGCGCAAGGCATGTGGCGCGATACCGGGTCGGCCGATCCGGTCTTCACCGACCTGCTCGAGCTCGATCTCGGCAGTGTCGTGCCGTCGATGGCCGGCCCCAAGCGTCCAGAGGGCCGGGTCGCGCTCGAAGGCATTCCGGCCGGCTTTGTCAAGGCGATGGAAACCGAATACAAGAAGGCGGTCGAAATCGACAAGCGCTATGCCGTCGAGGGCACCGACTACGACCTTGGCCATGGCGACGTCGTCATTGCCGCCATCACCTCCTGCACCAACACGTCGAACCCGAGCGTGCTGATCGGCGCCGGGTTGCTGGCACGCAACGCCAACCGGCTCGGACTCAAGCAGAAGCCGTGGGTCAAGACATCGCTGGCGCCGGGCAGCCAGGTCGTCGCCGAATATCTGGAGAAATCCGGCCTGCAGAAGGAACTGGACCAGATCGGCTTCAATCTGGTCGGCTTCGGCTGCACCACCTGCATCGGCAATTCCGGCCCGTTGCCGGCGCCGATCTCCAGAACCATCAACGACAAGGGCTTGATTGCTGCCGCGGTGCTTTCCGGCAACCGCAATTTCGAAGGCCGCGTCTCGCCCGACGTGCAGGCGAACTACCTCGCTTCGCCGCCGCTGGTCGTCGCCCACGCACTGGCCGGGACCGTGACCAAAGATCTGACCACCGAACCGCTCGGCGAGGACCGCGACGGCAACCCGGTCTACCTCAGGGACATCTGGCCGAGCTCGGTCGAGATCCAGGAGTTCATCGAGAGGAACGTGACGCGCGAACTGTTCGCCCGCAAATATGCCGACGTCTTCAAGGGCGACGAATACTGGCAGAACGTCAAGGCGCCGGAAGGCCAGACCTATGCCTGGGACAACAATTCGACCTATGTGCAGAACCCGCCCTACTTCGCTGGCATGACATCGGGCTTCGGCACGATCGGCGACATCAAGGGCGCCCGCGTGCTCGGGCTGTTCGGCGACAAGATCACCACCGACCACATCTCTCCGGCCGGCTCGATCAAGGCGGCCTCTCCGGCCGGCAAGTATCTTACCGACCATGGCGTCGGCGTCGCCGACTTCAACCAGTACGGCACACGGCGCGGCAATCACGAGGTGATGATGCGCGGCACCTTCGCCAATATCCGCATCCGCAACCACATGCTGGGCGAGAACGGCCGCGAGGGCGGCTACACGATCCACTATCCGTCGAAGGAAGAGAAATCGATCTACGACGCCGCCATGGAGTACAAGAAGGAAGGCGTGCCGCTGGTCATCTTCGCCGGTGTGGAATACGGCAACGGCTCGTCGCGCGACTGGGCGGCCAAAGGCACCAACCTGTTGGGTGTTCGCGCCGTCATCGCTCAGTCCTTCGAGCGCATCCACCGCTCGAACCTGGTCGGCATGGGGGTCATCCCCTTCGTCTTCGAGGAAGGCACCTCATGGGCCTCGCTCAACCTCAAGGGCGACGAACTGGTCGAAATCGACGGACTGAGCGCCATCAAGCCGCGTCAGAAGATGATCGCGAAGATCACTTATGGCGACGGCACGGTGAAGAACATTCCGATCATCTGCCGCATCGATACGCTGGACGAACTCGACTACTTCAAGAACGGCGGCATCCTGCAATATGTGCTGCGCGATCTGGCCGCATAATGTGAAGGGTATAGGGGAGTAGGGCAGTAAGCAGTAGGGGAAAAGTCGCCTCCGCTGCCTCGTCCTATTCCCTACTCCTACTGCCCTACTGCCCTACTGCCATACTGCCCTAATTTCGGCCCTCCGAACCGCGCCGCCGCCGCCAGCAGCACGCCGAGCATCAGCCCGTTGAGGATGTGCCACAGGAAATGCGTGCCGAGCGGGAAGCTGCCGCAGACCAGCGGATCGATCGTCCTGAAGATGACCGACACGACGAAGATCGCCGAGCCCGCCAGATTGTACCAGCCGGCGCGGTTGCCGCTCGCCGCCACCCAGGCGCCGAAGGAGGCGAGCGCCAGGAAGGGCGGCAGGTAGCCGGTCGTGCCGTTCGATGCCTGGCTCAGCCAGTCCGGCACGGCCCAGGTCAACAACCCGGTGACGGCATAGAATGCGAAGAAGATGGCGATCGCCTTGCCCCATTGCATAGCGAGGAAACGGCGCAGGTTGAACAGCGTGTAGGCCAGCGTGAACCCGGCGATCGGCAGCACGTCGGCCCAGACCGTGGCATGGTTGGCAAAGGTGTGGAAAAGCGCCGAGCCGATGCCGATCGCCACCACCCACCAGGCCAGCATTTCGGCGAAGATGCCTGTGCCACGCCGGCGCACCTCCCGGACACCCCACAGCCCGGCGACAAGAAAAGCCAGATTGGTCAGTGCGTTGACCGGCTCGGCCCAGAACTCTGGCCCGACCCGCTCGCAGTACAGGTCGACCGGCGTCAGGAGAGTTTGCCACATGCTGATTGTCGCCCGAATCGGTAACTACCTTGAAGTGTAGCCCATCCCGTTGCGCCCTTGCAGTTTGTCGCAACGGTAGAATTTCACCGCAACGTGACTTCCCGTTGACTGCCGCTTCTGCCACATATTTCGCCAACCAGAACAAAGCCGGCCATCACCGGCGGGAGTCGAAACGGCCATGACACCTCGAAGACCATTGCGGCTTGCGGCGTTTGCGCTGGCCCTCTCGGTGCTTGCCGGAGCTGGACTTGCCGCCAATGCGCTTGCCGGCGAGGCCGACCGCTCCCAGACAGATAAATCCCTGGTCGGCCAGCCCTTGGGCGTGGTCGAGCTCTTCACCAGCCAAGGCTGCAGTTCCTGCCTGCCGGCCGATGCATTTTTCGCCGAGCTTGCCGCCAAGGAGAACATCGTCGCGCTCGCCTATCACGTCGACTACTGGGATTATCTCGGTTGGAAGGACACGCTGAGCCGCAAGGAGAACACCGAGCGGCAGTATGAATATATGCGTGCCTTCGGCAGCCGCTCGGTCTATACGCCGCAGGCCGTCATCAATGGCCGCAGCCATGTCAACGGCGCCCGCCGCGAGGAAGTCGACGGCGCGCTCGCCCGCATGGAAACGTCCGGCGAAGGCATGCAGGTCCCCATCGACGTCAGCCGGACCAGCGACCGCGTCATCATCGACGCCGGCGATGCCGGGAGCGGCCCCAGCGATGCCCATGTCGTCATCGTCTATTTCGACCCGCCGCAGACCATCAAGATCGGCAAGGGCGAGAACACCGGCCGCAGCATGACCTATTGGAACGCCGTCTCCGGCATCCAGACCGCCGGCATGTGGCACGGCAAGGCGCAGCGCTACGAATTGCCAATGAGCGTGATTGCCAAGAAAGGCGGCTGCGCCGTGCTGCTGCAATCGGTGGGCAAGGACGGCATGCCGGGTCCCATCCTGGGCGCCGCCCTGATCCACAAGCCCTGAACGCCCTCTCCTTCTCCCCTTGTGGGGCCCGAAAGGCGGGCGAGGCCCACGACTCGCCCCGGGTGGTGGATCGGCGCGCAACGTCGAAGGAATGAGGCAGCGGCGATTCAAGCAAATTGCCAAGCTGCAACATCCCTCATCCGTCGCCTTCGGCGACACCTTCTCCCACAAGGGGAGAAGGGAAGGCCGCGCATTCACTCGGCCAATAAAATAAAAAACCGACGTCAGCTTGCTTCTGACGCCGGTCATTTAGGTTTTGGGATCGTCGCACTCGATTTCTCCAAGGGAGAAACCGAGGTTGGTTCGATCCGACGCAGACCCGTGGGCGGGGGGCTTGGGGTTTACGAGCCAGTGCCGGACCGAACCGTCTCAGGCAACATCCGTAAATTCGTCGGAGATTGGGGCTTTAGCGCGGTTAAATGAAGGCAGGATTGTGGCAAAGCATCACCAATTTCAACGGGCGTTTTTATAAACGTGACTGGACACCGCGGAAACGTTGCGCCGCCAGCCTCTCCCCAGCCGGGCTTGCAATTCCATGGCGAAAGCGCCAACTTTGATTAATGTAAGATTCATTCGAAGGGATCGAGGCATGACTGATCACGGCAGTGGGACGGAGGATGGGGACGCATCCGCAATACTGATCCCGCTGCATGAGGCAAGACGTGAACGCGACCAGCCGGTGCGGTTCGACCGGCGTGAATTGGACCAGATCCTGAGGCTTTACGGGCGCATGGTCGCCGCCAATGAATGGCGCGACTACGCCATCGACCATCTTGCCGACCGCGCCGTCTTTTCCGTCTTCCGTCGCACCAGCGAGGTGCCGCTGTTCCAGATCGTCAAGGATCCGAAGCTGGCGCGCCGGCAAGGGGCTTTCGCCGTCATCGCCGCCGGCGGCCGCATCCTTAAGCGCGGCCAGGAGCTTGGCCGCGTGCTTGGCGTGTTCGACCGCACGCTGAAACTTGTCGAGGCCTAACTACTTGTTGTGCTTCCGGAATCTCCGTTCCGGCAGTGAGTTGGGATCGGGCGGAACCTGAGACCCGCCATTGATCGGCAGTTGCATGAACACCGTGTCGAGCCAGCGTCCGAGCTTGTAGCCGGAGGCTTCCAGACGGCCCGAATGGCGAAAGCCGAGCTTTTCATGCAGCCGGACCGAGGCACTGTCCGGCCGACCGTCGCCGATCACCGCGATGATCTGGCGGAAGCCCGCCGCCTCGGCCGCCGCGATCAGCCCTTGCATCAGCTTCAGCCCGATGCCATGGCCCTTGGCCTCGGGCGCGACATAGACAGAATCTTCGACGATGAACCGGTACGCAGGCCGCGCCCGGAAGGCGCCGGCATAGGCATAACCGAGCACGATGCCGGCTTTTTCCGCCACCAGATAGGGAAAGCCGCCCGCTATCAAACTGTCGAAGCGCTCGCCCATCTCGGCACGATCAGGCGGCTCCAGTTCGTAGCTCGCCGTGCCGTGGATCACCGCATCGGCATAGATGGCGGTGATCCGGTCGAGATCGGCCGCTGTCGCGCCGCGTATCGTGATGCTGCTCATAATTTATGCAAGCCGTTCATCTGCCTTCTATAACAGCAAAGGCCGGCACAGAAGGAAAGGGCGGCCGTTGGGCCGCCCTTTCCAAATTCGCTGGTCCACAGACTCAAGGGCCCGTTGTTAACGGCGATCGCCCATGAACTGCAGCAGGAACATGAACAGGTTGATGAAGTCGAGATAGAGCCTGAGAGCGCCCATGATAGCCTTGCGGCCGGCGACATCAGTCTCGTCGCCCTCGAAATACATCTCCTTGATGTTCTGCGTGTCGTAGGCGGTCAGCCCTGCGAAGATCAGCACGCCGATCGCCGAAACGGCGAAGGAAAGCGCCGACGACTGCAGGAAGATGTTGATCACACTTGCGATGATCAGACCGACCAGGCCCATGATCAGGAACGAACCGAGCGCGGAAAGATCGCGCTTGGTCGTGTAGCCGTAGAGCGACAGCCCGCCAAAGGCGGCGGCGGTGGCGAAGAAGGTCTGCGAGATGCTGGCGGTGGTGTAGACCAGGAAGATCGACGACAGTGACAGGCCGACGAGGCCCGCATAGACCCAGAACGTCGTCTGCGCGGCCGAAACGCTCATCGACTGGACGCGAAACGACAGGAACAGCACCGCTGCCAGGGGGGCAAAGATCACCAGCCATTTCAGCGGCGAGCCGAAGATCGCGTAGCCGAAGGATGTCAGCATATCGCCGTTCGGCAGCGTAGCGACCGCCGAAGCCGGATCGGTGGTGGTGGCCAGCATGATCGTTCCGACCGCGGCGAGGCCGGTGATGAGGAGGCCAAGCCCCATCAGATTGTAGACCTTGATCATATAAGCGCGCAGGCCCTGGTCGATAGCAGCATCGACGCCGACGCCGGGCACGGCACGCGTCTGATAATTGCGAGCGGGTTCAGCCATGGAAATCCTCATATTGCTTCTGCCCCGTCCGGTGTCCGGTCGATTTGGACCGAGGCGCCGCTGGCGGGGCTCCAGCATGCCTGCCGCGAAATATGATGGTTATTGGCGTCAAGAACAAGACCGTAACCGGGCGTAATGCTTCGTGAAGTAGCAAAAATCCGGATTTATCGGCCGTCCGAAGCCCAACATTAACAAGATTTAACCAAATCCCGGTCGCGTTGAGCTTGCCGACCCTTGCAGATCAGAGATTGCGCAGCACCGGCGCCGCCTTGTGGCCCAGCACCCGCCAGGTGCCGGCGAGGCCGATGCCGACCGTGACCAGCAAGGCAAAGACAATGGTTGCCACCGCCACATCGGGCATGAAATGCGACGGCAGCGTCATGACGCGCGCGACAACGAACCACGCCGCAATGCCGCCTGCCGCCAGCGCGAAGATCGCGGTGGCGAGGCCGATCAGCATGTATTCCAGCGAAAAGGCCGCGATCAGCGTCTTCCTGGTGGCGCCCAGCGTCTTCAGCACCACCGCATCGTGGATGCGGGCGCGGTTGCCTGCCGCCAACGCGCCGGCCAGCACCAGCACCGAGGCGATCAGCGCCACCCCAGCCGCGGCCCTGATAGCGGTGCCGAGTTGCGCCACCAGCCGGTTGACGATGTCGAGCGCGTCCTTGACCCTGACTGTCGTCACCGCGGGAAAGGCACGGGTGACAGCGTTGAGAAGACGGGCATCGTCGGCCGGCGACGCGCCCTTTTCGGTGAGCGTCGCCAGCCAGCTGTGCGGCGCGCCGGCAAATGTGCTGGGCGAAAACACCATGACGAAATTGATGCCCATCGTCTCCCACTCGACCTGGCGGAAATTGGCGATCTTCGCTGTCACGTTGCGGCCAAGCACGTTGACGGTGACGGTATCGCCGAGTTTCAGCCCGATCTCTTTGCCTTCCTCGGCCGAAAACGACACCAGCGGCTCGCCGGCATAATTGTCCGGCCACCATGTCCCTTCGGTCAGCGTCGCATTCGCAGGAATTCTGGCCTCGTAGGTCAGCCCGCGATCGCCGCGCAGCACCCAGGCCCCTTCCGCCGGGACCTTGACCTTGTCGACGTCGACGCCGTTCAGCGCCATCACCCGGCCGCGCAGCATCGGCACCTTGACCAGCGTGCCTTGCGGCGCCTCCCTGCCGACCAGCTCCGAGAACGCATCGACATCGCTGCTCTGGATATCGACGAAGAAGAAGTTCGGCGCCCGCTCCGGCAGGCTGCCGGAAATCTGCCGCCTGAGATTGCCGTCGATCAGCGCCAGCGTCACCAGAAGCGTCAGCCCCAGTCCCAGCGACAGCACCACCGACGGCGTCAAGGCGCCCGGCCGATGGATGTTGCCGATGGCGAGCCTGAGCACCGTCGAGCCAACGCGCGGGCTCCTTTTGGCGGCCCACTGCACCAGCGCGCCGACAAGGCGCAGCACCAAAAAAGCAAAAATGGTGGCGCCGACGAAGATCGAGGCGATGTAGCGGTCGCCGGAAAACAGAATGGCCAGCGCCGCCAGCAGCAGCGCGATGCCGAGCGCCGCCGCCGTGTAGAGCGGGCGCGGAAAACCGCGGCCCTCAAAACCCATTTCACGAAACAGCGCCGTCGCCGGCACGTCGCGCGCCCGGCCGAGCGGCAGCAAGGCGAAAGCCAGCGTCACCAGCAGCCCGAACAGCGCCGCCATGCCGAGCGCGCCGGGATAGAATCCGCCTTCCGCCGGCACCGGAATGATCGACTGCAGCGCCGCGCTCGCCGCGAACGGCATCAGCGCGCCAAGCACGACGCCGAGCGTGATGCCAAGCACGGCGATCATCAGGATCTGCACCAGGTAGACGGCAAAGACGAAACCGCCCGAAGCTCCCAGGCTCTTGAAGGTGGCAATGACGCCGCGCTTGCCGTCGAGATAGGCGCGCACCGCATTGGCCACGCCGACGCCGCCGACCACCAGCGCCGTCAGCCCGACCAGCGTCAGGAACTGCGAAAACCGTTCGATATTGGCGGACAACGACGGTGCTGCATTGCTGCGCGTGCGGATCGACCAGCCGGACTCGGGAAACTCCTCCGCCGCCTGATCCTGAATGGCTTTTATGCGCGTCTCGCCGGTGCCGCCGGGCAGGCGCACCTTGTAGGCGTTCTCGACCAGGCTGCCGGGCTGGATCAAACCGGAAGCGGCAAGCCCGTCCGTCGAGATCATCAGCCGCGGCGCAAAGCCGAAGCCGTCGGATACCGCGTCCGGCTCGTTGACGAGCCGGGCGCGCAGTTCGAAGGTGGCGCTGCCCAGCTTCAGCCGGTCGCCGATCCGAAGGTTCAGCCGCTCGAACAAAAGGTCGGGTGCGGCGGCGCCGAAAACACCGGATTGTTCGCCGAACAATTCCTGCTTCGACAGCGCCGGCTCGGTCTGCAGCGCGCCATAGAGCGGATAGGCGCCGTCGACCGCCTTGGCCTCGACCAGCGCCTGGTCGGAGCCGTCCTCGAGCCGCGCCATCGAGCGCATGTTGGCGCTGTGCGAGACCGTGCCCAGCCCGTCAAGAAAGACCTGCTCGGCCTGCGTCGCGGCGCGCTGATTGAGCTGGAAACGAAGATCGCCGCCGAGCAGCGACTGGCCTTCGTTGGCGACACCGGCGGTAATCGCCCGGGCCACCGAATTGACACCGCCGATCGCCGCGACGCCAAGCGCAATGCAGGCAAGGAAGATCAGGAAGCCGGACAGCCCGCCGCGCATCTCGCGCAGCGAGAAGCGGAAGGCGAGCTTCAGCGTGCGCGACAGCGGCATCAGGCCGGCACCTTGCCAGACTTTGGAACTGGTTCTGGCGCATCCTCGATCCGGCCCGACCGCATCGACACCTGCCGGGAGCAGCGTGCGGCGAGCGCCGGATCGTGGGTGACCAGCACCAGCGTCATGCCGCGCTCGGCCGCTTTGGCGAACAGAAGATCGGCTACCTGCCGTCCCGTCGCCTGGTCCAGATTGCCGGTCGGCTCGTCGGCGATCAGGATGCGCGGCGAAGGCGCCAGTGCCCGGGCGATCGCCACACGCTGCTGTTCGCCGCCGGACAATTCGCCGGGATAGTGAGTGACGCGATCGCTCAAGCCCACCGCCTCGAGCTCCCGCGCCGCCACCCCGAACGGATCGGCATGGCCGGCTAGTTCCAGCGGCACTGCGACATTTTCGAGCGCTGTCATATTGGGAATGAGGTGGAAGGACTGGAAGACGATGCCAATGTTTCGCCCACGAAACGATGCGATCTGATCTTCGCTCTTGCCGTTCAGCAATTCGCCGGCGATTCGTACCGTACCCGAATCGACCCTTTCCAAACCGGCCAAAACCATCAGCAGCGTCGACTTTCCCGAGCCCGACGGCCCGACGATGCCGGTCGCCTCGCCATTTGCCACGTCGAGGCTGACGCCTTTCAGGACATGGACGGAAGACGCTCCTTCGCCGAGCGTCAGCGATACGTTTTTCAGCGCGATGACGGCTTCTGTCAAAATAAAATCGTCCTATATGGGAAAGGGAGGGCAGAATTCCGCCTACCGCCAGTATAATGTTCTCGGTCATATGGGGCCCTGCCGCATGGCTTTCAAACACCGACTTGCCGTAGCCTTCGTCCTTTTCCTCGGAATTTGCGGCGCCATTTCTTCGGCGCGCGCCGAGCCGTTCAAGATCGTCGGCTTCGGCGACAGCCTTATGGCAGGCTTTGGCCTCGGACCGGACGAAGGCTTCACCCGGAAACTTGAGGCAGCACTCGGCGCCAAGGGCCACGATGTGACCGTCGCCAATGCCGGCGTATCCGGCGATACGTCGAGTGGTGGCCTGTCGCGGCTCGACTGGTCGGTGCCGGACGGCACGCAGCTTGTCATTCTCGAACTCGGTGCCAACGACATGCTGCGCGGCGTTTCTCCCGATATCACCCAAAAAAATCTCGACGCCATGCTGGCGAAGCTGAAGCAGCGCAACATCGCCGTGCTGCTGGCCGGCATGCGCGCCGCCCCCAATCTCGGCGCCGACTACCAGAACGGCTTTGACGCTATCTTCCCGAAACTGGCGGAAAAACACGGCGTCCCGCTCTATCCATTCTTTCTCGACGGCGTCGCCGGCGAACCAGCTATGCAACTTGAGGACGGCCTGCACCCGAATGCCAAGGGCGTCGACCGCATGGTCGAGCGCATACTGCCGGATGTCGAGAAAGCCATTGCCGTGGTTAAGGGCAACTCTTGAAGGGACCGGATTTCGATGATGCTACGCATTCCCCGCACGATTTGATTTTAGGCCAGGTGCAACCAACAAACCGCTTGCCCCGCTCGATTTTCGATGATTCGCTAGGGGCAGAGTTCGATTCGAGGACAGGAGGCTTGCCATGCCGCGTCTTTTCACCGCCCTCGAAATACCGCGTGATGCCGCCCTTTCGCTGTCCCTGCTCCGGGGCGGCCTGCCCGGGGCCCGTTGGATCGACGTCGAGAACTACCATATGACGCTGCGCTTCATTGGCGATGTCGAGGGCCATGTCGCCGACGAGATCGCCAACGCGCTCGACCGTGTCCACCGCCCGTCCTTCGCGCTGACACTGTCCGGCGTCGGCGCCTTCGGCCAGAAAAAACCGCACGCGGTGTGGGCCGGCGTCTCCTTCTCGCCCGATCTTGCGGCCCTACAAGCCGAGATCGAGCGCATCTGCCAGCGCCTCGGCATCCCCGCCGACCCGCGCAAATTCATGCCGCATGTGACGCTGGCCAGGTTGCGCAATTCGAGCCCGCTCGACGTCGCCCAGTATCTTTCGGCGCGCGGCAATTTTTCGACGCTGCCCTTCCGTGTCGGCCGCTTCGTCCTGATGTCGTCGCGCGATTCGGTCGGCGGCGGACCCTACATCGTCGAGGAGGCCTGGCCGCTGTCGGGCGCCGACAGCCGTGCCTCGAGCCGCGTCGCCAGCGCCTCCGACGCTTCGCGGATCATGCGGTAGACCGAGGCAAACGCCCCCGGCCCCTGATGATAGGGGTCCGGCACGTCGCCCACCTTTCCCTCGGCGAACTCGAGGAACAGATGGACACGGTCGCGCATGGCGGCAGGCACCAGCGCTTTAAGATCCCGGAGATTCGATCGGTCCATGGCGAGAATGAGGTCGAAACGCGAAAAATCGTCCGGCGCCAGCTTGCGCGCCGTCTGTCCGGAAATATCGACGCCGTGCCGCTTGGCGATCGAGATCGAGCGCGGGTCGGGTGCCGAACCGGCTTCCCAGTCGCTGGTCCCGGCCGAATCGAGCAGGATATCCCGGTCGAGGCCGCGCTCTGCCAGGACCGCGCGCAACACGCCCTCCGCCAGTGGCGAGCGGCAGATATTGCCGAGACAGACAAAGAGAATGGATTTTATCGGCTTGGCGCTCATCGATCCGGCACTATGCTGATGACTGCAAATCCAGATAGCACAGGAAGCGACCATGGCGAGAGAGAAACTGGCAGGGAGGCGCTGGCCGGGCTCGACGGCTGGTCGCTGGCCGAGGATGGCGGCTCGATCGCGCGCAGCTTCACCTTCAGCGATTTTTCCGAAGCCTTCGCCTTCATGACCCGCGTCGCCTTGGCGGCGGAGAAGATCGACCATCACCCCGACTGGTCGAACGTCTACAGCACGGTGAACGTGACGCTGAACACCCATGATGCCGGCGGCCTGACCGCGCTCGACTTCGAACTGGCCAGGACGATGGACCGCTATTTCGGTCAGGTCGTTGGAGATCTGTCGACGCCGTAGCCCGATTTTCAGGCCGCGGAACGGCCGGGCTCTTGTAGTGGACTGGCGTTTTCACCACATTTTCCGCTGGCAGGCGCGCGTGGAACGCCATGCGCAGCCTCGTTAGGAGAGACTGATGGCGCAAAAATCAGGTTTTGATTTCTTCGGCTTTGGCGGCAAGCCGGGCGACGAGAGCGAAGTGCGCGAGAAATTCTGGCGCACGGCCAAGCGGGCTGCCCGGCAGATCCCGTTCATGGAGGAACTGGTCGCCGCCTATTACTGCGCCATGGACAAGAACACGCCGCTGCGCGCCAAGGGCATCCTGGTGGCGGCGCTCGGCTATTTCGTGCTGCCGGCTGACGTCATCCCCGACTTCGTCCTCGGACTGGGCTTTACCGACGACATCGCCGTGCTGACCGCCGCGATCACCACCGTCAAAGCCCACATCACATCGGCGCATCGGCTCGCCGCCAAACAGGCGATTGCCGACAACGGCTGAGCCGGCGATAAGGCAGAAAAGTCAAACTCTTGCCGCTTTCGTGGCATCCAAGTCGCGATTTGGACGTTGCAACTGCCGCTTTCGAGCGACGGGCGCAAGGATGGCGGCGGTTTCCTGGGGTGGATGTCCTTTTCCTGAGGGAACTTCACCGTTTGGTAACCCAGATTAAATCAAAATGAAGCGACGGGCAGGACGCCGAGCCGGCCTGCCTCCGCACCATATATGGGAAAAGCGATGCGCGGATTGATTGCTACAATTTCGAGCCTGGCACTGGTGGCCATGACAGCGCCGGCTCTGGCGCAGTCGGCAACCAAGATCGGCCAGCACAATGCCTGGGGCACCTACAGCTACCAGGCGTCGGGCGGCAAGGTTTGCTATGTGTTGACCGTGCCGACCGACAAGCAGCCGCCGACGCTTGACCATGGCGACATGTTCTTCTTCGTCAGCCAGCGGCCGGGACAGCAAGTGTCTTACGAGCCGCAATTCATCGCCGGCTACAATTTCCAGGAAAACTCCAAGGCCACCGTCACCATCGACGGCAAGAGCTTTTCGATGTTCACCCGCGGCAAGTCGGCCTGGGTCGAAAACGCCGCCGAGGAGCCGGTGCTGATCGCCGCGATGAAAACCGGCAGCGACATGAAAGTGCAGGCGAAGTCCGGCCGCGGCAACACCACCACCTATGTCTTTTCGCTGAAAGGCATTTCGGCGGCGCTGTCGTCCATCGCCAGGTGCAAATAGCCAAGCCGGGTTTGAGTGAGCGGCCGGGCCGGGCCGGGCGCGACTCTCCCTTCCCCCTTGTGGGAAGAAGGTAAAGATCGCCCCTGCATGACTCCGCCGTCAAGCTGTGCTATGCGCCGCGCTTCATTTCGGGCACGATGCTGTAATCGGCCGTAAATCGCTTATATTGGCGCAACAATGACCCTCTCATTCGACCTTACCACTGACGGCGCCCGTGACGCGTTGCGCGCCCGCGCCGCGCCGGCGGAAAAACCGTCGCTGATCGGCCTGACCCGCGCCGAGCTTGGCGCTGCGCTCGTTGCATCAGGCATCGTGCCGGAGCGCCAGGCCAGGATGCGCGCCCAGCAGCTCTGGCACTGGATGTATGTGCGCGGCGTCTCCGACTTTGCCGGTATGTTCAACATCTCCAAGGATCTGCGCGCCGAGCTCGGCAAGCATTTTACCGTCGCCAGGCCCGAGATCGTCGAGGAGCAGATTTCCTCCGACGGCACGCGCAAATGGCTGTTTCGCTTTCCGCCGCGCGGTGCCGGCCGGCCGGTCGAGATCGAAACCGTCTACATTCCCGAAGAAGGCCGCGGCACGCTCTGCATCTCCTCACAGGTCGGTTGCACGCTGACCTGCTCCTTTTGCCACACCGGCACGCAGAAGCTGGTGCGTAACCTGACCGCAGAGGAAATCCTCGCCCAGCTTCTGACCGCCCGCGACCGGCTCGGCGATTTCCCCGACCGCGACACGCCTGATGGCGCCGTCGTTCCGGCCGAGGGCCGGAAAGTGTCCAACATCGTCATGATGGGCATGGGCGAGCCGCTCTACAATTTCGAGGCGGTGAAGAAGGCGCTGCTGATCGCGTCCGACGGCGACGGGCTTTCCCTGTCGAAGAGACGCATCACGCTGTCGACTTCCGGCGTCGTGCCGGAGATCTTCCGCACCGGCGACGAGATCGGTGTCATGCTGGCGATCTCGCTGCACGCCACCAATGACGATCTGCGCGACCTTTTGGTGCCGATCAACAAGAAATATCCGCTGAAAGAGCTGATCGCCGCCTGCCGCGCCTATCCCGGCCTGTCGAACGCCCGCCGCATCACCTTCGAATATGTGATGCTGAAGGACGTCAACGATTCGATCGAGGACGCCAAGGGGCTGATCAAGCTGCTCAAGGGCATTCCGGCCAAGATCAATCTGATCCCGTTCAATCCGTGGCCGGGCACCAACTACCAGTGCTCGGACTGGGAGACGATCGAGAAATTCGCCGACTACATCAACAATGCCGGCTATGCCTCGCCGATCCGCACGCCGCGCGGCCGCGATATCCTAGCCGCCTGCGGCCAGCTCAAGTCGGAATCCGAGCGCATGCGCAAGGTCGACCGGCTCGCCCTGGAAGCGATGATGATCGCGGGGCACGGCGAGGCGTGAACCGCCTTGTCGCCTACCTCATCCGCTTCGCCATCATCCTGATCGGCTATGCCGTCGCTGCGCTGGCGGCCAGCGCCTTCCTCAACATCATGTTCCTGGCCTCGCTGGGCTATACGCCGGAGCACGCGGACCCTACGGCGACGGCTTCGCTGTATTTTTCAATCCCCTTCGTTGCGCTGTTCGTCGCCTATTTCGCCTTCATGCCGGCAGCGGTGGCGATTCTCGTCTCGGAAATCCTCGGACGGCGCGACTGGCTGTTCTATGCGCTGGCGGGCGCGGTGGTCGCGGCGGTCTTCCTCGGCTTCGCCCACCAGACCGCCGACGCCAACTTCGAGATCACCGACCCGCGCGTCGTCGCTGCCGTGATCGGCAGCGGCATGGTCGGCGGCATTTTCTACTGGCTGAGCGCCGGGCGCTCGGCCGGAAGCTGGCGCCAAGCCGGAAGGTCTACTTCGCCTGGGCGGTCAGGATCTTGAGCGCAAAGGCCGAAAACACCCCGGCGAACAGATAGTCGACGGCGCGCGTCACCCGCGGGCTTGCTTTCATCGCGGCCGAGAATTTTTCTGCCGCAAAGACCATCGGCGCTGTTACCGGGATCGACAAAACGACGAACATCGCGCCGAGGAAGAACAGTTTTCCGGGCGCGTTCGGATCATGGGCCGAGACGAACTGCGGCAGGAAGGTCATGAAGAACAGGATGATCTTCGGGTTGAGCAGATTGACGCCGAGCCCTGCCGCCCAGGCGCGAAACAGCGAAATCTCCGGCCCGCTCTTCTTCTCGGGCGAAAACGCCGAACCCTTGGTGATCGCCTGCCACGCCAGGAAGACGAGATAGGCGGCGCCGAGAATCTTCAGGACAAAAAAGGCCGCTGGCGAGGCGACGATCAACGCCGAGATGCCGACCACCACAAGCGTGGTGTGGATCAGCGTGCCGAACAGCGCGCCGGCCATCGAGGCAAAGCCGGTGGCGCGGCCATGGCTCAGCGTGCGCGACACGAACAGCGTCATGTCGGGGCCCGGCGTGATCGCCAGGATCACGGTGGCGATGGCGAATTGGATCAGCGTGGTGGTGTCGGGAATGAAGGACATCTGCGGGCCCCTGGATAAAGAAAGCGCAGCCTATAGCGCAGGTGCCTTATCGACACCAGCTTCTCGCCAGCACGGCGCCTTGGAGTTGGCGAAGGCGCAGGGACATCCGATCTCCCCTTGTGGGGAGAGATCGGCAGCTGCACCGGCGGCCTGATCACCGTTCGTCTCTTGCGCAGCCCGGAAAGGCCGTGATACCTCGCCCGACGAGAACCTCTGTCGCGGAACAGCCAAATGTCGAAAGCAAAAGCCGTCAAGAAGGTCGTGCTCGCCTATTCCGGCGGCCTCGACACCTCCATCATCCTGAAATGGCTGCAGACCGAGCTTGGCGCCGAGGTGGTCACCTTCACCGCCGATCTCGGCCAGGGCGGCGAGCTGGAGCCGGCGCGGCGCAAGGCCGAGATGATGGGCATCAAGGATATCCGCATCGTCGACGTGCGCGAGGAGTTCGTCTCCGACTTTGTCTTCCCGATGTTCCGCGCCAACGCCGTCTATGAAGGCACCTATTTGCTCGGCACCTCGATCGCCCGCCCGCTGATCTCCAAGCACCTGGTCGAGATCGCAAAAGAAACCGGCGCCGATGCGATTGCGCATGGCGCCACCGGCAAGGGCAACGATCAGGTCCGTTTCGAGCTTTCGGCCTATGCGCTCAATCCCGACATCAAGGTCATCGCGCCATGGCGCGACTGGTCGTTCAAGTCGCGCACCGACCTGATCAACTTCGCCGAGCAGCACCAGATCCCGGTGCCGAAGGACAAGAAGGGCGACGCGCCTTTTTCGGTCGACGCCAATCTTCTGCATTCGTCCTCCGAAGGCAAAGTGCTGGAAGACCCGTGGAGCGAGCCGCCGGAATTCGTCCACCAGCGCACCATCTCGCCGATGGACGCGCCGGACAAGGTCACCGAGATCGAAATCGAATTCCTGAAGGGCGATCCGATCGCGCTCGACGGCAAAAAACTGTCGCCGGCGACGATGCTGGCGGCGCTCAACGATCTCGGCCGCGACAACGGCATCGGCCGGCTCGATCTTGTCGAGAACCGTTTCGTTGGCATGAAATCGCGCGGCGTCTACGAGACCCCCGGCGGCACCATCCTGATATCAGCCCACCGGGCGATCGAATCGATCACGCTCGACCGTGGCGCCGCCCACCTCAAGGACGAGTTCATGCCGCGCTACGCCGAGCTGATCTACAACGGCTTCTGGTTCGCGCCCGAACGCCTGATGCTGCAGGCGATGATCGACAAGAGCCAGGAAGATGTGGAAGGCACGGTGCGGCTGAAACTCTACAAGGGCAACGTCATCGTCACCGGCCGCAAGTCGAAGAAGACGCTCTATTCCGACGCGCTGGTCACCTTCGAGGACGATCGCGGCGCCTACGACCAGAAGGACGCCGAAGGTTTTATCCGCCTCAACGCGCTGAGGCTGAGGACGCTGGCGGCGCGCAGTCGAAAGAGCTAATCAGAATAGGACATGTAGAACCCGGTGAAAGCCGGGTTCCTTATTTGTATCCCCTAATATACCGACATCAAAAGACTAGACCAGACGCTTTCTCGCTTGACCTCTCGGCGATCTTGTCCAACTGCTTTCGCAATGGGCAGGGGAATTTGCTATGAGATTGGGGTTTTTGATTTTGCCGGCGATGGTCGGCGCGCTGGCAGGTTGCCAGACTGGGCAGGACACCGCGAAGAAGAATCCCGAGGCTGGGTACAACCGCTGCATCGCCGCTGTCGCTGTATGGAGCATTACGCTCAAACATGAGACCTCCGCCTTCATGGGTGTGTCCCAGGAACGCATGCCAAGCCTCTTCTGTCAGCGCCTGCGCGATGCGGTGCTCAGTGGCCGAATTACCGCGTCCGACATCAACAGCCTCCAGCTCAATCAACCGACCGAGATTTGGAAGGTCATTAAGGGGAAGTGACGGGTCAGGCGCTGGCTACGCGCATTGCGCTCGATGTCTCTACCGTCGTTTCACATCAAAGGTTTTTTGCCCCGTCGATCCGCCCTGCCTGGCCTATGGCGGGAAGGCACTTCTTCGGCTCAACCTTCCTAAGGAAAATGCGAGGGAACCATGCGAAAACTGATCTCCACCGGCTCGCCCTTCGAGAAGGCCGCCGGTTATTCACGCGCCGTGGTACAGGGCGACTGGTGTTTCGTTTCCGGAACGGCCGGCTACGACTATGCGACCATGACAATGCCGGAGACGGTCGAGGCGCAGACGCGCAATTGCCTGGCGACGATTGCCAAGGCGTTGCAGGACGGCGGTTTTGAGATTGCCGATGTGGTGCGGGCGCATTACTACATCACCGACGCGGCTTTCGTCGACATCGTCTTTCCGCTCCTGGGCGAGGTGTTTGGCGACATCAGGCCGGCGGCAACGATGATCGTCTGTCAGCTCAACAAGCCGGAAATGAAGATCGAGATCGAAGTGACGGCACTCAAGCGCTGAGTTCGACGGCGGTGCAGGAGCTTGCGCGACCTTGTCGAGGCGCGTTCATCGACAAACATGCTCTGAACCAAACGCTTGCGCGTGAGCCTCTTGGCGTTTAGCAAGGCCGCGGCTCACGACAGCGCCGCGCATCCTTTAGACGCGCAAAGGACGCTGTAGAATTTTGTTTCTGCGCATGATGCTTTGCGAAATCGATTCCGATTTCATGCGCCACAATTAGGACGGTTCCGGATGGCTTCGAAAAATCTTCTTCTGCTCGCTGGCGACGGCATCGGCCCCGAGGCGATGGCCGAAGTGAAGAAGCTGATCGCCGCCATGAACGTCAAGCTCGACAGCGGTTTTGTCACCGATGAGGGGCTGGTCGGCGGCTGCGCCTATGACGCGCATGGCGCGGCGATTTCCGATGCCGACATGGCCAAGGCGATGGCCGCCGACGCGGTGCTGTTCGGCGCCGTCGGTGGGCCGAAATGGGATGCGGTGCCGTATGAGGTGCGCCCGGAAGCCGGACTGCTGCGGCTGCGCAAGGACATGGAGCTGTTCGCCAATCTCAGGCCGGCCATCTGCTATCCGGCGCTGGCGGCATCCTCCTCGCTCAAGCAGGAGGTGGTCGAAGGGCTCGACATTCTGATCGTTCGCGAGCTCACCGGCGGCGTCTATTTCGGCGAGCCGAAGCAGATCATCGATCTCGGCAACGGCCAGAAGCGCGGCATCGACACCCAGGTCTACGACACGTTCGAGATCGAGCGCATCTCGGGCGTTGCCTTCGAATTGGCGCGCACGCGCAAGAACCACGTCACCTCGATGGAAAAGCGCAATGTGATGAAATCCGGCGTGCTGTGGAACGAGGTCGTCACGCAGACGCACAAGGCCAGATATGGCGACGTCAAGCTCGACCACATGCTGGCCGATGCCGGCGGCATGCAGCTGGTGCGCTGGCCGAAACAATTCGACGTCATCGTCACCGACAATCTGTTCGGCGACATGCTGTCCGACATCGCCGCCATGCTCACCGGCTCGATCGGCATGCTGCCCTCGGCGTCGCTCGGCGCGCCGGATGCCAAGACTAAAAAGCGCAAGGCGCTCTACGAGCCGGTGCACGGTTCGGCGCCCGACATCGCGGGCAAGGGCATCGCCAACCCGATCGCCATGATCGCCTCCTTCGCCGTGTCCATGCGCTATTCCTTCGGCATGGTGGCTGAGGCCGATCGCCTGGAAAGCGCCATCGCCGCCGTGCTCGACCAGGGCTTGCGCACTAGGGATATTCTTTCCCCTGGCATGACCGAGGTCGGCACCGCTGAGATGGGCGACGCGATCATCGCCAGGTTCCTGGGCTAAGCCTGCTGGCGATCGACGTCCGCCTGGCTTCCAGCCCCTCAAAATCGCTGTGTCGACCAGCTAGGCCCTGACCCCCGCCGGCACCGGGCCCCACTGATTTTCACGGGCCTGCGTCGGGATCAGCGCGAAGACCAGGATGATCAGCCAGCCGATGGTCGGGATGAGCACCGCCAGAAAAAGCCAGCCGGTCAGGCCGATGTCGTGCAGGCGACGCACGTTCAGTCCGATCCAAGGCGGGATTGTCGCCAGCACAAACGCGCCGCAAAGACCGACCGTCACTGCCGGCAAATCGTCAAGATGGCCCATGACGTCGTCGATGAAGAGGCCGACGCCGACGACCAAGATCAGCGCGATCGTCCAGAACAGGCAATAGCCCCAATATTCCTTGCGGCGGGCACGGCCGGAGAAATTGAAGTAATTTTCAGTCAGGCCCCGCCGGAAGTAGCTCCAAAGGTCGGTGGCGGGAGCATTGTCAGCGAAACGGCCGAACTGTTGCGGCGCCCCGGGCGCATTGCCGGTTTGAGCGGTTGCGGCAGGCGGACTGGCAGCCTGGGCACGGATCGAAAAAACCTCGCGTGCCCGTCCGCCGGCCGGCTGGAACTCGATGGCTGTGCCCCTGCCTATCGTCGCCTCACGGCGCAGATCCTCGCGCGAAAACGTGTAGCGGTTGCCGTCGGCTCCGGTGATGAAGCCAAAACCCTGGTCCTCGTCATAGTGAAGCACTTCGCCGCGCATGTCCTGCCCCTCGTCCCGCTGGCCAGACTGTTCAAAGTTGCGGCAGACCGCAAGGGGTGCGTGCGCGGGAGCATCGCTCCAGACAAAAGATAGGGCGCCACTCGTGTTGGAGACGACCAATCGTCGAAGTCTGCGCCGCCCCTCATCGCCCTGCCGGGCACTCCCCGTATAGTGACGGGGAGAAGGACGCTGTCATCGCCGGTTTCGCCAATCGCGGGCATCGCGGAAAGAACGCCGAGGCTGCGGCCAGCGGGCTTCTCCCCGTTACGGGGAGAAGGTGCCGGCAGGCGGATGAGGGGCGGCGCAGACCTGAATCGATTGCCTTGGCGAGGGCCAGCCCTTGCAGGCCATGATAAGCCAACGATGC